>NZ_CAWUDI010000041.1:0-74554 GCF_963920925.1 Calothrix sp. CCY 0018 | reverse complement strand
AAAGAAATGCACACAACTTCCCACTTGATTTGGCTGCTGGTGAAACTGCTCCTGTTGCAATCAGCGCTCCCGCAATCAACGGTTAAAAACTAAATATTGTAGAGACATGATATTACGTCTTTAAATAAAAACGCCTTCCGAGAAATTGGGAGGCGTTTTTTGCTGTCTAATTTTCATCGGCTCGTAGTAAGCGATTTATCGCTTTATTATTTAGAGTAAAATCCAAGTTGTAAAATAGGAAAGGGAACAACTTCACATTTTAGGTATATAAAAAAATCAAAAAATTTATCATCGCTACGCTTAATAACAACCATTTCAACTATTTCCCATTCCCAACCCCGAGCTTTTAATTTATCTAATTGATTTTTAAGTTCTACATCATTAATTTCCCCTGCATATAATGAATATTACTGATATCAATTTCCACAACAACATCAAGCAATCAAATTCTCAAAAACATCCAATTCCCGCGCTTGCTCAAGATAACTGACTCCATATATCTTTGGTAAACGTTCAGTATCTACCAAAACTTGCCGCACTTCTAAATTACTAATTCCTGCCAGAAGACGATTTTCTGATAATGCAATACCAATACCAATTCCCACTCCCTGCCCAACACCACAGTTAAATTCTACGATTCTACCAGCAGAGCAAGCGTAACCTTGAAATCCAGAAGCGGGGCTGATAACAGCGAGATTTGGAACATCTTTTATTAAAGCGTGTTGAATGCCAAAATTAAATAATGGTGGCAAATGCAAACTTACTTCCTTTAATCCTTTTTCTAAAACTCTATTACCCAAACCTTTGATACCTCCACGAATATCAAAATGGTAGCCAAAAGTACCCAAAGCTTCATTTTCAGGAATTCCTCCAGCCAGCATTTCTGCTCCCCTGAAGGGTTCTACCGCTCCGATAACATTTCCTGCATGACGGATGTATAATTCGGAAGCTGGTATTACTTCGGTAGCACCAATATTTTTAAACCACTTACTAACAAATTCCATTTCCTCACGCATTGCGGATGTCGGTAAAGCTTTATTTCTGGCTAGATTTTCTGCTTGTGCTGCATTCACATCGAATAGTAAAGCATTCCAAGACAATGTATTGTTATTTAAAATCGCGATATTGCCATTATCTAAAATACTTCCGCTGGTTTGTAGAGATAAGGTAGTACCTCGGAAACTATGGTAAGCAATTGATAAAGCTTTAGAGCGAACATCGATGTAGTCTTTACCCGCGTACATCGTTTTCAAATTTCCATTACTATCGATTAAATTTTGTCTCAGATAATCTGCAAATTCTGAGTTATTACCAGCAGCAATATTTATCAAGTTTTGAAATTCAGTATTTGCTAAATTGGTAAAACCTTCTAAATATTCATATTCAATTCTTTTAAGATTATCTACAGTTAATCCTTTAGTTTGAAAAGTCGAAGTTACCGATAATTCTGAATCTGGTAAACCAAATGTTTCAAAGCCTTTTAATTTTTTTACTCCAGCAAATTGAGCTAATTCGGCATTGACAGTACAATCAATAAACTGCTTCGCGGTATAGGTTTCACCTCTAGTTAATTTAATACCAGCTATTTGATTTTCGTCTTTGATTACCAACTTAATTTCTGCATTGCTGAGAATATTAGCTCTTACTTCTTGCAACATTTGACGTAGAGTGATATCAGCATCTTGCGGGTCTAAAGCTATTTGATAAACTCCAGAACGTTGCAGAAACTCTTGATAAATAGCGGGTGAATCTCCAAAGGTATCTAAATCATACTGCCGACGAATTGAAATAGGAATCTGCGAACGATCTAGATACGACAAGCCTCCGCGAACTAAATGTCCGCCAACTCCTAATTGAGAATTTCCTTTAAATAATAATAAACTGCGAGGATATTTACCCGTGCGGCGATGATATTCTCTTGAAGCACATACCAAACTTAAAACACCAGGAACTTCATCACCAAAACAAATAATGTCATATTCGCGAGTATTCTCTGGATTAGGTGTAATGGAAACTTGTGGTGAAACTAAATATTCCGAATCAATTTTTTCAGCTTCTTCTAAATAAACTAAAGCTTGATAAACAAAGACAGAAATATCTGCACGAGTTGCTGCTAAAGTGGGGTTGAGTAATTTAATATCTGGATAACTTGCAACCAAACCCGCCTTTGTAGAGATAGCCATAGCTATTTTGGCGTAGTCTGGAATTTGATTATAATCCTGATAAATTTGTGGGAAAGCGCTTAATAAATTGCTATCAACACTACTAGTAAATCCCAAACCGCTAATAATTGAAACTAACGCATTTGCCCGCGTGATGCGATTAGAAGGGCGAAACAGACGGTTAGGAAATCCTGTAATAAAAACTGTTTCGTAAGACTTTTTTATTGCAGAAAATGCCCAATGCGAGCTAGGAACATCAACAAAAGCTATGTATTCCCGCTTCTTGGAGATTTGATCAAAAGTTGAAGTAATAATAGCAGCAAACTCAGCCCTCGTTACCGAGTGATTCGGACGAAAACTACCATCAGGATAACCATTTAGAATCCTTCGTGTTGCCAGAGCTTCAATAAATTCTTTTGCCCAATGGTTTTTTATATCTGGGAAATTTGTTGAGGTATTTACCATAATGATTTATACAAATTAGTATATAACTTGACCTGGTAGTTAACTTAAATCATGCTACCGCAATCCGTTCATTTTGGAATCATCATAGTTTTTACCTTCCTCAACCAAATCTATCCTTGACGTTGAATAGAATAGTAGAGAGCGTCTAAATTAAAGATGTGCAATTGTTTTTCGTACTCTAAGCCCGCTTTCTCTATCACTTTTTTTGAAGCTTCGTTTTCAGGTAAAGCCATCGCAATAATTCTATCTAAATTGGCTTGATTAAAACCGTATGAAACTGTTGCTTTCGCTGCTTTTGTAGCAATTCCTTTGCCCCAATATGCTTTAGCCAAACCGTAAAGAAGTTCTACTTCATTCAATTCTTCTAAGTAACTAAGTCCTTGCGGAGCCAACCATTTTACACGTTTCATCTTCTACAATTTTCCAAATTCCATATCCTCTTTGTTGCCAATGTTCAACGATTCAACGTTTTCTCTAGGAATAGGAACGCCACGACTCGGAAGAAATCGAGTGACTTCTGGATCTGCCCAAATAGCTGCAAGGGGATCCAAATCAAAAAACTCAAGTGGCTCCATTGTCAATCCATCAATCTGTAGAATTTCTATGTTGCGATCGCCAGAATAGCTAACCATTTCTTATTTTTATATTGCTCCGAAGAACAAATTTCAATTAATTTTTACGATTTTTGCGATTATATGGATTTTTTAATCTGAGCGATAAGCTAAGAGCTTGACGCTTTGCGTACCGCCTTCCCTTTCACTTGAAATTAATCAAAAAACTAATCCAGAATTCTGTAAAAATGTCATTATATATAGGTAAGCAAATATTGGAGACAAGAAAACGGTTTACGCACGTCCTCTAGCACGATTAATCGAGCAATTGCAACGCTTACCGGGAGTTGGCCCGAAAACTGCCCAAAGATTAGCGCTGCACATTTTAAAACGACCTGAAGCAGAAGTAGAAGCTTTAGCACAAGCTTTAATTGATGCCAAAAAACGGATAGGCTTGTGTCGGCAATGCTTTCATTTATCTTCCGAACCCGTTTGTGAAATCTGCCGCAATGCCAAGCGCGACAAGGAAACTATATGTGTAGTCGCAGATTCTCGCGATGTCATTGCTTTGGAAAAAACAAGGGAATATAAAGGCAAGTACCATGTTTTGGGAGGGGTGATTTCTCCCATAGAGGGTATTGGGCCAGAACAGTTAAATATTCAACCTTTAATACGACGGGTAAGTCAGCAAAATCCTAAAGAAGTTATTTTAGCTATTAGCCCCAGTGTAGAAGGTGAAACTACTACATTATATGTCGGTCAATTAATCAAGCCATTCACCAAGGTAACGCGCATCGCCTTTGGTTTACCTGTAGGTGGCGATTTAGAATATGCTGATGAAGTCACCTTGGCAAGAGCTTTGGAAGGTCGGCGAGAGTTGGATTAGAGGGGGAGAGGGGGAGATGGGGGGACAAGGGGACAAGGGGACAAGGAGAAGAATAAATAATCATTACCAATTACCAATTACCCATGCCCCATGCCCCATGCCCCATGCCCAATTCTCAAGTTGTAACTTTTGCTTTAATTTGATTTGTGCCAAGTGAGGACATGATTTGCAAATCTTTAATTAGCTGTAAAGGATTTTTTTGATCCACAGAAAATTGCTGGCTTTGTACGAGCAAATATTCTAAAAAAGTACTAGCGGTAATTGAAAGTTGTTTTTTCTTGGGATACACTACGTGCCATTGACGATATAAGGGAAAACCTTCAACATCTAATATCGCTAGTTTATTCATTAAGTCTGTTGAATTTAAGGTATGAAGAGATAAAGCTGAAATCCCCAAACCGTCACTTACAGCTTGTTGGATAGCTTCATTGCTGCCAAGTTCCAGATTTATCGGTACCGATATTTTATTCTGAGCAAAAAATTGCTGTATTACTTTACGAGTTCCAGAACCTTGCTCTCGCATAATAAAAGGTTCGTTAGCTAAGTATTTTAATGGAATATTACGTTTATGGGCAAGAGGATGGTCGTATGGGGCAACTAAAACTAAGGGGTTGTCCAAAAATGCCTTTGTTTCCATATCTTCTCTTTCTGGCGGACAACTGAGAATATAAAGGTCGTCAAGATTCTCATTCAACCGCGAAAGCAGGGCATTATGATTGGTTATTTCTAAAGAAACGCTAACGCCGGGATAAAGTTGACAAAACGGTTTGAATAACTTGGGAATAAAGTATTTAGTTGTAGTAACTGCTGCTAGTCTGAGTCTCCCCTGCTTCATTCCTTTTAAATCGACAATAGTAGTCTCAAGCCTGTCGAGACATTTAAAAATTTCCTTGCAGGTACTTAAAACTTCTCTTCCTGCTTCGGTTAGATAAATACGCTTTCCGACGTATTCAAATAGAGGTACACCTACC
The DNA here is from genome assembly GCF_963920925.1 of Calothrix sp. CCY 0018. Classification (NCBI taxonomy): domain Bacteria; kingdom Bacillati; phylum Cyanobacteriota; class Cyanophyceae; order Nostocales; family Calotrichaceae; genus Calothrix; species Calothrix sp. CCY 0018. The sequence continues at coordinate 69,519 of NZ_CAWUDI010000041.1, read as the reverse complement.
GCTTGCGTAAGATGCTTTACCTGCATCGATACGGTGGGCTGAGTTACAAATAATTCTTCTGCTGCACGAGTAAAACTAGAGTGTCTAGCAGCAGCTTCAAATACCTGTAATTGATCTAAAGTAATGGACTTCAAAAGAGTGTCTTTCTGTCTAAGATCCCCTACATAACTTTTCATAAATTATTATTAGCTTAGTTACATTGATACTTAACAATTCAACCGCGAAGTCTCCCAACTTTAAGCTGGATAGAGTTTTTATTTCCCATATGTATAAAATTCATTACTAAAACAACACAAATGTTGCTTTAACTCAATATACATTACTTTAACAACATTTACGTTGCTAAAGTTTAATTAACTTAACATTAACTATGGTTCTTACTCTCGTATGCGTTTTTGACTTATTTGACTTAAGATATATAAGCTAGAAATAACTCAGAAATATTTCTTGATGACGGTTGCTTCCATTCGCTGCACTAATAGCGGTAAACCTACCAATCGGCAAAATCCGTTCTTAGCATCGAATTTCTATGTATTTCGCAAAAATTTAATGTAGTTAAAAGCCCTATTTTCTAACAAAGCTAATTCCTTAATTTTTGCTTAATTTGTCTGGCTTTTATGACATAAAATAAAATATAAACAATAATGTATTCCTAAAGATATATTTTAAAATCATGATGGGTAATCATTGTAGACAAAATCATCGGGCACCTGTGAATATGAGGGTGTAATTTCCTCAAAGCTGTATATTGCAAAGAGTTACGGTAATATTGATTGCTAGGGCCGCTCATACAACTCAAAAATAATGTCAAGCAAATCTGGCGTTATATAAGCACGTTGGGCATAGTGGCAAGTTATAATTTTTTTGCGGATAAACATAAAAAAATAATTATGAGTAACCCCCTTGTGCAAGCATTTTTCGTAGGCAGAGCAGCGGCTGAAGTGATTAATCAACGTATGGAAGGCGCTTTTACCGATGCTTTAAGCGAACTCGGTAAATTAGATGCCGAACTAAAAGAGCATATGCGATCGTTTACTACTGAAGTGATGGAACGGGCCGAACGTGCTGCTGAAACTGCTGGTGCTGGAAGTGGAACCCATACTACTCAATCAGGAACTGGGCAAACTAGTTCGGAGCCTCTGGATCTGCAAGCAATGATTGACGAACTACGAGCAGAAATTGCTGTATTGCGTACTGAATTGCAACGTCATCGTAGCGGTTCGGTTTAAAGTTAGAGAAAAATCGCAAATTAATCATAAAAGGAAATAAAGGGGTATTTCCGTTGGTAAGAATGCCGAGTACTAGGAGATTTGAATCTCTTAGCTTATGCTCGGTTGAAAATCAACGGCTTTGCAAAAGCTATGGAAAAGGGTTATTCAGATAACGCATACCGTTGGAACCGCAAAAGTTATTCTAGCAGGCGACGCTTCTTTGACATTTGGTCATTCGTACTAACTTTAATGTTAAGGCTTTGGCTATACAACAAATCCTGGAGCTATCGCGGGGGAGCAACTGACACCAAAAAGGCTGCAAGAAGAAAATGGCAAGCAATTTGGATTCGTAGCACTCTGTTAGATTTAGGACCTACTTTTATTAAAGTAGGTCAGTTATTTTCTACTCGTGCCGATATATTTCCTAGTGAATATGTAGAAGAACTAACTAAACTTCAAGATAAGGTTCCAGCTTTTAGTTACGAGCAAGTAGAAGAAATTATTGAATACGAACTCGGAAAAAAAATCCCAGAGTTGTTCGCTTCTTTTGAACCTATTCCTTTAGCTGCTGCTAGTTTGGGACAAGTTCACAAAGCTGTGCTGCATTCTGGGGAAGCAGTTGTTGTTAAAGTACAGCGTCCGGGATTAAAACAACTTTTTGAAATTGATTTAAAAATCCTTAAAGGTATTACAAAATACTTTCAAAATCATCCGAAATGGGGAAGAGGACGAGATTGGGTTGGCATCTATGAAGAATGTTGCCGCATACTGTGGGAAGAAATTGATTATCTCAACGAAGGTCGTAATGCCGATACTTTCCGTCGTAACTTCCGCGCTCAAGAGTGGGTTAAAGTTCCGCGCGTTTATTGGCGCTATGCCTCACCAAGAGTATTAACGTTAGAATACTTACCTGGGATTAAAATTAGTCAGTACGAAGCCTTGGAAGCAGCAGGTTTGGATCGAAAGGTTCTTGCCCGTCAAGGAGCCGAAGCTTACCTGCATCAATTGCTGAATAATGGCTTCTTTCATGCCGATCCGCATCCTGGTAACATTGCTGTTAGTCCGGATGGTGCGTTAATATTTTATGACTTTGGCATGATGGGCAAAATTCAGTCTAACGTGCGCGAAGGATTAATGGATACACTTTTTGGTGTTGCTTCCAAAGACGGCGAGCGAGTTGTTAATTCGTTAGTCAATTTAGGAGCATTGGCACCAACCGAGGACATGGGGCCAGTGCGGCGTTCGGTTCAGTATATGCTGGATCACTTCATGGACAAGCCATTTGAGAAACAGTCAGTAGCTTCTATCAGCGAAGACCTGTATGAAATAGCTTACGATCAGCCGTTTAGATTTCCGGCTACGTTCACTTTTGTGATGAGAGCTTTTTCTACTCTTGAAGGTGTCGGTAAGGGATTAGATCCAGAATTTAGCTTTATGGAAGTCGCTAGACCATACGCAATGCAGCTTATGAGTGATATGAATGGTTCTGAGGGGAACAGTATAATTAACGAACTGGGTCGTCAAGCAGTTCAAGTAAGTACTAGTGCATTTGGTCTACCACGTAGATTAGAAGAGACACTAGAAAAACTCGAACGGGGAGATGTGCGAGTGCGCGTCCGGTCTATTGAGACAGAGCGTTTGCTACGAAGACAAACAAATATTCTGCTAGGAGGAATTTATGCGCTGATTATCAGTGGATTTACCCTTTCAGCTACGATATTGTTAGTTCAAAATTATGTATGGTTCGCAGCTTTCGCGGGTTTAATTGCAGCAATTGTATCGTGGCTGTTAATTAGATTGCTTTTGCGCCTCGACCGTTATGACCGTATGTATTAGTTTAAATATAAAACTATATGAAACTTAAATTCACGGGTTTTAGCGATCCGGGACTTATTCGTTCTAATAATCAGGATGCTTTCTATATTGACCCGGAAGGTCGATTTTTCATCGTAGCCGACGGCATGGGCGGTCACGCCGGAGGTGAGGAGGCAAGTCGAATTGCTTCATTGGAAATTCAAAAGTACCTGTTATCAAATTGGGACAGTTCTAAGTCTTCGGACGAATTGTTACAGTCTGCTTTATGGCAAGCTAACGAAGCTATTCTGCAAGATCAGCAAGAACATTCGGAACGAGCCGATATGGGAACTACTGTAGTCACAGTTGTATTTCGCCCCGGTGAGTCTCCCCATGTTGCTCACGTTGGAGATTCGCGCTTGTATCGCTGGCGTTCTTCTCTGTTGGAATTAATTACCGAAGACCATACTTGGGTTGCACGCGCTTTAAAAATGGGCGATATCAACATAGAAGAAGCGCGAAATCATCCTTTCCGCCATGTTTTATCTCGTTGTCTTGGACGCGATGATCTTAACGAAGTTAAGGTGCAACCGCTTGATGTTAAATCTGGCGATCGCCTTTTATTATGCAGCGATGGTTTGACAGAAGAACTTGCAGATGAAAAAATTGCTTACTATCTACAAGAAAATACTGCACTTGAAAAAATTGCTCTCTCTTTGATAGAAGGAGCTAAAGATAACGGCGGACACGATAATATTACTGTTGCGATCATTGAACTAGAAGATTAGATTTTATCAATTAATTTTGATTATCCATAAATGAGCAGAAGTACGAGAAAGTTTTTTAGGTAATTTATGATACAAAATAAGATTATTTGACGCTAAGAGTAAAAATACTCATCAATTTGTTCAGTCTGAGCATTTTTTCTAGTTACAACTTGATACAAATACTTTAACCCCCGAAATAATATATTCGGAGGTTAAATTTTCATATTTGCGGTGCATTGACATCTTGAAGCCTACAAGATAATGGGAATATAATTCATCCGCGTTGCTCTCCCGTCTTTCTCTATAGTTATTAACCAATCTACTTTAAACCGAGCCACTCGCTAATAAAGCTGATTCGTTAATTGGTTTTCTAAGATACATTTATCGTTCTTATGCCCAAATAACTCAAGAAGCAACCGAAATATGACCCTTTGAACTTGAGGTTTATATCATTAGGAAGAGATGCAAGACAGATAAAAGCAAAAAATAGACATTACGACTGTGGGCAATATGTCAAACAATTGTTATCTTTCTTTATACAGGGGTAATAATTCATCGGCAAATCCACTGCTTACTCAGATCGTATTGACTTTGTAGTTACCGATGCAGTTTCATTCGCTGTTATTTTATTCTTTACTTATTGGAGTCTGAAAAATGAACCAACCAATCGAACTTTCCTTGGAACAGCAATTTAGCATTCGCTCTTTTGCCAGCCAAGTTCAAGGCATGAGTCACGAACAAGCTCAAGACTTCTTGGTTAAGCTTTACGAGCAAATGGTTGTTAAAGAAGCTACTTACCAAGAACTTCTTAAGCATCAGTGGGGCTTGGATTCGGGTTCCACTTGGGCTGCTTAGAATATAGTGTCAAAGTGGACGACCTCCTTCTCTTGCTGGGTTCCTTGCAGACGGAAAAAAGCTGGGGATGCCGGGGCGTCAACTATTAATTTAACCACAATCCAAACATATTTTTGGCAAAGTTTTAACCTGCTTCTAAACAAGACTAGTTAGGTCGTATACCCTTACTTACAGAATCTTGTGAAATTAAAGCAGATTTTAGGTTAGACCATTTTGAGTCGTGCTGGAGCAAATTCATCAGAATCTATTTCCCAGCAATAACTTGGCAAACTCTTAGATTACAACACTACGAGCGCTCAATCAAAAGTTATATATTATTTTTATAACTGTATTTTAGGTCTTTCTACGCATTCTCTTAAAAAAAATTAATATTCATTGAGTAAACACCACAGTTTTGTATTATTAAATATATATATTTGTGGTATTCGCTTAAGCAGAAAGATCAAAGGGAGAATCTGTATTTATTCCTTGTAATTTTGCTAAAATTTGCGGTTTAATCTTTTCATATTCAGTTTTAAGCAACTTTTTACTGAATTGGGGTTGAGCAGAAGATGGTAGCGTGTGGCTCATATTTACCCATGAGAGCAGGCGCTGACGTTGAGCAGGTGCAATACTCGAAAGTAAAATATGGCTACACTTTGAAGGAGTTTCTCTTCCAAAAAATACCAGACGGTAATAACCCGTTTCTCCTAAGAGAGTAGCAATATCTTTACCAGTATTAGTTTTAAGGTCAAGATAGTGAGGAAGCCATTTTGGACCGAACTTGCGATGGTAAATAACGGTAATCCATAACAGCATAGGGTGGGGTGCAGTAATAAATAGAAATTGATTGTAGCGAGTACAAACCAAACGCTTCTGAATTTCTATTTGCGGTAACATTACCCATAGAGCAGGTGTAAAATTACCATTTACCTGAATATTCTGAGGAAAAACAATATCAGCAATCGGTTTATCTTCAGGCCAAACAGCTTGTCTTAGAATTTCTTCATTACAAGCTGATGTATTATCAAGTTCCCGTCTCTGTTCAATAAAATCAGCTTTGAGTGTAGGAGATTGAGCCGCAGCCTTGCGATCGATCTCGGTATTAGTAACGGTATTTGTCCGAACTTGAGAATTTTCGTAACGTTGTTCTATAGAACCCAATTCTTTAAGAATTTCATTAATGCTTTGAGGACGTTCGTTTGCTTGTTTTGCCAGACATTTGATCACCAAATTTTCTATTTCTAAAGGCAATTGTAATCTTGGGTTAGCTTCAGAAAAAGAACGGGGTGGTTTGTAATGATGTACTTTATACCATCCTCCGAAAGAAGGATTTTCCGGGACTAAAGGCATCTTTCCCGTCAACATCTCGAACATCATTACGCCTAAGCTGTAAATATCCGAGCGATTATCAAGTTCCTTACCTTCCATCTGTTCCGGAGAAGAGTAAGCCAAAGTACCTAGATAATAATTAGTTTGCTGAGTATCCGACAACAGTAACTTGGCAATCCCAAAATCGAGAACTTTAACTAACTCCCCAAAACTAGCATCGTAAATTGTCAGCATATTGCCTGGCTTAATATCACGATGAATAATTGGGCAAACTTTACCATCAACGAGAATGCCATCGTGAGCGCACTGCAAACCCAAACATATTTGACGTGCCAGACTTAAAAACCTAAGTAAAGAAAATTTTTCATCGCGGATAATTTCACTAAGGCTTTTCCCTTGTAGATACTCCATTACATAAAACGGAGTAGACTTTTCGTCCACACCGTAGTCCATCACTCGGACAATATGGATGCTTTTTTGACCTAACAAAGCACAAGTTTTGGCTTCTCGCTCAAAACGTTCTCGTAATCGCATTTTTTTGTTTTGGACTGAGAGGGCGAGAAACTTAACCGCTACAGGCACCCCTCCCAACAGGACATCCTTAGCACGATAAACTCGACCCATAGCTCCACTACCAATTATCTCCTGAAGCCGGTAGCGCTTGCCAACTAAGCGACCAACGTTAGGGTCTGACATAGAAACTCCAATCTGCAACAATATTAAATAAAACCAGCCCTAAAGACAGGTATCGAATATAAAGGATTTAAAAAATTAGAAATTGACTGTTAACAAAAAAAATGGTGAATAAACTTGGTTTTTGTACAATTTTTAACTTCATCTCAATTTTATAATGCCCAAATTTTGGTCAAAAACTTAACTTACCGTGAAAAAAATATGTTTAAGAGTTAGAAGTTAAATAATTTTGGATTTTAGATTTTAACAACGGATGTTTTTATGCAGGGATTTTGGATTACAAGTTAGGAATGAGGAGTTGGCAAGTAGGAGGCGCGGAAGTTGCAAGTCACAAATTTAACATTGGTAACTGGTAACTGATAACTGATAACTGATAACTGGTAACTGGTAACTGATAACTGTTAACTGACTTGTCGTTCTACATTCGCTTCCATTGTGCTGGTGAGAAAATGACCTGCCATGATTCCACTAGTTAGATGATAGGTATTATCTGACACGCGATGTAAAGTTTCAAATCCACTGCGACGCTGGCGATCGCCCAATACCCAGTAACGCTGGACGATTGTCTCCGGGCCAATCCAGCCTTCTCCCTCTACTTGCCCTAATATATTATGTTGTAGTAAGAAAGTATACTGACGCTCTCCGTCATCCAAGCGTCCTTTATACTGCAAAGCAATTTCAGGATGTTCGGATGAAGGAAAAATAAGTTTTGTCACCATAGTGAACCAGTTATCTTGATTCCACGCAACCAGGGTCATCCCTTTGACACCGATTGGCATACCATCACGTTCCAACCAATTTCCTTGTAACGTCCAGCGTCCTGGTTCGAGTAAAAAACTATGAGCCACCTGTGGATAATTCCCTATATTGTTGCAGTATCGCGAAGCTTGTTTAGTATAGCCCACAGACAGTGAGCAGTTAGCAGTGAGCAGTTACTAAGGTCTGCATGTTAAAATTCTCCTTGTCTCCTTGTCCCCTTGTCTCCCCATCACACCATCACCCCATCCCAAACGTTTCCTAAAAGCACTTCCCTCATCGCTCCGGTTGCTGCGGGTAGATTTCCGGGGCAATCTAGGTGTCTCCAATAGGCTAGAACTGCAAAGGCGATCGCTTCAAAGAAATCGGCGCTTAAACCAACTTCGTCTGTAGTGGAAACTGGTATGGTTCCTAATAGGTGTTGTAAACGATGTTTTAAATAAAGGTTGCGACTGCCACCACCACATAAAAATACTCGCTGTGGCATTTGTGGTAAAAAGTTACGGTAACTGTTGACAATTGAGGCTGCTGTTAATTCTGTAAGAGTTGCTAGAAAATCTGCTGAATTAAGTTTAAAGCTTTCTGCATCTTTTATACATTGATGTAAGTAATCAACTCCAAATAACTCTCTACCAGTAGATTTCGGTGGCGGCAAATGAAAATATTCTTGCGAGAGCCATTGCTCTACTAAATCAAAACAAGGATTACCTGTTGAGGCCCAGTTTCCATCTTCATCGTAGGTTTTTGCTTTATCGGTTAAATGTTCGACGGCTAAATCTAATAAACTATTTCCGGGGCCAGTATCCCAACCGCGAATCTTTGAAAGCCAATCGCCCCCACGGACGGGAATATAAGTAATATTGCCAATTCCACCAATATTTTGAATACAGCGAGCTTCCGAATCATCACTGAGTAAGGCTGCATTTATACGAGGTACTAAAGGCGCACCTTGACCTCCTGCTGCAATATCAGCAGCACGGAAATTATTTATGGTGGTAATACCTGTTAAATGATTAATTAAGGTTCCGCGACCGATTTGTAAGCTGTAACCAAGTTTACCTTCGCCCTTTTCCGTCAGCGGTCGGTGATAAACTGTTTGACCGTGAGAACCTATTAAAGTGGCTTGTTGATGACCTATTTGAATATTGATTGCAGCAGAGGCAAAAGAATAGGCGATCGCATCATCTAAGTTTGCTAACTCTACCATTGAAATAGCTTTACCCTGGCAAACTTCTAAAATACGTTCTCTTATTTCTGGGGGATAGGGGTATGTTTCACCTGCGATCAATTCTATTTTGATATCTAAATCCGTACCGAAAATATCAACTAAAGCAGCATCGATACCATCTACCGATGTACCACTCATTAAACCAATTACGCGAGTCATGGGATTTTAGATTTTGGATTTATCTTTGACAGGAAGTAGAAAGTAATCAAAGTTCTCGAACCTAGCACAATTAATGTGGCGAAGTACTACTGCACCACGCACCAGATCAATTTCTTCTACGGCTAATTTCTCGAAGATCGAGAGCGTAATTTAATTTCAAGATATTAACTCCAGGTTCGCCAAATATATTTAAAAATCTACCTTCGGTATATTTGACAATATCGGGGAAAATTTCATCAGGTCGTAAATTGCGAGCGCTAGCAACTCTATTTAACTGCTGTAATGCCGATTTATATGTAATATGGGGGTCTAATCCCGAAGCAGAAGTATAAATTAAATCAGCACGGAGATCTACGCCTTCATCTTGAAGTATATTAACTGTCTCTGAAATTCGCTCAAGTAATTTTGGGTTGCTAGGAGCAAGATTGCTAGAACCAGATATCCCAGTAGGTTGAGCTTTTTTTCCCTGAGAGTATAATACGCTACTTGGTCGGCTATGAAAATACTCTTCGGATGTAAATGTTTGACCAATTAAAGCCGAACCGATTGGTTCATTATATAAATCAACCATTACACTACCTTTAGCTTCATATTGAAACAAAGGAATTTGAGCTACTAAAAGTATAAATAATGGATAGATAATGCCAGTAAGCAACCACAATATCAAGCTAACTCTAATTGCAGAAGCAATTGCTCGAAGTTTAAACATGATAGAACTTTCGATTTTGGATTAAATAAAGTTGGGCATTGGGCATTGGGCATTGGGAATTGGGAATTGGTAATTGGTAATTGAGTAATAACTCTCCCCATCTCCCCATCTCCCCATCTCCCCATCTCCCCCTCTCCCCCTCTCCCCTGATAACTGTCACGCTAAAACGGTTAGAGAAATTATCAGGTCTATTAATTTAATTGCGATAAATGGGATAATCAAACCAGCTATTCCATAAATCAAAATATTGCGTTGTAGAAGTTGATTGGGTGTCATGGGTGTGAATGGTACACCTCTGAGGGCTAAGGGTATTAATGCTGGAATAATTAATGCATTGTAAATCAAGACTGACAGCACGGCGGAATTGGTGCTTGTCAAGTTCATTATGTCTAATTTATTTGACGTGGAAGCAAATATGACTGGAACAATTGCAAAGTATTTGGCTATGTTGTTTGCAACTGAAAATGTGATTAAAGCACCACGAGTCATTAGCACTTGTTTACCAATACCGATGATGTCGATTAATTTTGTGGGATCTGAGTCCAAATCGATAATATTGGCTGCTTCTTTTGCTGCTTGAGTTCCGTTGTTCATGGCTACGGCAACATTGGCTTGGGCTAATGCTGCTGCATCGTTTGTACCATCCCCTGTCATTGCGACTAATTTACCTTCTGCTTGTTCTCGTTGAACTACAGCGATTTTGTCTTCGGGGGTGGCTTCGGCAATAAATTCTTTGACACCGGCTTCTCTGGCAATTACAGAAGTCGTTATATGATTGTCGCCGGTAATCATAATGGTTCGCACGCCAAGCCTTTGTAATTGTCCGAAGCGTTCCCGTATGCCCGGTTTGATATTATCTTTTAAATAAATGATGCCGTAAATTTCGTCATTCATGCATACGGCTAATGGTGTTCCTCCTTGTTGGGATACCATTTCGTAAGCTGAATTTAGTTCGGAGGAAAATTCTCCACCTTGCGATCGCACGAAGTCTTTTACAGCATCTACGGCTCCTTTTCGCACCATCGAACCATTGGGTAAATTAGTTCCACCTATCCTGCTTCTGGCGCTGAATTTTACCGCTTCGGCTGCTTCATAGTCAAAATCAATTCTCGATCCCAATCTTTGTGCCAGACGAACTATTGATTTTCCTTCTGATGTGTCATCAAATATACTTGCTGCTAGACCCACATAAGCAATTTCTTGCATTGTATGACCGTCGATCGGAATAAAACCATCTGCTAAACGGTTGCCTCGGGTTACGGTTCCTGTTTTATCTAGAATTAAGGTGCTAACATCTCCACAGGCTTCTATAGCTCTAGCTGAAGTAGCGATTAAGTTTAATTGAGCAACGCGATCCATGCCTCCAATAGTAGTAGCACTTAGTAAACTGGCAACTGTTGTAGGAATTAATGCCACGAAAATAGCAATTAGAATAGGTACGCTAATCGGAGATTTAACATAATATGCTATTGCTGGAAAAGTTGCGATCGCGGATAAAAACATCAAGCTAATCAGCGCTAGTAAAACGGTGAGAGTTGCTTCGTTAGGTGTTTTCTTACGTTCTCTCCTTTCGATGACGTAAATCATTCGGTTGATAAACCCTTTATCTGGATCGACGGTAATTCTAACGATCAATTCATCAGAAATAATACGACTGCCGCCGGTAACATAACTAGCCACATCAGAACCCGCTTCTTTGAGTACGGGTGCCGATTCTCCAGTAATTGCTCCTTCATCTACGCTCGCAGCACCCATAATTACTTCTCCGTCGGTGGGGATAACATCACCAGCCACTACATATACGGTATCGCCGCGCTGCAAACTGGTAGCGGGAACTTCAGAAATGCTGCCGTCAGCAAGAAGTTTTTTGGCATTTATATCGGACTTAATAGAGCGCAATACATCAGCTTGTGCTTTTCCGCGACTTTGAGCATATGCTTCGGCAAAGTTAGCCAGCCACACCGTTAAAAATAAAATTACAGTAACTGCACCGTTAAAAAGTCGTGCATCTTCTATTGATTTTGAGCCAAATAAAGCCGGGAAAATTGTTGCGGCTAAGGTAATAAATGTACTTACCCAAACCACCAGCAACACAGGATTTTTGATGATGTGCTTGGGATTAAACTTCGCAAAAGCGTCTCTTATCGCTCTACGATAAAGTCCTTTTTTACTTGCCTTCACTTTTTTACGCGGGGAACGAGGTTCTTTAATTGAAGAAGTGGCAAGTTTAGACTTGGAAGTCGTCGCTACTGGGTTCATAGGCATTGGGGAGGACAGGGGGATGGGGGGATGGGGAGATGGGGGGAGATGGGGGGATAAGGAGACAAGGGGACAAGGAGAAATATTTATTTTCAACTCCTAACTCCTAACTTTTAACTCCTCACTGATAACTGATAACTGATAACTGATAACTGATAACTGATAACTGTTCACTGTGCTGCTAGCCTAAATGCTTCGGCTAAGGGGCCATTGATTAAGATGGGGAAGAAAATTAGAAAGCTTAAAATAAAAATTACGATAGTTGTCAAACTCGTAAATAAAAGTGTGTCGGTTTTTAAGGTAGCAGGAATTGCCGGTACTGGTTTTGTATTTGCCATAGTACCTGCTAAAAGTAGGATGGCGCATATACTAACGTAGCGTCCTAATAGCATACTTGTAGCAGTACTTAAGTTCCACCACAAGGTATTGTCTGTCAAACCTTCAAAGCCGGAGCCGTTGTTGGCACTGGCTGAAATGTACTCGTAAACTACTTGAGATATACCATGAAAACCGGGGTTGCTGATTCCAGATAAAGATATAGGATAAGCTAAGGCGATCGCGCTGGGGATTAATACCGCTATGGGATGAATCAGCACTACCAAACTCGCCAACACTATTGAACGTTTTGTAATTTTACGTCCAAAAAATTCTGGAGTGCTACCGATCATTAATCCTGCCCAGAATGCGGTTAAATATTGATAAATCAATAAATAAACAATTCCGGTGCCTATTCCACCCCAAATCACGTGCAAAAACATACTGAGTAAGGTAGAAAAACCTCCAGCAGGCATTAAAGAATCGTGCATTCCGTTAACTGCGCCGTTCATGGTTGCGGTAGTTATGACTGCCCATAGCGCTGTTTGTGCCCAGCCAAATCTTACTTCTTTTCCTTCTAAGTTGGGTTGTTCGAGTCCTAATTCAGAATTTACCAGGGGATTACCTTGAAATTCTCCTGCTGCTGTTATCCAAAGTAAAACTAGGAAGATTAAGGATACCATCCAAAACAGCCGCCAAGCTTGTTTAATATTGTTAGAGAATGCACCGTAAACAAAAATCATCGCGGCTGGAATAGACATCATCGCGATAATTTCGATTAAGTTAGTGAAACTACTGGGATTTTCAAAGGGATGGGCAGAATTCGCACCAAAAAAACCGCCGCCGTTTGTACCCAACAGTTTGATCGTTTCAAAAGATGCTACTGGCCCTGTAGCAATATACTGGGTTCTACCCTCCAAGGTTTCTACTGCTATAGGTGCCCCAACAGTTTGCGGTACTCCACTCGCCAATAATACGATGGCTCCAATAATAGTTAGAGGCAGCAATATACGGGTTATCCCCCGAATTAAATCCGCGTAATAATTTCCTAAAGGTTTACCCGTCAAACCGCGAATAAAAGCAATACCTACTGCTAAACCTGTCCCTGCTGAGACAAACATCAAAAAAGTTAAACCCGCCATACTGCTAAAATGACTCAGGGTTTTTTCTCCTAAGTAATGCTGCTGCCCTGTATTAGTTAAAAATGAAATAGTGGTATGCAGTGTTAAATCCCACCTTGGGGCACCAAACTTATTCGGATTCCACGGTAAAACCTTTTGAAAAATAATTAGTAAATATACTAAAACTCCCATAAATAAGTTGCTTTGCAGCAAAGAATAAGCATATTGCCTACCCGTCATATTTTTTTGAGGATTTACGTCTGCTAGCTTATAAATAACTTTTTCTAATGGGTTCATTACTTTATCAAGCAATGTTGTTTTACCCATAAATACGTTGGCTATATATTTCCCAAATATTGGCGTAATAATTAACACCACAGCAAGGGTTAACCCTATCTGTAACAAACCTTGTCCCATGTATTTTTGTCCGTATACAGTTGATAAAAGATTACTAGTATCGCGTCTATTAATAGGAATATAAATTAGTATCTTGTAATATAATTTACAAGATATCTGGAAAATATCTTACTTTAGTTAATTATGCAATGTTTTTTAGGTAAATTGCTTTCTTTATCTATTGCGACTAGATATTGATATATTCCCGGTATTATCAGCTAATCTTCAATTAATACGTTATTTTTTATGATTTTTTAATGATTACTTCTTCGGTTGATAATTGGCATATTATATTCCTGTTTAAATAAAATAGGTTTTTATGCTCTACACTTTTTGCATAAACACTTATATTAATGACTTTCACCGATATAACAGATACTAAGGGATAACAATGTATAATAAAAAACATTGTTTGAAATATTAGAAAAGAATAATAAATCTTTTTTTGCTAAACCTGGTTGTTAAGATAGATTATGTGAACTAAATAATTAATTTCCGTTGTGTCGGAATATATTAACGGTAGAGAGATAAAACCTGTTTCTACAAATAGTAATGAAATCGTCCAATTAAAGCAAGTTGAGGAACTATTGCCCGATAGCCAAGAGTTATTTCGTTTAGCTTTCAACGATGCCGCAATTGGTATGGCGCTTGTAGCTACTGATGGGCGATGGTTGAAGGTTAATCGTGCTTTATGTGAAATTGTCGGTTATTCTGAAACTGATTTGCTCAAGACAACTTTTCAAGAGATTACATATCCCGATGATTTAGAAGCTGATTTAGGTAGCGTGCGTAAAGTGCTTGCGGGTGAAATACGCACTTACCAAATGGAAAAGCGTTATTTTCACTCAAGCGGGCATATTGTTTGGATCTTACTCAGCGTTTCTTTAGTAAGGGATAAACAAGAGCAACCGCTATATTTTATTGCTCAAATTCAAGATATTACGCCACGCAAGCAAGCCGAAGCTAGATTAAAAAGTTTACTTACGGAATTAAAACGCAGCAATCGCGATTTAGAAGACTTTGCCAGCGTGGTGTCTCACGATTTAATCTCACCGCTGCACAAGATTCAAATTCTTTCGGAATATCTTGAAGAAGATTATAGCGAGGTTTTGGATGAAGAAGGGAATGATTATCTCAAACAAATCGCTCAAGTAAGAAGTCGAATGCAAAGCTTGATTGAGGATTTGCTCAGTTTTTCCCTTGTCACGACTCAAGGGAAACCCTTTATAAATGTAAATTTAGCTAAAGTTGTCCGAGGGGTAATATCAGATTTACAAGCTGATAGTTTGACAGATGTAGTTTGGGAAGTGGGTGAATTACCCGTTATTTCGGCTGATTCCGGTCAAATCTATCAACTATTTCAAAATATTCTAGGTAATTCTTTAAAATATCGTCAGCCAGAAATTAGATTAGTCGTCAAAATTTATCAAACTCCTAGAAGTCAAAATCAAGCATTAGATAATGGATGCGAAATAGCTATAGAAGATAACGGTATTGGTTTCGATGAAGCATACCTCGAACAAATATTTGAGCCTTGTCAACGGTTACATAATTCCAGCGAGTACGAAGGTACGGGTTTGGGTTTAGCAATTTGTCGCAGAATTATCGAACGTCATGGAGGGCAAATTTCTGCTCGAAGCAAGCCTGGTGAAGGTGCTAAGTTTATTATTACTTTACCGCATTGAGAGAGGGTGATGGGGACATTTTTAAAGTAGCGAGTAACAAGTAGAAAATGGACGGTTGAGCAACCAACTTTTGATCGTAAGATCGCAAAAAGGTAGTTTACTTGCTACTCGCTACTGCTAACTCCCAACTCCTAAGCTTGTGAAATATACCTTTTGGTAGTTGTAAGTAAGTAAGTAAGTAGGTGGGCGGGGAAATTTATAATTATGTAACAAAATGTAAATAATCTGAAACCCTTGCGATTGCTTCGTCGTGCCTCCTCGCAATGACAAAGTATAGTTCTGTTTATTTACGCCAACCTACTTATTGTAATTAAAAAATCACCACTCAATTCATACTTTGGATGTGTCACTAAATTTTATAAGCATCTAAAGTTCATGTAAGGTGATATTTTAATGGCTAGATGACTAAGAAATTTTCTTCTAGTTATTACACCATCCTGTAGACTTATAAAAGTATTAGATATGTCCGATTTTTAAATTTTTTTAAGTAAAGTTAAAGATTAATAAATAGCAGATTTAATAGAATTTATTGATCGCCATTATCTGATAACTGATAATAACTTATGCTGAATCATCGTTGCCAAATCCTTTTAGTGGAGGATGAACCTCTTGAGATTGAGTATTTTCGCAGACAGCTATCTAAAGCTAAGTCTTCTTCGTTTAAACAAGGTTTTGAGATAATTGTTGCTCAATCTTTAGAGCATGGATTGCAGCAGTTATCGCTTAATGATATCGACGTTATTTTCCTAGACTTAATGGTTACTGATAGTCGGGGAATTAAAACTTTGACGAGAATGTTAGAAGTGGTTCCGAATTTGCCAATTATTGTTTATACCGTTTTAGATGAAGCTGCTGCTGTTAAAGCTTTGGAATTGGGTGCAATCGGATATTTACATAAAACTGAAATTGATACTAATCTACTAGTTTATGCTATTCGTTCGGCAATAGAGCGACAGCAGCAGCTAAATGTTTTAAAGCAGCAGCAAACAGAACAAGAAAAGGTGGAATTTGAGCAACTTGAGGCTTTAGGAACATCCGCTTCTTCCAACGCTAATCTATCGGGGTTAGAATCTTTACGAGACAGCAAACCAGATATTTTTGCGGAATTAGTCCAAAATTACGGCGAAATTATGGATTTAGCTTTGGAGGAGAAAGCTTATAAAGTTGAGCATAATATCTCCGATAAGCTCGGTGCTTTGGCTAGACAACTAGGTTTTATGCAGGCTACTCCCAGAGATACGATTGAAATTCATACTGCTGTTTTGAAAGGAAAAACCGACCATTCTTCTAAGAAATATCAAGCTTATGCAACCGAAGGACGTTTAATATTATTGCAATTAATGGGTTATCTTACAGCTTATTATCGAAAGTATTTTATAGGATTAAATAAACTTAGTTTTGATAAAATTAGTAATAATTTAGATCCTGATTAAATGAGATTAATAGTAAATAATAGATACGTATAGAAATAAATACGTTTAATCATAATGTGTAAAAGTAGTTTAGAAAAAAAATATGTGTTAAGGCTATATGTAACAGGAAATACACCTAGATCGGATAGAGCAATATCTAACTTAAAAGAATTATGTGAAAAATTTTTTCCCAACGAATATAAAATTATTGTTATTGATGTATTAAAGCAACCCGATGTTGCTGAAAAAGAAAAAATTCTCGTGACACCAACTTTAATTAAAGAATCTCCTTTGCCACAAGTAAGAATTATTGGCGATTTATCCGAACTCAAAACAGTTTTGATGGGGCTGGGAATTAAAAGTAGGAAACATGATATATTTAGCGAGTAGCTATAACAAATTGCTTAGATAATTATCTAACATCAAATAATAAGAACAAAAATTTTGAGATGGCTGAAGAAAATGTTGAAGAGATCAAAAAATTAGAAACAGGAATTCCAGGTTTTGATTTAATTTCTGAAGGTGGATTGCCAATTGGACGTACTACTTTGGTTGTTGGTAGTGCGGGTTGTGGTAAGACAATATTCTCTTGTCAGTTTTTGATTGAAGGAATTAAGCGAGGAGAAACAGGAGTTTACGTTACCTTTGAAGAATCTCCTCAAAATATTCGCAAAAATATGCGCGGTTTTGGTTGGGATATTGCCAAGTTGGAAGAGACAGGTAAATGGTATTTTGTTGATGCTTCTCCGGAGCCTGGTAACAATGCTTATATTAGTGGAGATTACGATTTAAGTCCTTTGCTAGCTCGAATTAAGTATGCGATTGACAAAGTAAAAGCTACTAGAGTTTCGATGGATTCTTTGGGAGCAATATTTAGCTACATACCTAATAAATCTCAAATCCGCGACGATTTATTTATCATTGTTTCCGCTTTACGAGATGTTAACAGTACGGCGATTTTAACATCGGAACGCAATCAGGAATACGGCCCAATCAGCACTCACGGAGTGGAAGAGTATGTAGCTGACAACGTGATTATTTTAAGAAACGTATTGATTGAAGAAAAGCGCCGTCGTACTTTAGAAATTCTTAAATATCGCGGTAGTTCCCATCAACAAGGGGAGTTCCCGTTTACGATTCTTGCCGATAAAGGGTTTGTGACTATTCCCCTTTCAGCAATGTCTTCGCAGGATAGGGATTCATCTATCGTCCGTATTTGCAATGGGAATGACGAACTCGATCAAATGTGTGGTGGTGGTTTTTACCGCGATTCAATTATTTTAGTTAGTGGTGCTACTGGTACGGGGAAAACTTTACTTTCAACTCAGTTTATTTCTGGCGGAATTAAAAATGGGGAACGCTGCATTTATTTTTCGTTTGAAGAAAATCGGCATCAGTTGATGAGGAATGCGCGAGGATGGGGTATGGATTTGGCACAAGCTGAAAAACAAGGAATGCTAAAAATTATATTTCGCTATCCAGAATCGACGCGATTAGAAAATCATCTAATTAAAATGCAGGAAGACATAAACGAGTTTCAACCCCATCGGATAGTAATTGATAGTTTGACGGCTTTAGAAAAAGTTGCCACGCTCAACGGGTTTAGGGAATTTCTTGCTAGTTTCAATGCGACAGTTAGACGGGAAGGGATAACTGGACTTTATACGGCTACTGCTCCAACTTTCTTAGGAGGTAGTTCGGTAACTGAGTCTCAAATTTCTACAACTACGGATTCAATTATTTTACTGCGATATGTGGAAGTTTATGGGGAAATTAAAAGAGGGTTGGCGGTAATCAAAATGCGGGGTTCAATGCACGATAAGCAAATTCGCGAGTTTACAATTGACGATAAGGGAATGCATATTGGTAGAAGTTTCCGCAACGTCATCGGCATTTTATCTGGGAATCCAATGTATGTAAACCAGGATGAAATAAACCGTCTGAGCGAGTTATTTCAAGATCAAGCATAATCGCAATTTCTATAGTTCTTAAGGTAGACAAAATTATCTTGATATCGTGGTAATAATTTAAAATATAGAAATAATTTAACTTCTATCATCTAATTACGACTGGAATAATGCGAATTTAATTTGGTTAAAAAAAATAGACTTACCAAATTTAAGAATATTTCTTTGTTGTAAGTAAAAAATATTTAGTTATTAAATGGTGTTTATGGTAGTTACAGTAAATCTACTATTATTATGTGATTCTGCTGAAAAAAACGGAAACATACTATCGTTATTAAGCGAAGCTAAATTTAATCCCATAGCAAAGCAAATAGAAACTGAAGCAGAATTTGTGACTAATCTAAATTGTGATGTAAAAGTAATATTAGCAGATTACGAACACCCGAAGCTAGCGATTTTAATAGCTCAAGCAATTTTACAAGAAAAAGAAATATACGCTCCTTTCATAATTTTTAATGGTAAAAATCACGCACAAGATGCTGTAGCTTGCATGAAAGCTGGTGCAACTGATTATCTAACTACAGATGAATTGCATCGGCTGCCATTAGTAGTGAAACAAGCACTTGACGATCAATGTTCGCAAGCTGAATTTAGTGTAGTAGAAAAACGCAATAATCATTTAACCGATCTACAGCAACGTTTATTTTGTCAAGCAACAGAATTACAAAAGCAACGTCAGCAAAAACAAACAGAAAGTATTCGTAGGGAAAAAGTAGAAGCTGCGCTGAAAAAGAGCGAAAAGCAGTTGCGGATGCTGATTACCAAAAATCCAGATGGAATAGTAGTAGTAGATAAGCAAGGAATAGTCAGATTTATTAATACCGCTGCTTTAAAGCTATTTAATCGTAAAGAAGAAGAACTTTTAGGAGAAATATTCGGTTTCCCTGTCGCTGGTGGAGATAATACCGAAGTAGATGTTTCTACGAAAACGGGAAAAGCATTAATAGCACAAATGCGCGTGGTAAAAGTAGATTGGCAGGGAAAACCCGCTAATTTAGTAACTTTAAGAGATATTACCGAACGCAAGCAAGCCGAATTAGACAGAATTAGATTATTAGCAAAAGCCGAAGCTGCAAACCGGGTGAAAGATGAGTTTTTAGCCGTACTTTCCCATGAATTGCGAACTCCACTTAATCCGATTTTAGGATGGACTCAACTTTTACGCTCTAATAAACTTCCCCCTCAAAGAATTGATCGAGCATTAGAAACAATTGAGCGAAATGCTTCTTTGCAAGCAGAAATGATCAAAGATTTGCTTGATGTTTCGCGGATATTGCGCGGTAAATTGCAGCTTAATCCAGTTAGCGTTGACTTGATAAATATAATCAAAGCTGCCATCGAAACTGTGCATTTAGCTGCTCATGCAAAATCTGTTGAAATCATTACCAACTTTCCTCCAGAAACCGTAATTGTTGAAGGAGATGCTAACCGGTTGCAGCAAATTTTTTGGAATTTACTTTCTAATGCAGTCAAATTTACTCCTTCGGAAGGAAAAGTAAATGTAGATTTAGAGTTGGATAATTCCCAAGCAAAAATTCAAATTACGGATACGGGGAAAGGAATCAATTCTCATTTTTTACCTTATGTATTTGAATACTTTCGTCAGGAAAACAGTTCCAGTACTAGAAATACTGGAGGATTGGGATTGGGGTTAGCCATCGTAAAATATTTAGTAGAACTTCACGGTGGTAACATTCAAGTAGAAAGTCCGGGTATTAGCAAAGGTACGACATTTACTGTAGAAATACCTGTAATTTACAACGTCGAAACCCATACCGAAACTAACAATAAACACAGCGTAAATTTAGATTTTAACGGTATAAATATTCTTATAGTAGACGACGAGCCAGACAACTTAGAGTTTTTAAAATTTGTCCTGGAAACCTACGGAGCATCAGTACAAACAGCAACATCCGCATCAGAAGCATTTCAATTATTCTTAAAAAATCAACCAGACTTACTTATCAGTGATATTGCTATGCCCGAAGTAAACGGACATACACTGATGCGTCAAATTCGAGCGCTACCTTCCCGAAAAGGCGCAAAAATACCTGCGATCGCACTAACCGCTTATGCAGGAGAAACAAATCAAAATGAATCTCTACAAGCTGGTTTTAACCTGCATCTTGCCAAACCAATTCAGGTAGAAAATTTAGCAGAAAAAGTCGCGGAGTTGACAGCGAATAGTGAACAGTGAACAGTGAACAGTTAGGAATTGGTAATTGGTAATGGGGCATAGGGCATGGGGAATGGGGCATGGGTAATTGGTAATTATTATTTATTCTCCCCCCTCTCCCCCATCTCCCCCATCTCCCCTTCTACTCCCTACTGCCTACTCCCTACTCCCTAAAATTCACATAATATTCAGCGGATCGATATCAATCGTTAAGCTAACCAAATCCGGGCACATCTGACGTATTTCTTGCCAATCGGGTAGTTGCGGCAAGTCTTCGGGAGCAAATTTGAGTAGTATTTGCCAGCGATAACGGTTTGCTACTCTTAATATGTTTGCTGGTGCTGGCCCCAATATGTCTATATCCGATCGCTGCTCTAGCTTTTCGGCAATTTCTGTGGCGGTGTTTTCTACTAGTACGTCATCTGGACTGCTCAATCGCAATAAAATCAATCTACCGTAGGGTGGATAATTTAATGCTTCTCGCTGTTCTAATTCGTCTTGAATAAAAGTTTGATAATCGTGTTGCTGTACTGCTTCGATGACTGGATGTTCTGTAGTGTAAGTCTGGATTATAACTCTTCCGGGGTCTTCACCTCTACCAGCACGTCCGGCAACTTGGGTTAATGTTTGGAAAGCGCGTTCGCTGGCGCGGTAATCTGATAAATGCAGCAATCCATCGGCGCTGACTACTCCCACTAAAGTTACTTGGGGTAAATCTAAACCTTTGGTGAGCATTTGGGTTCCGATTAATAAATGCGCTTCACCTTTGGCAAATCTGGTTAGTAATGTGCGATGCGCTCCTTTGTTGCGGGTGGTGTCGCTGTCAAAACGGATAAATTTTAATTCAGGAAACTGTTTTGCTAACTCTTGCGCTACCTTTTGAGTACCGCTACCAAAGAATTTTAAATAAGGGGAACAACAATCGGGGCAATTTTTGGGGTGGGGAGTTGCATAATTGCAGTAATGACAGCGCAAAACCTGGGCTGCTCCGGCTTCAGTTTGGTGATAGGATAGCGATACATCACAATAAGGACATTCCATTACGTATCCGCAGCTACGACAGGATACAAAAGTACTGTGTCCCCGACGATGAATAAATAAAATTCCTTGCTGCCCAGTTTCAATAAGTTCTTGCAAACCCTGCTGTAAAGACTTACTAAATATAGAACGATTTCCCTGCTGTAATTCTGAGCGCATATCTACTATTTCCACCGGAGGTAGAGGGCGGGAATTGACGCGCTCTGGGAGGGGAAGGTAGTACGATTTTGGGAATTGGGAATTGAGTAATAATTCTTCCCCCTCTACCCCCTCTACCCCCTCTCCCCCCTCTCCCGCAGCTACCCAACTTTCCAAGGAGGGAGTTGCGGAACCCAAGATTAGGGGACAATTTTGTAATTCTGCTCGCCAAGCTGCGACTTTACGAGCGTGGTAGGTGGGCATGGGGGAATCTTGTTTGAATGATGAGTCGTGTTCTTCATCTAAGATTATGATGCCGAGGTTGGGTAATGGTGCAAAAATGGCGCTACGGGTGCCGATGACTACTTGGGGTTCCCCTGCTAGCATTTGCCGCCAAGTGTCATAACGTTCGCCATCGGAGAGGGCGCTATGATATACGCTGACTTTGTTGCCGAATCTGGCACGAAAGCGATCGGTTAGTTGCGGTGTTAATCCGATTTCGGGGACTAATACTAATGCCGATTTACCTTTTTGCAATAGAGCTGTAATTGCTTGCAAATAGACTTCTGTTTTTCCCGAACCCGTGACTCCATGTAATAGGATTGATGCAAATCCATTAATATTATTTATCGTTTCTATAGCTGTTTGTTGGGCTGATGTGAGGTTTTTTACTTGCGCTCCAGCGAATGTATCATCTGCATTTTTAGAGGTATCAATTCGTAAAATTTCTTTTTCTTCTACGACAACGTAACCTTTGTTTTCTATGGTTTTTATAGTTGAAGAACTGGCGCTGCAAGTTTGTAATAATTCAGTTAGCCACATCTCACCACCGCGCCGTCGTAATACTTCTAAAATTGACCGTTGTCGGGTGGTTAAATCGGCTGCAAAATTACTTGCAATTAATGTTACTGCTTTTTTTCTTTGCGGTTTTGTTAAACGAGGTGCTTCCAAATAAGTTTCTATCAAACCAAATCTTCGTAATTCCCTTACCGCACGATAAGCGCCGCGAACTTGCCGACTTAGATAAACAAAACTGTAATTTCCTTCTGGTGATAGTTGGAGTAGATCGAGAATTTTTTGCGCTGCGGGGGAAAGAGAAAATGAGAGAGAGGAAGAGCGCGAAGTTGGAGAAGTATTTTTTGGAGAAACAAGTTTAATGCGACGTTGAGATTTTCCTAACAAACCCGGAGGTAAAGCAACGCGAATTACTTGAATTAAAGGCGTGTAATAATATGCTGCAACTCGGTTCAATAATTCCCAGTAAAAATCTGGGAAAAATCCGACGCTGACTACATCTTCTATATTCCGAATTTTTTCTATTGGTATATCTTGGGGAGGCTTTGTTAATTTACGAATTGCTATTCCACCAAGGGTTTGCGTACCAAAAGGCACGCTCAAAATATCTCCAGGTTGTACTTCTAAGTGCTTTGGTAATCCGTAAGTGAATAATCCCGTGGCTCTCGGACAGTCCACCAACACTTCAACCCATTGGGCTTGGGGAATTCTGAGGCTATATTCGCCTCGATTTGCAGCCGCGATACGCGAAGCGTCAAGCCTCCGGCTTATCGCAGTTGGTAAAGCTGCGTTATTTGTATACATAATTTTTTATTTAAGCGATCGATAATTACCAATATCCGTTTAACAAAATTGACTTAACGGAATGAGTGTATTAAGAATCTCCTATGGATAAGTTAAAATGTATTTCGGAATACTTTCAATTGACATAATACTTGATAAATTTCCGTTAGATGTAATTTCATAAACAAACCTTACATAAACCATATAGCTAATGCTTTTTTGATACATGACATCCGATCTCAAATAATC
The DNA here is from genome assembly GCF_963920925.1 of Calothrix sp. CCY 0018. NCBI lineage: Bacteria > Bacillati > Cyanobacteriota > Cyanophyceae > Nostocales > Calotrichaceae > Calothrix > Calothrix sp. CCY 0018. Next base: position 45,702 of record NZ_CAWUDI010000041.1, on the reverse strand, counting down.
TCAGTTCTTTACCTTAATTCTTGCCTGCTTTTACCAATTAGGGAATAGGGCTAATCTCTCTATTGATAGATTTTCAGCTTTGGCGGTATATGAGATGCTTTTATATAGGAAATTAATTCCTATAATTTCGCTTGCAATATTTTATATAAATAGAGCAAGAATTGCCCGAAGTCATAATATTGACTTATAAGTATATACGGTCATCTAAGAACGTTATTCAAGATCAAAGTCTAAAAGCATTAAGATAAACATAGTAAAACTCAACATATAGGCGGTAATCGATTATTTTTTTATATTTATTGAGTAAATAAAAAAATTAGGAGGTGACAGGAAGAATATTCTGTTAGAGAAAAAAAGTGAAGAATATATTTACAAAGGTTAATTAAGTTTACATTAGAGTCGTGAAAAGTATAACTACGTCATATGAGTGGATTATAGCGGTATTAAATTATCAAGCTTTACGCGAGCTTAACCACTAGGGATGTTTTGAAATTTAGTCAAAGGCAGATAAAGTACGAAAAATTTCAGCTTTAAATGTCAATGCGGTAGCTGTCACTTTCGTTATTTACGGTCCGCAAGCAACAATCCCCCATTAAAAAAACTATGAGTATTGCACAATTGGGAACAATGGAAAGTATGCAGAAAGTTGCCGATCAGAATCAATCAGAAGCAATAAACGTTTTAGAAGTAGTGACAGACGACGAAGCTATAATTGCTCAAAATATTGAAAATGAAAATGAAAATGAATCAAACAGTGGGGACAGTGGGGATAATTTAGCAGAAGCCAGACCTACAGGTTACAACAAAACCGAGTATGACGATGCTGTAGGGGCGTTTTTCAAAGAAATGGCGCGTTATCCATTGCTTAAGCCCGATGAAGAGGTTGAATTAGCTAAAAGAGTACGCATCCTCGAAGAAGTAAGACAAGCACAAGCCGCAGCCCAAGAAAAATTAGGCTATTTACCCGATAAAGCAGCAGTAGCCAAAGAAATGGGGGTTACTCAAAAGCAGATGGAACATCGCTTGTACCAAGGAAAAGTCGCCAAGCGCAAAATGATTCGTTCTAACTTGCGGCTTGTGGTTTCCATCGCCAAACGGTATCTTAATCGTGGAGTTCCCTTTCTAGATTTGATTCAAGAAGGGGCAATGGGTTTAAATCGTGCTACTGAAAAATTCGATCCAGACAAAGGATATAAATTTTCAACTTACGCTTACTGGTGGATTCGTCAAGCAATTACCAGGGCGATCGCCAATGATGCTAGAACAATTCGTTTACCCATACATATTGTAGAAAAGCTTAATAAACTCAAGAAAGCCCAAAGAGAATTAAAACAAAAATTATCCAGGAATCCCACCGAAGAAGAATTGGCAGAAGTGTTGGAAATTCCCCCCAACCAGTTACGTCAATTACAACAGCTGCGTCGTCAAGCGCTTTCCTTAAACCACCGTGTCGGTAAAGAAGAAGATACCGAATTGATGGATTTACTGGAAGACGAAGACAACCAGTCTCCAGAAGCAAGAATGAACGAAACCATGATGCGTCAGGAGATTTGGGAAGTATTAGGAGACGTATTAACTCCACGGGAAAAAGACGTAATTTCCTTGCGTTACGGTTTAGCAAGTAGCGAACCCTGCACCTTAGAAGAAGTTGGCAATATGTTCAATCTTTCTCGCGAAAGAGTACGACAAATTCAAAGTAAAGCAATGCGTAAATTGCGCCGTCCCCATATTGCTAAGCGTTTGAAAGGTTGGTTGATTTAGTCAGTGAACAGTTCGCAGTGAGCAGTTAGCAGTTAACATACAGCATATTTCTTCAGCATAAGGTACATCCAGACGGGCCTTCTCTGCCCATCCCACAAGAGTTTTATAATATAAAGCTGTACCTCCTGCAATCTGCAAAGGGCTGTATCACTTTTTTTGAGTCCTCTTGAGAGGACTTTAGCTATTAGCCAGGGAATTTGATTCCCTGGTGGATGGGAATGCAGCGCCCAAAATTGTCTTATCGATCTCGACACCGCTACAAAATGGAATCTCTCGGTTTTAAGTAATATTTCCGCCTTTAAATAAATTTCAAAACTCATATACGAAGTACGTTAAAACGTACTAAAATCGCCTCAAAGCCTTGCTCAGTCTGCCGCAATCAGACTTAATATATAAGCGTGGGAATTTATTCCAAGGCGATTGTGAAAGCTAACTGGGATTGTGCATTCCGGTGAAGAAGTAACTAACATCTGGCATTATTTTTAACACAATCGAGTCATAGAATTTTCCATCCAGGGCAAAGCTCATCTTAAGAAGAGTAAATTTATAAATACAGCAGTTAATATATTTTGATTTAACAATACTTAAATTAAGTATTTCAAATTTGCTTGGGTTAAATTCCCATTCGTGAGAGAAAATAAATATTAGAAATTAATTATTATAAAAATTAAGAATTATAAAATTAAGGAATTGTATCCATGCCAGAAATTCAAGACTTTGGAGTTACCGTAGAAGAGTATTTAGAAGGTTTGGAAGCAGGTATTGATATTTTAGAGCTAAAGCGTCTAGAAGCTTCGGGAATCCCTACAGATGCAGCTTTAGAACTGATGAATATTATGCCAAAAGTCGCAAACGGAACGGCAACTCATGAAGAAATCGTTAGGGGATTAAAGATTATGTCGCCATCGCGCAGAGCAAAAACAGAATAAAAACTTTTGTAAAGTTGCCTAATATTTAAGATGTGTTTGTTTCATACTGAACACTTCATCCTTCGTATTTTAAATAACGGGCATGACGATTGATAGCGATTTAATTTTACGTTTAGCTCAACCAGAAGATTGCGACGTATTATTTGAATTAATAAAAGGGCTGGCAGAATATGAAAAACTAACTGATGCCGTAACTGGTAGCGCCGCACAACTCAAAGAGCATTTATTTGGTGACAAAAAATATGCGGAGGCAATACTAGCAGAAACAAAGGGAGAAACTGCGGGTTTCGCCTTATTTTTTCATAATTATTCAACCTTTCTTACCCAACCGGGAATCTATTTAGAAGATTTATTTGTATTAAAACAATATCGTCAAAAAGGTATTGGTAAAGCCCTTTTAACCAAACTCGCGAGCATTGCAGTAGAAAGAAATTGCGGAAGATTAGAGTGGAGCGTTTTGGATTGGAATGAACCAGCAAAAGAATTTTACCGCCATATGGGAGCAGACATTTTAGAAGACTGGCAGATTTGTCGCGTCACCGGAGACGAATTGAGTCAGTTAGCAGTGAGCAGTGAGCAGTGAGCAGTAAACAGTTAGGAGTTGGGCATGGGTAATTGGTAATTGGTAATTGGTAATTATTCTCCCCATCCCCCCATCCCCCCATCTCCCCATCTCTCGTCGCAGTGCTTAACAAAACTTAAAAATTGCTCTACTCTCTGCCCAATGCCCTATGCCCTATGCCCCTTGCCCAATAATTAATCCAGAAGTATGACAGGTTGTCATTTGACGTTATAAGTTACGAATTAGAAAATATTATATGGAATTGTACCAAATCATCCTTAATTCCTAGAGAGAACACAAAATGAAGAAGATTTTATCAATATTGTTAGTAAGCGCGGCAATTTTCGGCCTCGCTTTCAATCGCCCTGCTTTAGCTGATGCAGCTGCTGGTGGTGCTGTATTTAATGCTAATTGCGCTTCTTGCCATGCAGGTGGTAGAAATTTGGTGCAAGCGAATAAGAGCTTGAGTAAAGCAGATTTGGAAAAGTATGGTATGTATTCGGCAGAAGCCATCGTAAGCCAAGTTACTAATGGTAAGAATGCGATGCCTGCTTTCAGAGGGCGTTTGAAAGATTCACAAATTCAAGATGTCGCTGATTACGTTTTATCTAAGGCTGAAGCTGGTTGGTAGGTAAGTAAGTAATTGGTAAAAAGCCCTAGACTAGGGTGTTGATTCTGTATTTTTTTCAGTCTAAAAGTTGATCGCAAATCCCTCTCCCCTTCCCCTCTCCCAAACTTGGGAGAGGGGTGCCCGTCAGGGCGGGGTGAGGGCTACGCTCGTGTGGCATAAAAAAAAGTTGTATGAACAAAAAGCGCGGAAATCCTATCAAAGTCAACACCCTAGCCCGCAGGCTCTAAGCCTGGGGCTAATACTACAAATCCCACCAAGGTGGGCTTTGTTTGTGTAGCCTCATTCATAAGCAGGAGTGGCTTGCCCTATTAATTTTATCTAGGAATATAACTTATGAATTGCTGGTATCGATTTGCAATTAATTTTATTGTTATTGTCGCGATTAACTGCTTTTTTATAATTTCTCCCGTACATTCGTTACCAAGTTCTAATCAATTTACAGCGGATGATTTTTTGCAGATGGGAGCAAAAAATATTCAAGTTGGTAATTATAGAAAAGCTATTGAAGACTTTACTCAGGCAATTGAGTTAAAGAATAATTTTAATCTAGCTTACAGCAATCGGTGTTTAGCTTATCTTCAATTAAAAGAATACCATAATGCAGTTGCAGATTGTACTGTTGCTTTAAATTTTGTCCCAGATAATACTGAAGCTTATTTGAATCGGGGACTTGCTGAATATAGATTGGGAAATTATCAAGCGGCGGTTTCAGATAATAACCAAGCTATTAAACTCAAACCTGATGATTTTCGAGCATACTATAACCGAGGTATAGCTAACGCTGCATTGAAAAATCATCAACAAGCAATTCAAGATTATAATTTGGCTTTAACTCAAACTCCTCAATTATTAACTTCTTCGTTAGGAAATATTTACAACGATAGGGGTTTGGTAAATTTAGAATTGCAAAATATACAGGCTGCGATGCTTGATTTTTCCAAAGCAATTCGTTTGAATTCAACAAACGAAAGAGCTTATTTTAACAGGGGTTGCGCTTGTGCTAGAAACAAAGATAATCAAGGTGCGCTGCGTGATTTTAATCAAGTTGTAAAGCTTAACCCAGAAAGTGCGATCGCCTATGTAAATCGAGGTGTAGCTTACCACAATCTTGGTTATTCTCAAGCCGCAATCAAAGACTTACAAACAGCCGCAACTTATTTTATCAATAGAAAAGAAACAATAGCTTATCAAAAAACGGTAAAGTTGATTGAAACAGTACAAAAGCAACTTGCTGCGAGAGTGGAAATTGGGTAATGGGTAATTGATAACTGTTAACTGAAACCATGAAAGCCAGAATTGAAGACGATTTAATATACATAAGCCATGAGGATGTACCGGAGTATAAAAAAGGCGGCTCGGTGGTGAGAAATAGTTATTTTTGGGCTTTGCGATCGATTGCGGGAAAGGCTGGGCGTTATGGCGATTGGGAGTATGAAAGTGAGGTTTGGTTTGCTTTAGGAAGGATGTTGATGTCTTTTACTGAATCTGGATATTTAGGTGTTAGGGAAACGATATTAGAATTTCCTCAATCTACAGAAATTCCCCAAGTATTTCGAGATGTGGCAACTTGGCAGTAGGTTAATGTCTCTACATTTCACGAATCAATCAATAAATGTTTAATCCTTCAACATAAATTACTGCATAACTAGATGGGATTTTTGCTTATTACTATTTAAGAGACTATAGTCCTAAATGTACAGTTATCAGCAGCACTACCATGTCAAATTTCAACGGTACGATGATGCAGTATTTCCACTGGTATATTCCCGGTGATGGAATGCTATGGGATAAAGTAGGCTCCAGGGCGAAAGAGCTATCCAAGGCGGGTTTTACTGCTATGTGGCTTCCACCTGCTTATAAGGGAATGGGTGGAACTTACGATGTGGGATATGCTGTTTACGATATGTACGATTTGGGGGAATTTGAACAAAAAGGAACTATTCGTACTAAGTATGGCGATCGCAAACAATATTTAGATGCTGTTAAGTCTCTGCAAGGTGCGGGGATTCAAGTTTATGCGGATACGGTATTAAATCATCGTATTGGTGGGGATGATGCGGAAATTGCCAAGGGAACTCCTTTTTCTCAGAGCAATCGCCTAAATCCTCAAGGTGAAATGCGCGATATCAAATGCTATACCCATTACAAGTTTCCCGGCAGAAAAGGTAAATATTCTCAGTTTGAGTGGCATTGGTGGCATTTTGACGCGGTTGATTACGACGAATACACTCAAGATTCTTCAACTATATATCTACTCGAAGGTAAAAAGTTTGATGATTACGTTGCTTTAGAAAACGGCAATTTCTCTTACTTGATGGGATGCGATTGTGATTTCCAAAGTAAAGACGTACAGGATGAAACGATTAATTGGGGTAAATGGTATCTCGATACAACTGGTGCGGATGGTTTCCGTTTAGACGCGATTAAACATATTTCTTCGTGGTTTTTCCCGATTTGGATCGATGAAATGGAGCGTCATGCAGGTAAAGATTTATTTGTAATGGGTGAATATTGGCAAAACGATATTAGTACTCTGCATTGGTACATTGATGCAGTGCAGGGTAAAATGTCGGTTTTTGATGTACCGCTGCACTATAATTTCCACTACGCGAGTAAATCCGGTGAAAGTTACGATATGCGGCGGATTCTAGATAATACGCTGATGCAGCAACTTCCTACCCATGCGGTGACTTTTGTTGAAAACCACGATTCACAACCGTTACAGGCTTTGGAATCACCCGTGGAGCCGTGGTTTAAACCTTTAGCATATGCATTGATTTTATTGCGTCAGGAAGGATATCCCTGTGTATTCTACGCAGACTATTACGGTGCGGAATATGAAGACTATGGCAAGGATGGAAATCGTTACCCAATCTATTTACCTTCCCATCAGTGGTTAATTGATAAATTCCTTTATGCTCGTCAAAATTTTGCCTATGGCTATCAGTATAATTACTTTGACCATTGGGACATTATCGGATGGACAAGATTAGGTAATCCAGAACATCCTCAAGCAATGGCAGTAATTATGAGCAACGGCGCGGGAGGAAGTAAATGGATGGAAGTCGGTAAACCCAACACCAAATTTTACGACTTAACCGAACACGTCAAGGAACCTGTTTCTACTAACGAGTGGGGTTGGGCTGAGTTTCGCTGTAATGGCGGCTCTGTTTCCGTGTGGGTGGAGCAGTGAGCAGTTATGAGGTTTTTGGGTTGGAATTTGAAGGTTAATAGTTAGTAGTAAGGAGTAATCATAGTTCGTAGTAGCGCTGAAGCGCATCCGGATTTCAGATGCGCTGAAGCGCTACTACAAACGAATTTTCTTTTACCCATCAAATTAAATGCAATCAACTACTAATCAGATTTATCTGACGAAGGTATATAAGCCTGGGAATTTATTCCAAGGCAGTTGTGAAGCTTAACGACATTTGGCTCGCTCAGAAAACCAACCGAAAACTTAAAACATAAAAAATTAATTGTATATGAATCATCATCAGCAATTGTTAACTGCCAACTGCTCGCTGATTCAAAAATTGTTATCGTAGATGCTTTTTAAAAGCTTGCCCTGATGATATGTTGTTAATAACAGCCTAATCTCCTGTTAATAAACATTTGGTTGCCAAGTAGATTGTTTTCAAGTTTTGATGTAATCGCGTTTATTTGTAAATTACCAATTACCAATTACCCAATTAATTAAAATTTCTGTCCAGCGAAAATTGAACGTACTTCTCCATTACGGCGAATAATCGCTTCTCCATTGGCTACGTCTACTAATGTCCAACCGCTAGCACCGATGCTTTCGCCTTTTTGGACGCGACGACTTACGCCATTGACTTTAAATAATGCCGCTGATTGTTCCCCTAACTCTAACAATCCTTCCAAGACGTGGGCAGAAGTTGGAACTGATGCAACTTTTTGCTCTTTTTCAACTGGCTTTTCAACTGGTGCTGTGGAAACTTCTGGTGATGGTGCAATAGTTGCAGCCTGTTTCATTTTGGGAATTTCGGGAGCTTGCTTGACGCTTACAGGTTTGTTTTTTACCGCTACTGGCTTAATTTCTCTGATAGAAGCAAAAGCTGCCATTTTTTCTGGTGCTTTGGCTAATTGTACTTTTACGGGTGCGGCTTTTTTGGTACCGTCAGATGGTTTTGGTGCTACTCCTTTGGATGCTGTGTTTACTGGTGGTAAAGGTGTTGGTGCTGGTGCTTGCGCTATTGCTGGAGGTGCGTAACGCATTGGCTGCGGAGCTTGATATACGGGGATGTAAATTCTTTCTACAACTCTAGTGTTGCGAATTGATGGTTTGGCGTTGTTAGCAATTTTTGGCGCTGGAAGATTTGCAACTGGTTGGTTTGCATAAGCTAGGGTTGCTTGATTCGCCGGTACGGGAGTTGCGATCGCGATGTTGTTCGCGGATGCTAATTCCTTGCTGTCTTGCTGTCGATCAATAATTTCTAGGGCACCGAGCATATAGTCTGCTAAGTCCGTTCTGATTTGGGTTTGGGTGGGTGCTGAGTTTGACGCTTCTATTACTTTCTGCTGTAAAGCTGGTTCTTGTAACGCAAATTGCAGCGACTTGGAGGTAAGACGATTCAAAAAGCCGTTGCTAATTGCCCAGTTAATTGCGGCGATCGCCAATCCTACACCTGCTCCCACCTTAAGTATTTGTCCGAGGTTGCGCCAAAGAAGGCGACGGGATTTCTTGACTTTAGCTGTTTTAGGAGCCTTTCCACGTAAAACGCTATCGAGTTGAGCTTCGATGCGGCGTTGCTCGGCTTTTTGGATGGGGCTGATAATAGTAGGTGGTGGAACTACTTCTGGGAGTGTCGCTTGATGGAGGATTAACTGTTGTGTTGGTTGAACTATTTGCTTGCTCAGATGACCTTTGCGATCGAGAATACAGTCAATATCAGAAAAAAGTTCATCCATCAAGCCATCAGCATAAGTGTCCATCGTCCAAGGTTCGCTGACGATTAACTCTTCAGAGGGTTCTGGAATTATGAGATTTTTACTAGCTGTTTTAGACATAATAGTTTCTAGGTAACGATCGGTATTAATTCGCTGCGGTAGGGCGATTCATGAAATCTTTACTATGAAGGAATTGCTCTTTTAAATCTGCCGTTGTAAATTTGTCCTTTTAAATTTGCCTTGTAAATGTAAATTAAAAGAATTGTTCCTTACTGAGACAGTTACGGAGAGTTCATCAAGTTTAAGTATCTATTTCAACATATACCAGGGAGATATTAATGATTTTTTGATTTTTCCTATGTCATTAATCATACCAGTCTTCCCGGATACAAATACTACTATACTCGTGCTTAATGAAGATTGTCTTCATGTTAAGGCAGATAATTCAGTCTGGGTATGGTTTTTACGCAATTCTAAATATATAAGTAAAGCATTTACATCAGCGGGATTGACTCCACCGATCCGTGCTGCTTGTCCGATGGTGAGCGGTTTTACCTTGTTAAGCTTTTCCCGCGCTTCTTTGGAAAGGGTATCAATAGACTCATAATCCAAGTCTCCAGGAAGGGGACGATTTGCTTGGCGAGCAACTTGATCGATTTGATTCTGCTGTCTGGCTAAATAACCAGAATATTTAATATCAATTTCTGCTCCTTCTTTTTCGGCACGTTGTAAATCGGCATTTCCCAATTCATATTTGATTAAGTCGGCGTAATGAAATTTGGGACGGCGTAATAAGTCGGCAAGGGTAATTGAACCTTTGATAACTTGATTGGTGTCTGCCACTATTGCTTTCCCTACCCGATCATTTTCCTTAACCCGTGCAGCATACAGCCGTTCTTTTTCGGCAGTAATATTCTCTTGCTTGCTGGTAAATAATTCCCAACGTCGGTTATCAATCAAACCAATTTCTCTTCCCAGGGGAGTCAATCTTTGATCTGCATTATCGGAGCGCAGCAGCAAGCGATATTCCGATCTGCTGGTTAATACCCGATAAGGTTCGCGCAAATCTTTGGTACACAAATCGTCAATTAATGTACCGATATAGCTTTGCTCGCGGGGAAACACTATCATTTCTTCATTACGAACAAATCTTGCGGCATTAATTCCAGCCACAATTCCTTGAGCTGCGGCTTCTTCGTAGCCAGTTGTACCGTTAACTTGTCCCGCACAAAATAAACCAGCGACTTTTTTGGTCATTAGTGTGGGAAAACACTGAGTTGCTGGCAAGTAATCGTACTCAACAGCATAGGCAGGTCGTAACATTACGCAGTTCTCCATACCCGGAAGAGTACGTAACATACGTAGTTGCAAATTTTCCGGCAGACCTGTGGAAAACCCTTGGATATAAAGTTCGGGAATATCTCTTCCTTCGGGTTCAATGAAGATTTGATGACTTTCCTTATCGGCAAAGCGAACAATTTTATCTTCAATGCTCGGACAATAGCGTGGCCCCTTGGCATCTACCCAACCACCATAAACCGGAGAAAGATTGAGATTATCGCGAATTAATTGATGAGTTTCCGCTGTAGTGCGCGTCATATAACAAGGCAGCTGTTCCTTTTCCACCCATACTTCCGGATCGAAACTAAACCAGCGAACATCTTCATCGCCCGGTTGCGGAGTCATGAGGCTGTAATCAACCGTGCGCTTATCTACTCGTGCGGGAGTACCAGTTTTGAGGCGACCTGTTTCAAACCCCAAACGCTGTAAAGTTTCCGTCAAACCTTCTGCTGCGAATTCTCCAGCCCGTCCGGCTGCCATTGACTTATTACCAACCCAAATTCGTCCTCCCAAAAAAGTACCAGTGGTGAGGACAACAGCTTTACATTCAAAAGCCACGTCAAAATAAGTTTGAACGCCGATAACATCATCGTTCTTCCCCAAAACCAAATCCGTTACCATCGCTTCACGAATGCTTAAATTTTCTTGATTCTCAACAATTCGCTTCATTACCAACGCATACTCGCGCTTATCAGTTTGAGCGCGTAATGCCCATACCGCAGGACCTCTGGAAGAATTGAGAATGCGTTTTTGCACGTAAGTACGGTCTGCCATTTTCCCGATTTCCCCACCGAGTGCATCAACTTCGTGGGTTAATTGAGATTTCGCCGGGCCACCAACAGCGGGATTACACGGTTGCCAAGCAATTTTATCCAAGTTAAGCGTTAATAGCAGGGTACGACAACCCAGCCGTGCAGTAGCTAAAGCCGCTTCACAACCAGAGTGACCTGCACCTACAACTATGACATCAAAAGAGTCTTGGAACTCAACACAATTGTGCATGGTCTTACTTAGAGTTCAGCATTATTTAGGATTAATCTAATTTTAACCGATACAGTAACTCGATGATTGTACAGTGTTGATCAAATGCCCAGCAAAACCCCTATTATTTTTTTACAAAAAGAAAATTATTATTGCGATCTACGGATTATGTGTTAGATATTTTATTGAATTATCAAGTTAAATTTATTGTATAAATATTGTCTCAAATAATTATTTTACTGTATCAAATATTACGTTATAAATTAATGAAAATAAGATTTAAGATAACATTTACCAAAGTAGCTATTTTGATAGTTGCTACATATTTAGTGATAATTTTAGCTGCTAGCAATCGAGTTGCTTATAGCCAGACAAGTACAGATATTAAAGAAGTCGAAAACTGTTTGATAAATAGACTGTTAAATAAGAAATGTACTCCTCCACCAAAACCAGTAATTCTTCCAACACCAACCATTTCACCTACTCCAACTCAGCCTTTAACTGCTAAAGATAGATTTATTGCAGCATTGACAAATCAATTCCCTGAAATTTCTCAACCAGATAGTTACGAATATATTTTGCTGCGTGCTTATGGAGCGCCATTTGTCAATTTACAGTCAACGATTAAGCTACCAAAAAAAGTTGTCTTTGCAAACGATAAAGAAACTAAAGAATTTCAAGATACCATCACAAAAGGTAAAGTTGCTGGTACGAGAAACTGTTATTTACAAAAATCAGCCGCCGACGCATTGAATAAAGCACGCAGCCAAGCAAAATTTCGACTTAAATCTGGATATGCAACAAGCGACTGTATTCGCAACTTCGCCACAACTACCAGATTTTGGAGAAAATATACGAATTCACGAACATTAGATTTAGTAAAAGAGGGTAAAGAAACAAGAATTTTGGGTACAGTCGCACCACCAGGAGCTTCACAACATTTATGGGGATTAGCGATCGACTTAGGAGTAAATAATCAAAAGCAAATCGCAGCTTTAAATAAAAATGGTTGGTTTCGTACCGTAGAATACGACGTACCCCATTGGAGTTATGTCGGTTATCCACCAAAAAAATTAGTTGACTTAGGTTTTAACAAGAAAATTATTCGGGGAGTTACTTATTGGGTAACACCGCTTTGATTTTGGATTTTAGATTTTGACAACGGATGCGTTTCTTTTAGATTTTGGATTTTGGATTGGGAGTAGCTGTAGGCTGGGTTGAGGAATGAAACCCAACATTTTGCTGGGTTTCACTTCGTTCAACCCAACCTAAGTAAGTAAGCGAAAATAAAAGTAACTATGTAACAAAATGTAAAAAGTTCGAAACACTTGCGATTGCTTCCTCGTACCTCGTCGCAATGACAAATCACAACTATATTTATTCACGCCGAGCTACTTACCACTACTGGTTAGTGTTAGATCAGATTAAATTTTGGGAAAACTAAATTTATCGTTGCATTTACAAGGGTTGTAGCAATGCATGATGATTTAATACGTCATTCGCAAACTTTTAATACTGTAATTCTTTACGACATCGAAAATTTAACAAAAGGTAACAACAATCCTCAATTTAATTTCTCTTTAGAAGATATTACACAAAAGATAAAACGATATAATTTAGTTGATAAAATTGCTGGACAATATGCTTACGCTGATTGGAGTAATAATAAATTAAGTCAAATGAAAAAAGAGGTTCAACAACTTGGCATTGAACCAATTCAAATTTTTGGCTTCAGTAATCATAAAAATGCAGCGGATATTCAATTGGTAATTGATGCAGTTGAATTAATTCACAGCAAACCTTCCTTAGAAGTTTTTGCAATTGTATCTGGTGATGGTGGATTTTCTTGTTTGGTCAAAAAGCTGCATGAATATGGAAAAATAGTTATTGGATGCAGTCATGAAAGCCAAACTAATAATATATTTGTTGCTGTTTGCGATTACTTTATTAGATTACCTGCTTCAGTGCAACAAAACCCAGACGAAATAAATAATTGCACAGAGACGGCGGCTAAAAATAAAGCACAAGCAAAGAAAAATAAACCAAAAGCAAACAAAAATGATTATCAAAAAGTTTTAGCCTATTTGAAAACTAACGAGCCTCATCGAACTTCCTTAAAACAAAGTGGTATAGATTTTTCAATTCTTCACAAAGTTTTTAAAGAGCAAATTTCAGGTTTTGACTATAAACAAGAAGGTTTTAGTCAATTTCAAAAATTTTTAAATTCAACTATTCAAGGTACGGAATTTAAAATTGTTTGTGTGGATAAAAATACAAAAACATCAAGGTTAAAAATAAATTAACTTTTTTATTTGTTATATCTAGTTCGTAGTTGCGCTTTAGCGCCTCTTATCGGAAGCGCTAAAGCGCAACTACAAACCTTTATTATCTCATAATTTTGCTGTGTAATGACAAATCATCAAATATCAGTTTGTACGCTTTATTCTCGCAGAAGTACGCATTTACAAAATTTAGTCCAAGGTTTAATTGAATCGAAAATGCATCCTTTGGAACTTGTAATTATATGCATGAATGATTCTCTACCCGAATTACCATCAACACCTTTTCAAATAAAATCTTCTGTAATTAATTCTCCTCATAAATTACCTTTAGCCGAAGCACGCACGAAAGCTTCTTCAATTGCGAATGGTTATTTTTTAATCTTTTTAGATGTTGATTGTATTCCTCATCCCAATTTAGTTGAAACCTTTGCTTATCATCTCGAAAAAGAAGATGCACTGTATCAAGGTTCAATTCGCTATTTACATTCTCAATGGCGCAAAAAATGGACTTTTGAAACGCTGCATTCTGATTCTGCACCAAATCAACTCCAAGCTGAAGAATTAACCGGAAATCAAAGATTTATTCATAAATACGAGTTTTTTTGGTCGCTTTGTTTTGCAATTAGAAAATCAACTTTTACTAAAATTGGTGGATTCGATACCCGTTTTACTGGCTACGGTGGAGAAGATACAGATTTTTCGTTTACCGCTCGCTTAAATAAAGTACCTTTTTATAAAATAAGTGCTTTAGCGTACCATCAATTTCACGCTTCTTATTCTCCTCCGTTGAATCATTTAGCGGATATTGTAGAAAACGCGAAAGTTTTTTATGGTAAATGGAATTTTCTACCGATGGATAAATGGTTAAAGCAGTTTGCGGAATTAGGATACATTAAATTAGAAAATAATCAAATTGAAATAGTTAAATTGCCTTCAGAAGAAGAAATTGAAGCTTTTATAAAAAACAGTTAATATTCAAAAGCCCTGCCTTTAAAAGGGGGATCGGTATTGTGGGTAAGACTAGTATTAATCCTGGATGGTGCGTTAAACGTAATATCAATTATCGTTTATTTTCAAATTTAATTGTGCGTTTAACACACCCTACAAGAAGTTTTATTTAATAAATAATTTTGGATTTTCAAAGCTTCTGATTCAATTGCCATTCCAGCTTTTTCTGCTCCATCTGATGAAACGATATTTTTCCATTTTGTAATATCCATATTTATCAGTAATTCTAAAGTACTTTTAACCGAATAACTTGTAGGAAACGAACTACTATAAAGACATAAACCCATTTTTTCTAATAATTCTGCCTTGACTTTTTGCTCGTTAAAAGGTCTTTTTTCGGGAATGCATAAAAATGGAATTTGCGCTTCGGCTATTTCCATTGTGGTATTATGTCCGACAGAAGCAATTACAACGTCAGCAGCTTTTAAGTAAGGAAAAGTATCTTGCTGCCATCCTTCGCAAGCTATATTTTTTGGTAATTTATTATAGTTAATTTGTATGGGGCCAACTATAAACCATTGCCATTCTGGAGTTGTTTTTGCAGTTTCCGAAATACTTTCTAAACAATGGCTATCTCCTCCTCTTCCTTTAAGTACCAACACTACTTTTTGCTGTTCGTTAATCCCTAATTTTTTTCTTGCTTCTGGTTTACTCAAAATTCTTCCCGAATAACGCGAAAAACCGGGAACGTAAATGGTTTTTTGCTTTTTCCACAAAGGTACAGAATCGGATTCTAAAATTTCGGGATAAGGTGCAAGTAACTTGTAAGCTGCATCGTAACCGCAAAGATGAGCCGAATCATTGCGATCGCCATGTTGCAGCATGGAAATTACGGGTACTCCCAAAAGCCGAAAATATTGAGTAATTTCAGCAGAAACATCAACGACAACCAATGTAGGCTGAGTTTTTTCTACCCATTGGGCTATTTTCAGCATTCGCTGCTGATATGTTTTTGCGCCATAGGGTGCGTAGTGAAAGGATAGGGTTTCGCAATTTTCATTAATTGCGACATCGGGAACGTATTCAACTTTATCGGCAGGTAAATCTACAATATTGAAATTATTTGCAACATCTGAATTTGAAAGATTACTTCCTAAAAAAGTTACGTCCGATTTAATGTGTTTTGCAATTTGCTGCGCCCTTTGTAAGTGTCCCTTGCCGTGAGAGTGGATGTAGTAGCCGATATGCATGATTTTTGGCTACTCATACGAGTAGCTGCTATTTTCTCAAACACTTGTAAATAATTTGATAGCATTGCATCAATACTAAAATGTTTAACAACTCTTTCTCTACAGGCATATCGAGAAAGAAGTGTAGCCTGTTTTATTGCTTGAGCCATAGCATCTGTATCGTCTGGAGTTACTAATATTCCAGTATTTTCGTCAATAATTTCCGCTATAGCTCCACGGTTAAAGGCAACTACTGGGGTACCGCATGACAGACTTTCAATTACAACTAAACCAAAAGGTTCCGACCAAATCGGTGTACATAAAATTACGTAAGCATTTTGTATTAAACATATCAGTTCCTTTTTACCCAAGTGTCCTGCATACTGTATTCCCTCGTTTAAACGGGGTTTAACTTCTTGTTCAAAGTATTCCGAATCGCAAATTGGCCCTGCTATAACTAAATTTATATTTGCTTTCTTCGCTGCTTCAATTGCTAAATGAGTGCCTTTACAAGGAAGAATTCGTCCCGTCCAAACTGCAAAATCTTTGGATTTATTTTCACCAAAACAAAAGATATCGGTATCTACACCGTTGTAAATTATTTCTGATAAACCATTATTTAAACCCCAACTTTCTGCATTAATTTTGGAAATAGAAATATAGTTACATCTTCGTTTTCGATGTTTTACAGCGCTGTAAAGCAGTGGAAAGGGTGGAGCGTGCAGCGTAGTTACTAATGGGGTAGAAATATTATCAGATAGAACTATAGGAAAATAATTTAACGAGTTATTATGAACTATATCAAAATTATCGTAATCTAAATAATCCATGATGCTCAGAAAAGACTCATGGGATTTTTCCTCAGAAGTAGTACAAAAAGAAGTATCTATAAAATCTGGAGCAGCAACATTAAGACTTGGATCTGAATCTGGATGGGCAAACAAAGTAACATCGCATCCTTTCCGCTGTAAACCCTGCACTAAAGTATAAATAAAACGTTCCAATCCTCCAGCAAAAGGTTCGCTAATTGGAAAAGTTCTATGTCCTAATACTGCTATTTTCATTTTTAAATATTACCGAATACATAAATAAAATTGATGTTAAAATACTTACAATGCTATTGCAATTAATAAGTACAGTTATATTAAATGATTTAGAAAATTTGTTTATCTGGCTTAGGGCTGACAGGTTGCTATTACCCAAGATGGAAGTCGGAAAGGGATGGGGGGACAAGGGGATGGGGAGAAGATTATTCCTAACTACTAATTACTAACTCAAAACTCATAACTACTTGTTTCGCATTACCGATAATAATCATTACAATAAACCTAATTACGCCATTGTTTGGAGAAGACGGGAAAGTGGGCTTATTTGATGATTTGAGCAAGTTTCTAGAAAGTCGTTTGGAAGAATTTCTGCGGAATAACCCGCATTTGGAATTAGATGCGCTATCGGAGCAGTTACGGGAACAGGAAGAAGACACTTTGAAGTTAATTGCAGATTTGCAGCTACAGGAAAAGCGCAAGCAAGATGAAGTATTGTCCACAGCGCAAGAAATTCAAAGATGGCATATGCGCGTACAAAAAGCGAAAAACGCTGGTAGGGAAGACTTAGCGGCAAAAGCGCAAGAAAGAGAAGCAGCGTTATTGCGACAAGGAAACCAGCTTTGGGGGCAAATGCAAGGTGTCAAAGAACGCATTACCCAAGCCAAAGATTTATATAAACAAATTCAACAACGACGGCAGGAAGTACAGGCTAAAGCCACACAAGCCCAAGCAGCACGTACAAAAGCTCAAGCACAGCAACGTATCGAAACAGATGCTGGGTGGTGGAGTGCAAACAGCAATTATCCTAATTCTAGTAAATATGATGATTTGGAAGAAAAATTCCTTCGATGGGAAACCGAAGCGGAATTAGAGGAAATGAAACGCAAGATGGGAAAGTAAGGGGAGATGGGGAGATGGGGAGAAAAAGAATCAAACTAATCCCCAATTCCCAATGCCCAATGCCCAATTTCTAATTAATAACCATATATGTTGTTTCCAATTTATATTGATGTGGGTTTTATAAAGATTCATCCACATATTTTATTCGAGTCTTTGGCTTATGCTGTTGCGTTTCGTTTGATGTTGCGTAATGTGCGTCAAGATTCGATTTCTACTGCACAACGTTCTTCTGTTGTTGTCGGTGGAATGCTGGGGGCTTTGTTGGGTGCTAAGTTGCTGGTTTTGCTACAGCACATCAATATATTATGGCAAGATCGACAACAATTTTTATTGCTATTTTTGCAAGGTAAAACTGTTGTCGGTGCTTTATTGGGTGGGTTAATTGGAGTAGAAATTACTAAGAAAATTATCGGTGTCAAGCAGTCAACTGGTGATGTATTTGTTTACCCTTTAATTGCGGGAACTGCTATCGGTAGAATTGGCTGTTTTTTAACTGGTTTGAGCGATAAAACCTATGGAATTGCCACTAATCTACCTTGGGGAATCGATTTTGGTGATGGAATTACACGGCATCCAACACAGCTATATGAAATTATTTTTTTAATTATTTTAGCTATATTTCTCCGCTTTCGCAGTCGCTATAACTACCAACAAGGCGATGTATTTCAATTTTATTTAATAAGTTATTTAAGTTTTCGTTTCCTGATAGATTTTATTAAACCAGATTTTCATGCTTTTTTAGGATTAAGTGCAATTCAAACAGCTTGTCTCATCGCTATTTTGTATTATCGTCGCACTATCCCTAAAATGTTCCGCATAAAAACTTGAAGAATGGAACGAAGTATTTTTTTTAATCTTTTATCGAGCTTGCAATTATTACTTGTAGGCTACATTTCTGCTGCTGTTCTAGGTATTTTGATTGGGTATTTAATTGGTTTGAATAGAATTGTTTATCAAATATGTAAGTGGATACTTCAGGTTCCAAATACTATTGTTCCTATTGCTTTACTGCCAATTGCTTTAATAATTTTCAAAGAAGCTGAAGCTGCTGCAATTATAATTGTTTTCTTTAGCGCCATTTGGTCAATTATTCTTAATACTGCTAGAGGAATACGACACGGGCGCAAACAAGGAAGAAATTTTAAATTAGTAATTAACCATATATTTGAGGGTTTAAGATTTGCAGTTTGGATTGCTTGGTTTGCTGCTGTCGCCATAGAAATGTTGACTCTAAATCAAGGGCTAGGTTTTATCATTTGGAATGCTTATAAACAAGGTAAAGTTGATGACGTTATTGAAGGTATAATCTGTATTGGCGCTATCGGATTATTACTAGATCAACTCTTACATTTAACCGGAAATATTCTTTCAGAGCTTGTCTCAGATGGGGGGAAGAAGGAAGGGTGATGGGTGAGGGGGGGATGGGGAGACAAGGAGACAAGGAGACAAGGAGAAATTATTTTAAACTCCTCGCTGTTAACTCTTAATTCCTAACTCCTAATTCCTAATTCTTTACTCCTAACTCTTAACTCCTAACTTCTAACTCTCTACTCCTAAATCTCAATCCAAAATCCAAAATCGTTTTATGCCTAATCGTAATTATCTTTTCTATGCTTTGACTAATAGTGTTTGTTCAAAGTGTCTTGTGAAGGTGGAAGCAAAAATTATTTTTCAGGATGATTGTGTTTATTTGGTTAAACATTGTGCCACCCACGGAAGGGAAGAAGTATTGATTGCTGACGATATTGAATATTATAAAAAATCTTTGGAGTTTATTAAGCCGGGTGATATGCCGATGCGGTTTAATACGCCAATAAAATACGGTTGTCCTTACGATTGCGGGCTTTGTCCAGATCACGAACAACATAGCTGTTTAACTTTAATTGAAGTTACCGATAAATGCAATCTTTCTTGTCCTATTTGTTATGCTGATTCTGGTGTAGAAGAGTTTTCCGATAATTCTCATCAACCCAGAAAACACCGCAGTTTACAACATATTGAAAGCATGATTGATGCGGTTGTAGAAAACGAAGGGGAACCGCAAATCGTGCAGTTGAGTGGTGGTGAGCCTACTATTCATCCTGAGTTTTTTCAAATATTAGATATTGTCAAAAGTAAGCCGATAAAGCATTTGATGATTAATACGAATGGCGTGAGAATTGCTAACGATAAAGCCTTTACTCAACGTCTTTCCCAATATATGCCGGGAATTGAGATATATTTACAGTTTGATAGCTTTGAAGCAAAAGCCCTGCAAGAGTTACGCGGCGTGGATTTGCGGGATATTAGAGAAAAGGCGATCGCGCAATTAAATAAGTACAATATTTCTACAACTTTGGTTGTGACGGTAAAAAAAGGTTTAAACGACGGTGAAATCGGTAAAATCATCGAATACGGTTTACAGCAAAAATGCGTGCGTGGTGTAACTTTTCAACCGATACAAATTGCCGGAAGATTATCAGGATTTAATTCTAAAACTGATAGATATACCCTTACAGAAGTACGCAGATCGATTTTAGAGCAAAGTCCATATTTTAAACCAGAAGATATTCTTCCGGTGCCCTGTCATCCCGATTGTTTAGCGATGGGATATGCTTTGAAAGTTAATGGTAAAGTAATACCTTTGACTGGGTTAGTTAATCCGGAAGCATTTGTGGAAATGATGCCGAATAGCGTACTTTACGAACAGAATGAAGAGTTAAAAAGTAAGATTTTTGAGTTATTTTCTACCAGTCATTCACCAGCTTCAGCAGCAACTTCATTAAAACAGCTTTTGTGTTGTTTGCCGATGGTTAACGTACCCGCAGCGCTGAATTATTCTAATATCTTTCGAGTGATGATTGTGCAGTTTCTCGATCCGTTTAACTTTGATGTGCGATCGGTTAAACGTTCCTGCATTCACATTGTACACCCCGATGGTCGAATTATTCCTTTTGATACTTTTAATATGTTTTATCGGGAAGGTAGTGCGGGGTATGATTTAGTGAATAATCGTAATTAATTAAATAACTATGTCCCAACAAAATCAGTTTAAAGGAATTATTCAGGGCATACTCTCATTAATTTTAATGCACACTTTAGCCGCATCAATAATATCTTTACTAAGTTATCTTCTACAGATAATTTACGGTGGTTATACGCTTTTGGGTGTTTGGATTACTGGATTTGGTGGCTTTTTTATATGGCAACTATTATATGTAATTCCAATTTGTATTTTGTTGAAACGGAAAAGAAAACATTTAATCATGAAAGGTGTAATTATTGGTGCGGTAATTACAGCTTTAGTTAATGGTGGGTGTTATTTATTGATGACATCTCAATAAAATTATGTAAAAACAATGTCACAACAAAATGAAATTCAGGAAATTTTTAAAGGCTTATTATTATTAATACAATCTCATCTGATAACATTAGGGCTAATGTTTTTAACTTATTATTATCTTGTGAGGCTAAATAGTTTTTTTGCACCTCTTGGATCTATCATGGGAATTTGGCTTCTCAAATTTTCTCTATGGCAATTATTATATGTAACTCCAATTTGCATTTGGTTAATAATAAAAACAAAATATTCAATGCTTAAAGGTGTAATAATAGGTGCGATTATTACTGCTTTGCTAAATGGTGGCTGTTATTTAGCATTACCACTATTGTTTTGACTTTAAGTGTATGCAATAGATTATATACTTCACGTAATAGAAACCAATATTACAATTAAATAAAATTATGTCAAATAGAAATCCCAATTCTAATAATAATTGGTTCGCAATTATTGGAGGAATTTTATTAGTATTATCAACTAACTTTATTCTTAGTATTTTAGGAATGTATTTATTTGCTTTTATAGCCGATAATTCAGATTTGCCTCTGGGTACGGGATACTATCCTCTTGCTCTCGGTATTAGTGCTGTATGGCTATATCAACTTTTGTACGTTATCCCTTTAATTCTAAGCTGTAAAAAACAAAGAAAATTTAGTTTAATGAAAGGAGTAATTATTGGGGCAGTAATTACTGGTTTAGTCGCTGGATTTTGTTTTGTTGAATATCTTTCTTACATAAAACCATCTAAGTGAATAGTTGGTTATTGCGTATATCTTGCACCATTCTCAACAAGCCTCTTCAACCGCCTCGGAATAAATTCCCAGGCTTAAATACAAAGTCTGATAAATCAGACTGCGTATGGGTTTTAGTGCGTTTTAACTTACTTTATATATCAGCCTTAAAATGAATTTCAAGGCGGGTGCTAGGTTTTAACTATAATGGTGCAAGTTGTGAATAGATTCTAATTAAAAGATAAATATTTTTTCCCTACTCCCTATTCCCTATTCCCTAATTTCCAATTCTTCAATTTCTTCAACATATTGATATTCATCTTCGTAGGTTGGCACTTCAGGTTGAGAAGCAGCATCTAATTGCTGTTGAGTATTATTTTCACCTGAATATTCGCCTAAATAACTACCGAAAAGCTTTTCGTAATTAGAAGCAACGGCTAAAAATGCTCCACCTAAAATATAGATTGGCAAAGGTAAAGAAAGCTGCTGTACCCAATCGAATAGCTGTGATAAAGCAAACAGCACAACAAAACAAATGAACCAAATTCTTATATTGTTATCCATAAAATTAGAAGTGAGTGAGCCGTAATAGTTATTTGTTGCATGATACTTTATCTATGGCAGAATCAACAACGAGGAGCGATACGACAAGGAAAAAAATTTGGTTTTAAAATTTAGTGATAATGCTGAAGTATTGGCGAAAGGGTAGATTCAAAGGATGTAAATAGTCGGAAAAGCAGCCCTTAAGAGATAATTCGTCAAAATTAATGGCAATTCTGAGTTGCATTTTGGGAATCATGTAATTAACCGCAAATTATCTATATCGGTGCAAACGCTGTCAGACGAATGACTTATCCTTCCTCAGAGCATCAAATTTCTCAACCGGATACCCAGAAGCCCAAAACAGCTTTTTGGATTTCATCGGGATGGGCTTTTAAGCCTGTTACCTGGATAACTAATCGTCTCACTTTACAAAAAAAGATTTTTCTGGGATATGCTGTTGCGCTGGGTATTACTGTGGGGGGTACTGGCTTGGGTTTGAGTATAGGAAATTCTTGGGTTAATCAAGCAAATCGGGAAAGGAAAGATATTCGTCAAGAATTGAGACTGTTAAATAGCTTGCTAAATACAACTTTGAATTTACAACTTATTAACGATGTTTATCCTTATCTACAAAAGCCCCAAGAGTTTCAACAGGCGATTAGCAGAGTAAATTATTTTAACAAATTACTCTCTGAAGTTAATACGAATGCGCCAGAAAATTTTCAGCAAAGATATAAGCAACAATTTAATCAGTATAATAATAGTTTAGAAAAATTTGCTCGGGATTCTAAAAAGACTTTAAAACAGATTGAATCAAATCAGTTGAAATCACAAGAAGTTGAGGTAAAACGGCTAGCTGCTAATTTGGTAGCAAGCGATTCTCGGAGTAAAACGCTGAAATTTGTAGAAGAGTTGCAGGTTTTTGTCGAATCTTTGGAAGATGAATCAGAAAAAGCTGAAGCTAACTTGAGTCAAACCCAAATAGTGCGATTAGTAATTGTAATTATAAGTTTTATTTTGTCTTTAACTCTCGCTTCTGTTATCGCTATTTACAGCAGTAAGTTAATTGCCAAACCGATTTCAACAATTACTGATGTCACAGAAAAAGCTCTAGAAGAAGCAAACTACGATTTACAACTATCCGTCATTGGAAATATAGAAGCGAGAAAACTTGCAACTTCTGTAAACCAGCTATTCAATCTGATCAAAATTAATATTCAAAAACAAGAAGAAGCCAAAATCTCTGCCGATGCAGCAAGTTATGCAAAAAGCGAATTTATGGCAAATATGAGTCACGAGCTTCGCACCCCTTTAAACGGTATTTTAGGCTATACCCAAATTATCCAAAATTCTCCAAACCTATCGAAAAAGGAACAGCGGGGTATAGAAATTATTCACCGTTGCGGCAAGCACTTATTAACTTTAATTAACGATATTCTCGATTTTACAAAAATAGAAGCACATCAAATCAAGCTTCACTCTAGCGATTTTGATCTTCCTTCATTTTTACAAGGGATTGTAGAAATATGCCGTGTAAAAACCGAACAAAAAGGCTTGAATTTTATCTACTTAACTCAAAAAAATTTACCATATGGAATTAATGTTGATAAAAGAAGATTGCGACAAGTATTAATAAATTTACTTAGCAATGCGATTAAATTTACCGAAAAAGGCTGCGTCACTTTACAAGTGGAGGTATTAGAAATCAAAAAGGAACGTTCTTCAGAAACAGTAAGATTACTTTTCCATATTGAAGATACTGGAGTAGGAATGACACCGGAAGTAATAGATAAAATATTTTTTCCTTTTGAGCAATTAGGTACAACTAAAAATAAATCGGAAGGTACGGGGCTTGGATTGGCTTTGAGTCAAAAAATCATCGAAATGATGAATAGTACAATTCAAGTTAAAAGTGAATTAGATATGGGAAGTGTATTTCAATTTGAAATAGAATGTCCAATTGCTGACGATTGGACGGAAACAAGCAGCATTACTCGTACCGGCAGAATTGTGGGTTATATAGGCGATCAAAAGCAAATTTTAATTGTAGATGATAGGTGGGAAAATCGTTCTTTATTTATTAATTTATTATCAACCCTGGGGTTTGATTTAATAGAAGCTGAAAACGGTGAAGAGGGTTTAGAAAAAGCAATAAAACATCAACCGGATTTAATTATTGCGGATATTAAAATGCCAATTATGCACGGATGGAAAATGCTTCAAGAAATTCGTAAGTTAGATGAATTAAAAAATACGCTGTTTTTCTTTTGCTCTGTATCTACATCTGATAATGATAATCGAAAAGCTATGCAAGCAGGAGCAAACTACTTTTTAAATAAGCCAGTTAAATCAAAAGAATTATATCGTGTCTTAGCAAAGCAATTAAATATTACCTGGCGTTATAGCTTGAAAGAAAAGATTAAGCCAGCAGCATCAAAAGCATTTCCTAAAAAGAAAATAATTATTCCTCCTATTTCAGAATTAACTATGCTATTAGAATTTGCTAAACAAGGTAGAATAACAGGTATCCAAAAAGAGTTAGATAGAATTGCAGAAATAGATCGAAAATATCAAGATTTTGTTTCCGAACTAAATTCATTTGCACAATCTTTTAATATTAATAAGATTCGTCAATTTCTGCAAGAAAACATAAAATAATAACACTATAAATATATTTACAACTAAAGAAATTAATATGAACTCATCTTACGAACAAGAGTTATGTAATAAAAAGCTAGAAACAATTTTAGTTATCGATGACAGCCCAACTAACCTAGAGATTCTCCATGATGTCTTAGGAAGTGCTGGCTATGAAGTGTTAGTTGAAATGGATGGTGCCAGCGGAATTGAGCAAGTTGAAGGCAATCCTCCCGATTTGATATTATTAGATGTAATGATGCCGAAAATTGACGGATTTGAAACCTGCCGTAGACTGCAAGCAAATCCATCTACAAAGCATATTCCGATTATATTTATAACCGCACTTACAGAAGCCGAAGAAAAAGTTAAAGGCTTAGCTTTAGGAGCGGTAGATTACATTACCAAACCATTTGAGCAAGAAGAAGTTTTAGCTAGAATTAGCCTACATTTAAAGTTACGCAAATTAAATCTTGAATTAGACAAGCAAAAACAAGAATTAGAAATACGAGTAGCCGAGCGAACTTCCGAACTATCTCAAACTTTGAATGAACTAAAACAAACTCAGCTACAATTAGTTCAAACAGAAAAAATATCTTCTTTGGGACAATTAGTTGCTGGTGTTGCTCATGAAGTTAACAATCCCATAGGTTTTATTTCTACCAATTTACATTATGCTAACCAATACATTGAAGATTTACTTATATTAGTGCGGCTTTTTCAAAAAAATTGCTCTAACCCCGGTAGCGAAGTTGAAGAGCAAATAGAAGCTATGGATTTAAAGCATATTGACAAAGATTTACCTAAGTTAATGTCTTCGATGAAATTAGGTACCGATACTATCAAAGGAATCATGCAGTCTTTACGAAACTTTTCTCGTAGCGATGGAGAAAATAAGAAATTAGTTGATATTCATGAAGGGATAGAAGCAACATTAATGATTTTACAACATCGTCTCAAAGCCTATCCCAAACGCCCTGCTATTCAAGTAGTTAAAGACTATAGTGTTTTACCTAAAGTGCAATGTTATCCAGGGCAACTCAACCAAGTCTTTATGAATTTGTTAGCTAATGCTATCGATGTCTTGGAAGAATCAATGATTGAGAATCAATATTTAAACCGCAAAGAATCTACTTTTATAAATCCTAAAATCCGTATTGCAACTACTATCAATAAATACCAAGTTATTGTTAAAATTGCCGATAATGGTAAAGGAATGTCAGAATCAGTCATAAATGAGATTTTTCAACCTTTCTTTACTACCAAACCAGAAGGAAAAGGTACTGGCTTAGGACTTTCAATTAGCTATCAAATTATTACTGAGAATCACGGAGGAAATTTGCAGTGTATTTCTTCCCCAGGAGAAGGAACGGAGTTTTTAATTCAGATTCCTTTTTAAGTTAGGTAATAGGTAATTGGTATTAGAAAGCATAGTAATAAATTGTTTTTAGTTAAAAGGCAAATTCAATATTTTATTTATTTTATTCATAAATTATTATTTACATAAATCATTATTTTTCCGATCTTTTCCTGCTTTATCAAATTAAAACTATTAAATAAATCACCATAAAATCATATAATTAATCCTTGTAGATTCGCAATTGAACGCGCATTTACAGTTGTTCTCACATATTTTATATTAAGTATGGGAACAGAGAACAATCCAAAATCCAAAATCCAAAATTAAAATGACCATTTCAGAACAACCAGGTAAAATCAATTCAACCGAATGGGTAACAGATAGCAATGGAAATTTTGCTATATCTATTCGTTTAAAAGGAGAAAGGCTTTTTCATGAAGTATCTCCCTTTCAAACTGTAGAAATATTTGATACTCACGATAGAGGGAAAATGCTGACCATCGATCGCATGGTGATGTGTACCGAAGCGGATGAAGCGGCTTATCACGAGATGATTGCTCACGTGCCAATGTTGACTCATCCCGATGTCAAAGATGTGCTGGTAATTGGCGCTGGTGATGGAGGTACGATTCGCGAATTAGTTCGCCACCAAGGAATTGAGGGCATCACAATGGTAGAAATTGATGAAGCTGTGGTGCGTGCTTCTAAACAATTTTTACCTACCATTTCTTCTGCTTTAGAACATCCAAAGTTAAATTTACTCATAGATGACGGCATAAAATTCGTTCAAAATGCCGCCGATAATTCCTATGACTTAGTAATAATTGATTCTTCCGATCCCGTAGGGCCATCAGAAGGTTTATTTACCAAGTCATTTTATCAAGATGTGTATCGCACTCTCCGTGTTGGTGGAGTAGTAACGGTACAAAGCGAATCACCAATCTTTCATCAAAAGGCTTTTACAGACTTAAATCAGTGTCTCAAACAAGTTTTTGGCAATGATTCTGTACATTGTTATTTGGTATTTATTCCCATGTATCCTACCGGAATGTGGAGTTTGACTTATTGTTCCAAACAAGGAAAGCATCCAGTTGAAAACTTAGACGTTGAAAAAGCCACGCAGTTTGTCAAACAGCACAATTTACGCTATTACAATGCAGATATTCATAAAGCTGCTTTTGCTTTGCCTGGGTTTATTCAACAGATGATTGGAGAATAGGCAACAGAAAGGTTTGTAGTAAGGACTTTAGTCCTTTAAAAAAGCGATAAATCGCTTACTACGAACCTTTCAATCTAACTGTTG
The DNA here is from genome assembly GCF_963920925.1 of Calothrix sp. CCY 0018. Taxonomy (NCBI): domain Bacteria; kingdom Bacillati; phylum Cyanobacteriota; class Cyanophyceae; order Nostocales; family Calotrichaceae; genus Calothrix; species Calothrix sp. CCY 0018. Next base: position 18,291 of record NZ_CAWUDI010000041.1, on the reverse strand, counting down.
CGTGGTAATAGGTTGGATAAAGCAGAGCCGATATCATGACTACAAACAAACAGTTAACCCAAGTCTCTCGTGGTAAGCGATTCATCGTACTTTTTTACGGTATTGTTGCTTACGCGATCGCAATGTTAACTATATTATATTTAATCCTAGATTTAATTCTCTACAATGCAGGCAAGCAGCCATTAAATTCAATATCTTTAAATCAAGGTTCTATTTTTTCAGCACTATGCATTAATTTAATATTAGTATTTATATTCGGGCTGCAACATAGTATTATGGCACGTCCAAATTTTAAAAAGTGGTGGATGCAAAAAATACCTGTTGTTGCGGAAAGAAGTACTTATGTGTTATTTTCTGCCGTTGCTTTAGTTACACTATTATACTTTTGGCAGCCGATGCAAACAACAATTTGGTCGGTTAACAATACAGCATTAAAATATTTAATTTGGGGATTATTTGCCTGGGGTTGGATTTATTTTGTTCTCGCTACTTTTGCCATCAATCATTTTGATTTGTTCGGTTTGCGTCAGGTATATCTCTATTGGAAAGGGGAAACCTATCAAGAATTTCCATTTATGAAACGCTGGATGTACAATTTCAACCGCCATCCAATTCAAACAGGCATACTTATAGGTATTTGGGCAACTCCATATATGCAACTCGAACATCTTGTTTTATCAACAACATTTACATTTTATATTTTAATTGGCATAGCCTTAGAAGAACAAGATTTGATTCGTCTTTATGGCGAACAATATCAACGCTATCGTGACGAAGTTGGAGGGTTATTTCCTTGGAAAAAGGTAACGGGGAATAGGGAACAGGGAACGGGGAATAGGGAATAGGGAGTAGAAAAAAAGCCTATTTAATTAAAAATATTAGTTGTAAAGCGCAGTAATTCTTATATATGAAGTCTTACAAAGATTTTTACAGACACTTAAGCATACTAATTATTAAATAACCGCTTTCTTTCCACTATTCCCTGTTGCCTGTTCCCTATTCCCTACTCCCTTCACTAATTACAGCTTTTCATGAGCAGCCAAAATTATTCTTTCTGTTTCTTCCCAACCAATACAAGCATCTGTGACGGAAACCCCGTGCTTCAACTCTTTTAAATCGTCAGGAATCTTTTGATTGCCTTCATTCAAATTAGATTCCAACATCAACCCTACGATAGATGTGTTACCGTCCGCTATTTGTTGCACTACATCTTCTAAAACACCAGCTTGCAACTTATAGTCTTTGTTGGAGTTACCGTGACTGCAATCAATCACAATTCTTGGTTGTAAATCTGCTTTTTTGAGTTGATCTTCAGCAGACTTTACATTTTCGCGATCGCAGTTTGGTTTCCCACCACCACCACGTAAAATTATATGACCGTAATCATTTCCTTTGGTTTGAACAATACTAACCTGTCCTTGTCGATTTAAACCCAGAAAATGATGGCTATTTTTAGCTGACTCAAGGGCATTCAAAGCAACTTTAATATTACCATCCGTACCATTTTTAAAACCCACTGGCATAGAAAGCCCGCTGGACATTTCGCGGTGAGTTTGTGATTCAGCAGTGCGTGCCCCGATTGCAGACCAAGCAATTAATTCGCTGATGTACTGAGGTATAATCGGATCTAGAGCTTCCGTACCTGCGGGCAATCCTATTTCATTGATTTTTAACAGCAGTTCCCGTGCCATCAATATACCTTTTTCGATACGGAAAGAATCATCCATATCTGGGTCATTAATTAAACCTTTCCAGCCTACTGTTGTTCTAGGTTTTTCAAAATAAACCCTCATAATTAACAGTAATTTATCTCCAACTTTTTCTTGAAGTTTCTTTAATCTTCGAGAATATTCTAAAGCTAATTCTGTACTATGAATCGAACAAGGACCAATTACAATAAATTTTCTTTTATCTTGAAAATCTAATATATCTTTTAGCTCTTGTCTGTATTTTAAAACATTTGCTTCTGCTGACGGTGTTAAAGGTAATTTTGATTTAACTTCGTGTGGTGTCAATAGAACGTGATAATTCTCGACGTTAGTGTCAAATAATTTCTGGCGCGTGGATTGTCCTATTATCATATGCTTTAATTTTGAACACTTAATTTATCTATACATTGTATCTAAGAAAATACCACTAATAGAAAGAAAAAGTTATAAAATATAATCAAATATTTGAACTATTTATAGTATTTTTGATGATCTAAAATGGCGTTAAGCGTTAGCGAAGCGTCTCTGAAAGAGATAGCTCACCTTTATGTATCGTCTATTCAAGCTTGATAGTTAAATCGATTGCGTACTATGCCACGCAAGCATTTACAACCCTTAATTTAACTTGCCGTAAACCATAGTACTGAGTCAATAAATTTTTGTAAGATAATAAAGTTTATCAATTCTCAGTGTCCTGTTACCTGTTACCAGTAATCTGTTATCAATATTTATATTATTTAACTCCTAACTCCTAACTCCTAACTCCTAACTCCTGAAAATGCTTGAAACCTTACAACAAAACAATTCCAAAGATTATTCATGGAACTTCTGGTTTACTTTGCCAATTTACCCATTCGGTAAGCGGCGAACAATCCGTAAGGAAGTAGTCAAGGATACAGTTTGGACTTTTGACCAGCTTCAAGGCATTTTCTACGTTGTTGTTCCCATTCGCATGACGGTTGTAAAACTCAACGAAGGGGGTTTGCTGGTTTATGCACCAATTGCGCCAACCCCGGAATGCGTTCGTCTTGTTGAAGAATTGGTAGCAGAATATGGCAGAGTGAAGTATATAATATTGCCTACTATTTCCGGCTTAGAACATAAAGTATTTGTCGGTCCCTTTGCCAGACGTTTTCCCGATTCACAGATATTTGTCGCACCCAAACAGTGGAGTTTTCCCGTCAATCTTCCCTTAAGTTGGTTGGGTATACCTGCAAAACGCACCCAAGTACTTCCAGAAGACAGCAGCAAAACACCTTTCGGCAATCAATTTGACTACGAAATTCTCGGTCCCATCGAACTACGTGCTGGTAGATTTGCTGAAGTTGCATTGTTACATAAATCATCAAATACTCTTTTAGTTACTGACTCAATAGTTTCCGTACCCGAACAACCTCCGGCAATTACTTTATTAGACACATACCCCTTACTTTTCCACGCTAGAGATAAAGCAACTGACATCATTGCCGACACACCAGAAAATCGTCATAAAGGATGGCAGCGTATCGCGTTATTTGGCTTGTATTTTCGTCCCAGCGTCTTGGATGTACCAAAATGGGGAGAAGTATTTCGCAATGCTGCCCAAGCACCCCAACGTTCAAATAAAGCTTATTTTGGTTTGTATCCCTTCCAATGGAAGCAAGATTGGCAGCGTTGTTTTGAAACCCTACGAGGTGATGGTAGATTATTTGTAGCACCAATTTTACAGACTTTAATTCTTAACCGCGCACCCGAAGAAACTATTGCATGGGCTGATAAAATTGCTAAGTGGGACTTTAAACGAATTATTCCCTGTCACTTTGACGCACCGATAGAAGCAACACCCAAGCAATTTAGACAAGCATTTTCATTTTTAGAAAAGCACAGTAATAGCACTTTACCGCAAGAAGATTTTCAACTTTTAGAAAAGATTGATGCTACTTTGGATAAATTGGGGATACCTTCAGCGAAGGAGAAAGTTTAATTTTGTCTGAGTGCATTTATCAATATTCCTAAAATTTTTTCGACATCTTGAATATAATATTCACTCAAATCGATGTAAATATGATTTTCTTCTAACTTTAAAAATTGCCAAATTGTTCCAATGGATATTACACCATAAATTGTTTTGATTTTATTTCCCTGCATTTCATTAAACAGTTGTGCTGCAATCATTTCTGCAATACACTGCCCTAATCCAGATTTCAGGTTTTCATTTTTTGTTTCAACTAAAGTCATTACAGGTGCCCGAACAAAAAGCTGTTCTTGAGAAAGACTAATAAGGAAATCACAAAAGCCATTTAATCCTCTTGCACTATCAACACTAAAATCTACTCCTGAAAACAAACTAATTTTTTTATCAAGTTTACGCCGAACTTCAAGTAATATCGGGCTAATTATCATTTCAGAACGGGCTTTTTCTGTATTAATTGCCACTGCTAAATCTACATTTTCTTCCAAAATAGTTGAAAGTAATTCGCTGCATTTTTCTTCTGGAAAATCCGCAAATATTCTAGAGCCTTCGTGAACTGTTAATCCAAAAAAATCGATAACTTGAGCTAATTTAAAATCGCTATAAGCCATTTTGCAAATTGATTTAATTAAATATTAAGCTGTGATTATATTTTAATAATTTATGAAAAATGCAAAGCCGTAAAATACATTCCCAAGCCGAAGCCTGGGAATTATAATATCAATCAAACCTCACACGGTACCAGCAGCAGCACCAACAGCTTGCTCGTCGGCAATTCCCACCAACTTCGCGCTCAATTCCCATAAACGCCGTGCTTTATCATCATCCAACGCTTCATTAGAAACTTCCTGCTCGAAAGATTTTCTACCTTCTTTCTGACGATTTCCCCAGCTATAGTAAGAACCGGATTTATTATATTCTGGCTCTGCAACTACATCTGCAACTCTTTCACCAGCTAATTCTTCAGATACATATCCGCCGGTAATATTCTTTTGGAATAGAGGGAATATTTTCTGGAATAGGGAATAGTGATTGCGGAATAAACCAGTTTCAGCAACGCATCCAGGATACAGCGAACTAAATACAATTCCCGTGGAATCGTGATAGCGTCTGTGTAATTCCCGCATGGTTAAAACGTTGCACAGCTTGCTATCTTTATAAGCTTTACCAGCTTTAAATTTCTTACCGTTAATCATCGAAATCGGTGCTTTGAAGCCTTCCTCAAAACCTTTTAAATCTCCTAAATCTGGAGGTGCGGGAATGGGAATTTTTCCTCCTAATTCTTTAGGATTCGCAGTTACAGTTCCCAAAATTATCAACCTAGCTTCATCGAGAGAAGATTTTTGCAAGTCTTCCAGCATCAAGTTGCACAACAGAAAATGTCCCAGGTGATTCGTGGCAACGCTCAATTCATATCCATCTTCGCTTCTTTGTGGCTCCTTCGCCAAAGGTAAATACACCGCAGCGTTGCATACTAAAGCATCCAGGGATTTACCGCTTTCCCGAAAACTATTAACAAATTGACGCACGCTATTCAAAGAAGCCAAATCGAGATGCATGATGGTGTAGCTGTCAGATGACATTCCCACTTCGTTAGCAACTCTTTGAGTTTTTTCCAAATTGCGACAAGCCATTACTACGTGCCATCCTTTATTAGTAAGAGCTTTCGCAGCGTACAAGCCAACCCCAGAGGAAGCACCCGTGATGACAACTGTTGATTTGCTATTTTGTGCCATATTCTTAAAACTCTATAAATTCTAAATATCAACGTTGGTTGTATTTATGTTCCCATAATTTGAATGCTTACTATCGCAATTGTTAAGAGTGCTTTACGAATCCACCAGATTGTTAAGGAATGTTTACGAATTTGGAACGGTAAATCTATTCGTCGTCTTTTAGATTGTCATGTCGCGGACAATCAAACAATAAACATCCACAACTTTCTAAGAAGTAATAATTATTCATATCTATATTTGGTTTATCTACTGCAAATTCTTATCTCTTTTCTGTTCTTTTGAATATGCAATCTCTAAATATTTGATAGCTTCTGAATATTGATTATTTTGCAAAAGCATACAGCCATACAAAAAATAAGGATAAAAACTTTTAGGACTCATTGATATACATTCTTGCTGTATCTTGATTGCTTCTTCTAAAGTTGCTCCGAATTCCATATAATAATACCAGGCAAGATTATGAGTTGATTTTATAGTCTTTTTTGTTTGATAAGCTCTTTCAAGCAATTTTAAATCTTCATTATCTTGAACTAAACTTGGATTCTCAAAATATCCCAGCGCAAGGGCATTCATTATATTAGTATCTGTGGGATTTTCAGCCAAAAATTGTTCTAGCTGTTTGACATCTTTTTCTGTCGGTATCATGTTTATTTTCAAGTTTGCCAATAGAAAAATGGCTCCACATCGACTGGCAAACAATCTTTATTCCCAGCACTTCCGTTGCGGAATTGTTTATCCGTGGTTCGTTGGTTTACCTGGCTTTGTTTTCTGTTTTACGCATTTTACCCAATCGACAAATCGGAACTTTGGGATAGGAGATAGGGAGAGGGGGTAGAGGGGGTAGAAATTTATTCAATTACCAACCCTTAATTAACTATGAAACACGACGGTAATTAGTGGAATAAAAGTCCATACCAACCATTTCAAAGAGGTGAAGTAACTTGATGGTGCTGGTTGTGGTTGGGATAAGAGGGCTTCCACTCTTTCTTCTAAACGGTTGGCACCGGGGGAGCCTAATGCTGCACAAAGCACTTCTGAAGATATGGGGGGGCTGCTAACAACCATTAGTAGAGATTCCGCTAGCAACAAAGGATCTACAGATAAAACTGCGTGAGCGTCGGCTCGTAATTCTCGTAAAGTTAATAATTCCTGCCACAACGCTTCTGTATTTGGCAGCCAAGAGGTACATTCTCGCATCCAACCCAACCAAAAAAACCAGAATGTATCGCGATAATAATAATGTCCTTGTTCGTGAGCTAAAACGGTTTCTAAATGATTGTTTGAAAGAGTTTTTAATAATCCAGAACTTAAGACTAATTCAGGTTTAAAAAAGCCAATTTGTCCGGCAAATAATGCTGCTGTATTCAACAAGCGAACTTGTTTTCCTCCTACATTAACTATCGGACAGTCACTCGTCTCTTTTACAGATAGCCATCCAAGGCATGCCTGCTTAACGCACATTATTGCAAAAAAGACAATGCCAAATAACGCGATCGCATAGCCATAACAACCAGTTTGCAAGCCTGCCATTCTGCCTTGAGGCCCCATGAATAGTAAAGCAAACGTTGTGGTGAAAATCAATAAGGGAGGAAATAGAAAGAAAAATAGCGCTTTGTGCCAACGTTCATTCCATCTACCGATGTTTTGAATCCATTGACATCTGGTGGTGTAAGCAACTATTAAAGCTGCAAAAATGATTAAAAAATGCATTATTATTTATTCCTCCCTTGCTTGTCGCGCAGCTTGAACTCGTTTTGCTATTGCTTGTATTTTTGCAGAATCTGCTTCATCTAAGCTATCTGCAAAAGCCGCAATTACATCGGGATTTCCCACCTTGAGAAATTGCTGTAACTGTTCGTGTGCTTGAATAACTTCTGCCTGTTGCTTTGTTAGCATCGGCTGCCAATAAAAAGCTTTTCCTCGTTTATTACATTCGAGCCAACCTTTTTGGGTTAGCCGTCGCAGCACCGTAGTAACTGAAGTATAAGCTAATTCGCGGTTAGGGTCAGCTAAAATGCAGTCATGTACATTTTTTACCGTAGCCTTGCCCAACTGCCAAACAATATTTAAAATTTCCGCTTCCAACGGGCCAAGAGAAAGTTGTTTAGGACGGTAATCTGGTAAAGGAGCCATTTTGATTTTGGATTTTAGATTGAGAAGTGTTGCGAAATTTAAACGCCAAACATATTTTATTTGAAGTCCTTCTCTTTCCAGATTACAGTCAACAGCGAACAGTTAGCAGTAAACAGTGAACAGTTATCAGCGAACTGTTACGAGAAAGTAAGGTTAAAGGTTAAAGTTTGAAATTCCCCTTGTCTCCTTATCTCCCCATCTCCCCATCTCCCCATTAACACCGGCAGCGTATTAAAATCTCGGCAGTATATAAAAGCAGGTGTATCAAGCGCATGAAGTTATTTATTTATCATGCTCCGGAAGAAACCCCAACCCAGGAAATGCCAGAATGCGCGATCGCGGTTGATGTTTTGCGTGCAACTACAACGATGGCAACGGTTTTGGCTCACGGTGGGGAAGGGATTCAATTTTTCAGCGATTTAGATGAATTGGTGAAAGTTAGCGAAAAGTTTCCTGCTCACAAACGTCTGCGGGCTGGAGAAAGAGGTGGTGCAAAGGTTCCTAATTTTGATTTAGGGAATTCTCCCCTCGACTGCAAACAGGAAGTGGTGGAAGGAAAGCGCTTGTTTATCAGTACTACTAACGGTACCCGTGCTTTACAAAGAATACAGGATGCTCAAACCGTTATTACCGGAGCATTTGTCAATTTAACCTCTGTGGTGGAATATTTGGCAAATAATAAACCCGAAAATGTCTGGATGGTGGGTTCCGGATGGCAAGGTAGTTACTCTCTTGAGGATACTGCTTGTGCTGGTGCGATCGCTTATCATCTATTGGAAAAAACTAAGTTATCTATAGATGATGTCACGGGTAACGATGAAGTAGTTGCAGCAATGGCACTTTATTCTCAATGGAAAGATAATTTGTTGCAAATGTTGAAATATGCCAGCCACGGTAAACGTTTAATAGGTTTGGATTGCAATGATGATTTAAAATACTGTTCTCAAATTGATACTTTCGATGTGTTACCAATGCAGCAAGAGCCGGGGGTTTTGAAAAGACACGCTTGATAGATTTAATTGAAATACGGGCAGGGATGCCCGTACCACAAGATTTCAACAAAAAAATAATGTTTTATATACTAATTCATCCGCAATCGTGATGTATTTTTAACTTCTATATTCAACATTTAACCAAACAATACGCTTCAACTAAAAATTGATGTTGGGTTACGGCGCTTTTTTACTTTTTGTTAACTATGAATATTTTCGTGCGCCGTGAAGGCAACCTACAACTAATTGATCCGCAATTATAATCTTGGGTTATGACAATGCAGCTTGTAGGTTGGGTTAGGTTCACGAACAAATATAAATACCAACGAATAATCTATATTTGAACCGTAACCCAACATGACGTTATGGATTTATTCGCAATATTCATCCGCAATCATGATGTTGAGTTACGACACGATAAAGTAGCATTTTTGTTACAAATCAAATTTGGTTTTCCTGTCTAACCCAACCTACTAACTACACTGCTAAAAACTTAGCAAAATTCTTTTTCTGAACGGCAGAAGGTTTTTCAACTGGCACCACTTCGTATTTATTAGCACGAGGCTCTGCTAAGGTAACGCTATAAGTACGCAGTTCGTCTTGATGAAATACGGTTATTTCAATGGTATCTTGCGGTTGATAATCTTTTAATCTTTCGTTTAATTCTTTTCCAGTTACTTTAATTCCATCAATTGCTAATAATTCATCACCTGCGTCTATCCCGGCAATTTGGGCGGGAGAATCTGATTCTACAAATTTAATTGATTCTTTGGCGTTATTACTAACTACTTTTATTCCCAAAAATGGTTCATCTATATTATCTTCAACTAATTCTAAACCGAAAGGTTCTAGATATTCGTTAAAGGGTAATTCTTCTCTACCGTGGATGTAACGCTGATAAAATTCTGTTAAATCTTTTCCGGCTACTGATTCGATAATTTGCTTTAATTCATCGGCAGTATAGCCAATTTCATCTTTACCAAATTGCTGCCATAATTTGAGCATGACATCATCAAGAGAACGCTGGTTTTTATGACGGGAACGAATCATTAAATCTAACAACAAAGTAATCATTTCCCCTTTCAAATAATAGGAAATTTGAGAATTTGGACTGTTAGCATCTTGACGGTAAAGTTTAATCCAAGCATCAAAACTTGATTCGGAAACTGGCTGTATTTTACGCCCTGGTGTTGTTTGATACCGACTGATTTCTTTACTTAAATTATTTAAGTATGAACTAACATCATAAATTCCCGCTCTCAAAGGAATTAATAGATCGTAATAACTTGTAGTTCCTTCGCAAAACCATAGGGAAGGTGTATAGTTTTCTTGGTCGTAATCAAAAACTTCCAATTCTTTGGGACGAATTCGCTTTACATTCCATAGGTGGAAGAATTCGTGAGCTACTAACTGCATGAAACGCTCGTATTTATCGCGATCGCCAAATCCAAATCGCTTATATATTAAGGAGCAGGAGTCTTTATGTTCCAATCCACCGAAGGATTGCGCTGATAAGTGGAGCAGAAATAGATATTTTTCGTAAGGTAAACCACCGAACATATCCGCTTCGACTTCGATGATTTTCTTAATATCTTCAATTAACGGTTCGACTTTAACGTTACCTTTTCCCCAAATCGCTAACTGATGCGGTTTTCCCCTCACTTCAAAGTCATATAGCTGATGAGTACCGATTTCAAAAGGACTATCTACAAGAGTATCGAAATCCGCAGCGACAAAAGTATTTTGTTGTTTTTCAACTACTGGCAATGTTGTAGTGACTTGCCATTGAGGTGGTGTTTGAATGGTAACGTTGATTGGCTGCTTATCGAATTCTGGGATTCTGAAAAATATTGCAGCTCCATTAAAATAACCGTGGGTTGAATCTAAATGATTTGTTCGCACGGTTAACTCGTTTGCAAAAATACGGTATTTAACAGTTACTTCTGATATTCCATCTGTATCTACTTGCCAGTGATTTTTACCAATTTTGCGCCAAGTTAAAGCTTTCTCGTGACTAATCGCCGATAAATCTTGTAAATGCTTGGCATATTCCCGCACTAAGTAAGAACCGGGAGTCCAGACGGGCATTTTCAAATCTAAAGTAGATAGCGAATAATCTTCTAAATGTAAAGTTACCTCAAACAGATGGTTTTGAGGATTCGGCATTGCAACTTGGTAGTTAATTGTTGCTGTGGATTGCTTTGCAGTTTGGATGGGAGGAGCAGTTAATTCGGTCATATTTTAGGGCAATAATTATTTTTCTTCTAACATATAATTCTATTGCTTGAAAAACTCTGCTGTAACAAAAACAAAACAGATTTTAGGTTGATTTTCAAGCTATGGGGATAATTCTAAATTCTAAACGCTAAATTACAAACTTAAAATCCTGAAATCGTTAAAAACCCGATTTTTCTAAAAAACCGGGTTTATAAAAGCTAAAATTATGTTCTAACTGATATTCTTCTGTTGCCTATTCCTTAATACCCCTAACTTAAAAGTCAAATTTTACCAGCCAAATTCACCAATTGCTTGAAATTAAGCAGATGAATCATATCTTGAGCGGTGTTGATGTTAACCCAAGCTTTTTCGTGGAGCTTTTGCATAATTTGGGTAGTTTCTTCTATACCGATGTCGGTAACGTCAGCTAAATCTTGCAAAGGAATATTATAAATATTTTTTCCTTTTTCAGCTTGTTCACCGTAACTCTCACCCAAAGTTACCAGAGTATGAGACAACTTGACAGCAGGCGGTGCCCCTCGCATTTGCAGACGTAAATTAACGTAGCGCATCCGTCTTACCATTAATTGCAGCATTCGATGGTGTAGCTGGGAATCTTTAAATAATATTTGAATAAAGCTTTCCCTCGATACGCTAATCAACTCTACCGCAGAAAGAGCAATTACATCGGTAGAGCGGGGAGATTCATCCAAAATCGCCATCTCTCCGAAGAAATCACCTTTACCTAAAATCGCTAGAGCGCGAGTATCTTCGCTGTTAGTACGCCGGACTTTCACCCAACCCGATAAAATAAAGTAAACCGCATTACCCCAAGAATCTTCCATTAAAACGGCTCGCCCTGCGGGATATTCGTGCATTGTTGCAACGTTGAGCAGCCATTCCAAAGTTTGGGGATTAGCTGTACTCATTAAGGGGAAAATTTCGCTAAAAACCTCTGTCTGCATGAAATATTTGCCACAAATAGATTAAAAAACTGTTAAAGGAAAAACTTGGTAAATACACTTTCAGCTATCAGCTTTTAGCTTTTAGCTTTTAGCTACTAGCGGGTTAAATACCTCACCGATAAAGATAGGTGCAAGCCGTCTTGTTGGGATCAAATCCCCATCAAATTGCCAGCTAATAGCTGATAGCTGATAGCTAATAGCTTTAATTCGCAGTTAATGCCTCTATTACAACACAATGATTTAGGAATACTCATCAGCGGTTTCACTGAGTCTTTATCTATCAGCTAGGAATGTCTGTAAGTATCCTTAATTGTCGATCTAAATTTTTTACAAGTCCGTTTAAGGATTCCAAAGCCTTTATTTGCTCGGTGTTTAAGTCTGGTTTATTCGCAGCCAGCCTTTGGTGTAATTCGCGCACTTTATAGCTTAACTCTTGAGAAGCTCCCAAAGCGTCACGACTAATATGGCTTAACTGTTGTTGCTGGTAAAACTTTAATGCAGCACCACGCAATACTTGTAAAGTTGCTTCTTCTCCGTACATTCCCGGCATGACTCGCAAGCGTAATAACAAGCGCTGTTGTTGATACAAACATTCTGTTTCCACTTGCTTTGCTTGTGCCAATGTCATTAGAGGTAAAGAACTCAACCGTTTCAATTCATTGAGTACGCCTTGAAATGCTGATAATGGAAGTTCTTCTACTACTGACTGTACTATCCCGTTCAAACTCCAGAGTATTCTTGCTTGATAAGGCTGCCTTTCCAAATATAACCGACCGATACCTCCAGCTAAAACTCTTGCTAGTAATTCGTTAAGCAGTTTCCTGGGTGGAAGTGTTGGCAGTATCTGATCGGCACTAAATGATTCCGGAAGAGGTAATTTTAATACGGGTAAATTCTTTGCTGATACAATTTCAAAAATATCTGGATCGGTTTTTTTATGGGATTCTTGCTTATTTTCTTGCTTATTTTCTTGCTTAGATTCTTGCTTATTTTCTTGCTTAGATTCTTGTTTAGATTCTTGCTTATTTTCGTGATTTAAAGTTTTAACAGGAGATTTTCGGCGCTGTTGATTAGATACACTTTTTAAGTTAACTCTATTAGGAGAATCGAACAATATTAAAGTATTATCTCCCGGTAATGATTCTTCTTCTTCTTCTAAATTTTGCATTTTTTCTGTAATTAATCGATTCTCAACATAGGGTACATTGTTGGAATCTACTCGATCTTGTTTTTCTAATTTAGACTCAGAAGATGCGTTTTTGTAGTTGAGGTATTCTGACAATATGATCCGGTGAGCTTCCGCAGTCACGGTTTGAGTTGCTACCGTGATTTTTAGGTAGGATAATATGTTATTTACATATTCTAATGCTACCGTGTCTTTTGGATTAACGATGCCCAACAACAGACTGTTATATTCTAACTTCAAAGGTAAAACTTGATGATAGAGGCAAGCCTCAAAACACAAGATACCTTCTTCTATCAGTCGAAATATCTGCTCGCGTTCTAATTGTTGGTTTGGCTTATGATATGATGCACCGTCAGTTCCTATAGTCTTAGATGGCTTTTGATTGGCAATTGCTGAATTGTTATCAGTTGGTTTGCCTTCGGAAGACAACATAGGTCAAATCGCTTAATATTTTACTCCATCGTATTCGCTCCATTAATGATTTGGCACTATATTTACAAAGACTTTTCAGTAAATACAAGTTAAATTATTTACAAATACTTACAAAAATTAGTACAAATCCTTAGTAAAGACTTGCACAACTCTGGGCTTGAGCCAGTGCAGGAAGACTGTAATCTTCCCAACACTTACTCACTACGTATCACTTGAGCCGCTAAATATACTTTTGTCCACTCTCCCATCACCTGATGAGTTTTGCGATTGATATTCTGGGCAATTTCTTCTGTAGTTTTACCAATTTTGGACATTTCTAAAACTTGCTTTTGCACGGGTGATAATTTTTCTTGCAATTGTTCCCATTGCTGGAGTGTCAGCCCCAAATTATGCTCTAGCAACGAAGTTTCCAGCCAGTTTGACACTAATTCTGGTTTATCCTTGACTGCAAAAACTCGTACCGCATGATAGCCAATTTTCTCTCGCAACCGATAAATCTCTTTGATTGGCTTATCTAATTCTTTCGCGATCGCATCTTGGGTAAAGCCTTTAAGATACAGTTGCAGCCAAATGGTAGCATCTTCTCCCAAATTTTCTTTGAGATATTCCTCAAATTCCGTTTTTACCAAGTGACGCTGTAACTCTTGCTCCTGGCTTTTCTCCTCTTCTTGATAATCTTCTATGGCATTTTGATCTACCAGGCTGACTCGATTTTCACCGTCTTCACCAAGCACTTCTTCGGAAACCAACCGCACCAAATCTTTGGTAGGTACCTGGGTTAAACCGCCACGCTGAGTTCTCTTTAAATAGTTGACAAAACGATATACCAGTAATGGCTGATTGCGTATTGGGCGCATACAATACTCTTCCAAACTGGCAAATAACAAGGCATTCTTCAATCTAGTATCTTGCGTATACTCAGAAATACAAGCCATCTGAGAAACCATATACTTATCGCTCTGCAACAATTCTTGGAGTACCTCTTGCAACACATCCAATACTTTACGCTGGCGATCGCGACTCAAAGAAATCCAAGTTTGAATTTTCGTTCGTAATGTCGCTAAACTTCCCAAACGAGTAATCAAGTTACGGTAAGCACGCTCCCTCCCAACTCCCAAATAACGCTGACACAAAATTCGATAGCGATATTCCATTGCTTGCTTGGCAATATTGAATTCCTTGACATTAAGATTGTCAAAGCGTTCTTTATCGCTTCCTATCAGCCACTTAGCTATACTTTCTCTTGAAGATTCGCTGTGTTGCGAACATTCTTCTGCCAAGCGATTGAGCCAATATTCTTTTAATTTTTCCGCTTCAGATGATGTCATATCGAGATTGCGCTCCTCAAAACCCTGCTTTAAAGTTTGCATCACAACCCCCACTTATCACAATTGGTGTATTTAACTATTTGTCGTCCCATCGCACTAAAATATCCAAAAAACATTTATGGATTCTATTTTTTATACGTCTGATTCAAGCTAAGTTATGCAGAATTTACCTCTCAACTCGAAAACCAATCAATGTTTTCCAGTTATCTTCCTTAGTTTTAAAAGGTTGTTAATTTTTGTAAAGGAAAATATTTAATTTGCAGTTAAACTATATATATATGTCTTAAGACAGATTTACATACTGCCAGCTAAGTGAATATGAAAGCTAATAACATCACTACTATTTTTTGAACGTAAGAAATAGAATTCACATTAAACGAGACGTTGCTCTATACATATTAGTTTCATCTCCAAAATATCAAATTAAATTAGTATTTCTTTTTACAGATACTTGATTATTCTCAGAAGAACGGAGTGTATATCATCGCAGTTAATATGGTTAATTAATCGTTAGTATTATTTCGCAAAAGTATTGAGATTAATTTTCAGGTGAAATTTATCGGTAAAATTCAGTTGAGAAAGAATTAAGCCCAAAGCAAATCAATTGACATATATAGTCCGAAGTTTAAGACATTATTTATAGTTATTTCTCGTTGTTACTATTCGGCTTGGCTTTGTGCGCTCTTTGATAGAAACATCTGCTTTCTCGATCTAATCTTATTCTGAAAAAAATCCTCAAAATACGAAAGTACCCAAACGGGTACTATTTGTAATATAAGAGTTTGAGGAAATTAACCTTTGTTAGCTCAATACTGTCCAAGACCTTTTAAATTCAATTAAATTCAATTAAATTCAAATAAATTAAATTACTTAACGACCGTAAGACCTACCTATGATCGGATTTTCTACAGATAATCGATATTCTTCAACTTCTTCGGAATAAGCAATAGGTAAAACAGCTTCAACGTTTTCATGGGGACGAGGAATAATTACCCAAGATTCGAGGGTTCCACCGTGACAGCTTTCTGCGGCTTCAATCCCAGCAGCCATAGCCGCTTTAACTTCTGAAACATCACCGCGAATATTAACTGTAAACCGAGCGCTACCAACTCTGATATAGCCCACAAGCGTAACTCTACCAGCTTTTACCATTGCATCAGCAGCTGCTAATACGGCAGGAAAACCTTTAGTTTCTAAAGAACCAACTGCCTGTGTTGACATTTATAATCTCCTCTATTAATAAACGTATGTGGTGCTACCCTTCTTTGGATAGCTACCGATATATTCTTTATCATCTTCTCAGAAATCGAACAATCGCGGACTATAAACGGAAAGGTTCTGACTTTGAAGTAAAATGGATTGGTAAAATGCTTTCCACATTTTCTGGCGGGTTGGGGACAATGTAATGACTGGTGACTTCACCTCCGTGGGATTCTTGTTCAACAGATTCCATACCTGCTGCTACAGCACGTTGAACTTCAGCAACCCTCCCTCTAACTGCGACAAAAAAGCGTCCGCTTTCCGATTTATCGTAAAAAACGATTGAAACTTCGGCAGCTTTCACCATCGTATCTGAGGCTATAAGTATTGCAGGAAAACTTAGCGCTTCGATTACTCCTACTGCCATTGGCATAACTTTACTCTCCTGAGTCAAGGTATAAGTAAAAATAATTATACGGTGGTTTTGACCTGGTTTTATCTAAATATAGGACAGCTAAATTTGAAATACATCAACCAGTATTCTTTTATCTTCTCGCAAGCGGCTACTATCTGGAGAATCATAAAATATCATCAAGCTATTTTGTTCTCCCCAACAGGAATACAGCGCCAAACCTTCAGCATGATCCGAACCAACGGTAAAAGGTAAGTCAAACAAAGGAAACAAATTATCCTCATCCTGCTGGTGTATATTTTCACCCGAATTATTTAAAGCATCTTTCCAACGAAAAACTTCCATTTCTCCTTCCACAGCCATTGTCGGCCCTGCTAAGATAATTAAATCTTCCCCTTGCAAACATAATTCTCGTATTCCCAAACCGTTCAAATCGAGAAAATGCTTTTTATATTTTGCACCTTCATCGGTTATCTCTTCCAACGTCAAAACACCTGGCTCAGATTCCGTTAACTGCATTTCAATAATTACAGCCCATCCCCGCAAAACAGGGCCGCGCAAACCGAGAAAAATGCGATTATTACTTGCTGCTACTAAACCTTCGATATCCAAACCGTTATCTTTAGAAGGGATTCCACTAGTAATAAATGGTTTCAAATGTACATCTTCTTTCAAAACTTCAAACAATAAATTACGCTCATCAAATGTTTGCAAACAAGCAGCGGTTTTGGTTTCTCCTTCAGCAGGAACGCAAGATTTAATTAATTCACCATTAACAACGGGAATTCTCGCCAAAATAAAACGATTCAAGTCAGTAGTAATAGTAGCAAGTCTTTCTAAATCCGTTTCCAAATCTTTTCCTTTTGGTTTCTTGCGTTTAGTACTGTGAGAACCAGTCAACCAGAGATAACCATCCCGAAAATCCATACCTTCAATATCAATTTCATCATCATCGAATAGCTCGATATAATCCTTTAATAAAAAGCGTTGATGCTCCCCATAACTATGACAACCGATAGGAGAAAGACGTTCAACCGCAACCATTTCATCAGAACCGATCCATAAACTACCATCATCACTAAAAGTAGCAGAAGAAATATCGCTGACAATATCATCACTTCTTTGCTCAAACTGAAGTAAAACGCGAGTTAATAAAAAATATTCTAGTTGAGACATAAATAGGTTCGTAGTAGCGCTTTAGCGCCTCTTAATTCTGAGTGTATTCATCCTACTATAAATCATCCCAACTTTTTCCAAAATCGCGTACTGGATATTCAACCCAATTACTTCGTAACCACTCTCTGCCGTAATTTTCTAAATACCAATAAACACTGCTTTCGCTCCAATCATAAGGAGATTCGGCCCAATCATGTTTTACAGGATTGTAATGGATATAATTTAAAGTAGTGTAATAGTGTCCTTGAGAACGTATAGCACGGTCGCTAAAAGAACACCATATTTTACCTGCCGTATTATCTTCTTTATTCCATTGACGAGCAAGATTTCCATGAATTGAACGTAATATCTTTCTAAGGTAATAAAATCTGATATTCTTTAATAATAAGTGGTAATGATTTGGTAAGATAACCCAAGCGAGTATATCTATATCTTTGTATATAAATTGTTGAAAAATTAGATTTAATAATTGTTGTCGTCTTTGATGCGTATTTATCCGACATTTATGTTCGTAACAAGTAGCTGTAATTAAATAATATTCGCTGTTTTCTATTGGATGAGGGGGTGAGTGTGGGGGAAAGCCCTTTTTCAACCTTTCTTCTACAACTGCTGCTTTTTGTTCTGGAGTGAGCTTGCGATATTCATACACAGTTTTAAAGAGCGCTGAAACGCTATTACAAATCTATAATTTATTTAGTAACAGAAAAATTCATACCGTGTCATTCGTAGTTTTTCGTAATATGAGTAAAATCGTTCGTAGTAGCGCTTCAGCGCATCCGAATTCAACCATGTGTGAATCATAAAATAATCCCTATCTCACCGAGCATTTTTCGTAAAACCAAAAATTGTTCGTA
>NZ_CAWUDI010000040.1:0-77607 GCF_963920925.1 Calothrix sp. CCY 0018 | reverse complement strand
ATTAAACTATGTATGATTATGTTTGACTATATTTTCATTAAACTTAATATATACTAAAACGACATCTAGTATTACCGTTATGAGGTAGCGATAACAGATTATCTACATTATCAAACTTCGTCACCCAACGTAAATTAGCTTTTTCGCGAGTACCAAAATAACGAATGCATTCAGCTAAACTTCCAGTTAAATGTTCTATACCTAAAGGGTCGGTGTAGCAACTAACTTCATAGCTCGTTGATTTTTCTGAATCTTCATAGTTTTTCAGATTATCTAAAATTTGAGGCAAATTAGCGTAAGCTCGAATAACCGGAGGTCCTTGAAGACTGCCAGCCAAATAACAATACTGACAATGAGCCGGACATCCTTGAGCAAGATGAAACTGCCAATCTGCTGAAGGTGGAATTGGAGTAAGTTTGAACTGGCTTCCTGGTGCCGTAACAACCGCCAAAGTACGTTTTGATGTAGCGTAGGTTTCCCGTTCCGTTTCTCCCCGCAAACCCGTAATGCGATTTTGCTTAAGCTTTTGAATCAGAAGTCCCAAAGATTCGACACGCGCCAATATTTGCTGCCCCCAATCCTCATCTAAAGCTGCGGGTGTAAATAATACCTGTTCCGGCATCCACAAGCGGCGATCGGACTCAGTAGTAATAGCTATTGACTTAGGAGGATTGGCGACCATAAAAATTTAAAATAAATCTACTATCAAAAACACTGTCTCTAATTTGACAAATAAATATAAATAAAAAATCCTCTTGTAAGTATATTTTGATAGTCTATAAGTAGTATAAGAATACTGCTGTTAAATCATCCAGATGATGAAAACATTTATAACTTTTTGTACACAACCCTTGACAAACAGTCGCGTAAAAGTGGAAGCATGAACGGGGAAATTCAAGTAGCGATCGCAACGCTGTTAAAAAAATTCCTCAACTCCCAATCATGAAAATTAATAACCAGAAAAAATTAGGATACAGCCGAAAAATTAAGACGAAGGAAGATAAAAAGAATCCGCGCTTCGATATTTCAGGTTTATCGATGGAAACTGAATTAAGAAATTAAAGTAAAAAAATTGTCTATAGCCGTACTTAAAGGGAATGGGAAACAGAGGTAAGAAGCAGAAAAACCAATTTCCAACAGTTTAACTACTTAACTAAAAATTTTCTTAAACTAAAATTGTTTATTAATCTTCCACTATTGCCTGTTCCCCATTAAGAGTTCCCTCAATCGCCATCAAATTTATTTAACCAAGATAAACAGTTGCCAATGTACCTTGCATTTCGCTAAAATCTGTAGGCTTTAGGTAAGCAGTTGGGATAATCATGGCTGTTGCCTGCACCGTGCCCGAACAAGAACCCAACGGTTGCTTGATATTATAGTAAATAGAGAAGGATATTGATGGCGAAGCGCATACAGTTAGTTTTAAATGAAGATGTTTACAAATTAGGAAGATTTGGCGATTTAGTAGATGTAGCCCCCGGTTATGCTCGTAATTACTTGCTTCCTAAAAATTTGGCAACTTTTGTAACTCCTGGTATTCTGAAGCAAGTTGAACGTCGCAGAGAATTAGAACGTCAGCGTCAAGAAGAATTGAGACAAAAAGCTGTTGAACAAAAAGCAGCTTTGGAAAAAGTTGGTAGCTTGAAAATTGCTAAACAAGTTGGTGAAAACAATGCGATTTTTGGTACCGTTACCAGCCAAGATGTAGCTGATATCATCCAAGGTTCGACTGAAATGGAAGTTGATAAACGCGGTATTACTATTCCAGATATTAGTAGTTTGGGTAGTTTCCAAGCAGAAATTAAACTACATTCTGATGTAAGTGCAACAGTCAATATTGAAGTTGTTGCCAGCGAGTGATTTTAATTTTTGATTAATTTCTGAACATTTGTTACTAAGGTTTATTGCGGAAAACCATAGATAAATTTAATACATTTGTATTTTTCGGTTAAATCTATGGTTTAATTATTTCAAAATTATTCATTATGTGTAGAGACGTTGCGCCGCAGTGTCTCTACATATTATTTGAGGACTATTTACACTATAAGGGTAGTAGTTCACTTGTTCTGTATATTATAAAATCTATCTCACGGGTTTATGTCTGAAGAATTAAATTTTCAAGGGAATGCGGATCGTCTCCCACCACAAAACATAGAGGCAGAAGAAGCTATATTAGGCGGAATTTTACTAGATCCCGAAGCTATCAGCAGAATTAGCGATACTCTCAAACCAGAAGCTTTTTATATTGGCGCTCATAAAGATATCTATTCGGGAATGCTACAGCTTCAGACTCAAGGTAAACCTACCGATTTACTTGCGGTGATTAGCTGGCTCAAAGATCGCGACTTGCTTGAAAAAGTTGGCGGTAGAAATAAATTAGCTTCCTTGGTAGATAGAACTGTTTCAGCCGTCAATATTGATGCTTTGGCAGCCTTAGTGGTGGAAAAGTATCGACGGCGACAGTTAATTAAAGCCGGTAACGAGATAGTTACATTAGGTTATGAAACCGAGACAGAATTTCGTACCGTTATCGACAAAGCAGAGCAAAAGGTTTTCGGTATCGCTCAAGCCCGCAATACCAGCGGCTTAGTGCATATTTCCAACACCCTGATTAATACTTTCACAGATATCGAAGAGCGCCAATCAGGTGTCGCATTACCCGGTATTCCTTGCGGATTCTACGATTTAGATGCAATGACTAGCGGATTTGGACGTTCGGACTTAATTATCATCGCTGGTCGTCCGTCAATGGGAAAATGTTTACAGGAAGATACAGAATTATTGTTGAGTGACGGTAGTATTTCCACAATTAAGGAAATATATAACAGTCGTGAAGCGGAATTGTTGACGCTGCTTCCTAATTGGAAATTTCGCTTTACCAAACCCGAAGCATTTATTGATGATGGGATTAAGCCGGTATTTGGCGTTAAAACCCGTTTGGGGAAATATATTGAGACAACTATTACCCATCCTTATTTAACTATTAATGGGTGGCGACAGCTTGGAGAATTGAAAGTGGGCGATCATATTGCCGTACCTCGGAAAATCAATGTATTTGGTACGGATAAGATTCGTGAATGTGAAGTTAAATTATTAGCTTATTTAATAGGTGATGGTTGTTTAACGGATACAGTACCCAAATTTAGTAATATAAATCCTGCAATTCAGGAAGAGTTTACCGCTTCGGTTACTGATTTTGCTCCTCAACTGAGAATAAAAGAGAAAAAACGCTCCAAGCGATCGCCAATGCTTTATGTTGAGACGTGTGAGGAAAAAGACAATCCTCTTATCCTGTGGTTGCAAGAATTAGAACTATGGGGAAAAAAAGCCGACGAAAAAACAATTCCTGGTTTTATCTTCAAATTAGAGCGTCAGCAACTGGCTTTATTTTTAAATCGTTTGTTTACTACAGATGGTTGGGCTAGCGTACTTAAAAGCGGACAAGTACAGTTGGGTTATTACAGCGTTAGCGAGAAATTAGCGCGACAGGTACAGCATTTATTGTTACGATTCGGGATTATTTCAGTATTAAAAACCCGGTTAATTAAGTATAAAGATACTCGTCGGGAAGCTTGGCAACTTGATATTACTAATGCTCGTGCGATCAAAAATTTTGTATCAGAAATTGGTATTTTCGGAAAAGAAGAAGTACTATGCAAAATTAAAGCAGCATTAACGCAAAAAAGATATCAAACAAATCGCGATCTGATACCTATAGAAGTTTGGAAGCACCTAGCAGTAGCCAAAGAAGAAGAAACCTGGACTGGATTAGCGAAAAGGGCTGGAATTCAAGGGTATTCAAATATTCATGTTGGTAAACGTGCCTTAACGCGAGACAGACTTTTCTTGTTGGCAACAGCATTAGAAAATTTACGGTTACAGCAGTTAGCAAGCAGCGATATATATTGGGATGAAATTGTTTCTATAGAACCTATGGGAAACAAACAAGTTTATGATTTGACAATCCCAGATACCCATAATTTTGTTGCTAACGATATTTGCGTACACAACACCGCATTTTGTCTGAACATCGCTCACAATGTTGCATCTTTATATAAGCTACCAGTTGCTGTTTTTAGCTTAGAAATGTCAAAAGATCAATTGGTGCAAAGATTATTATCCAGCGAAGCAGAAATTGAAAGTAGTTATTTAAGAACTGGACGTATTAGTCAAACTCAATGGGAACCATTAAGTCGTGCAATTAGCGTACTTTCAGAAATGCCGATTTTTATCGACGACACCCCAAATATTACAGTTACAGAGATGCGTAGTCAGGCTAGAAGATTGCAAGCAGAAGCCGGTACGGACATCGGTTTAGTTATAATCGATTACCTGCAATTGATGGAAGGTGGTGGAGATAACCGCGTACAGGAACTATCAAAAATCACCAGGAGCATTAAAGGATTAGCAAGAGAATTAGGCGCTCCGGTAATAGCCTTATCCCAGTTGAGTAGAGGAGTTGAAGCCCGGACAAACAAACGTCCCATGCTCTCAGACTTGAGAGAAAGTGGAAGTATCGAACAAGATGCCGACCTAGTAGCAATGCTGTATCGCGATGAATACTATAATACCGACAGTCCCGACAGAGGAATTGCAGAAGTAATAATTGCCAAACATCGAAACGGCCCCACCGGAATTATTAAATTGTTATTCGATCCGCAATTTACCAAATTTAAAAACTTAGCAAAACCGAGTCATTATTCGTAATTGGGGATTGGGGATTGGAAGCATATTTATAGCGGTTTTCGGTTGAGTGCATTACACTTCGATGACCTCACCCCTTCCCCTCTCCGATGATATAGATAGTGCGTTAGACGAATAGTTAATTTGTCCGTTAAATCCTTATGTAGTCGTGCGTCTAACACACCCTACAATAAATTAGTTATCAATTTTACTCTTCCTCTACTCACCTCTTCCCTCCGCGCATACCTCCGCGTCACTCTGCGTTAAAAACAAATCTTGACATCCAACACAATATTTAGTACAAATGCACTAAACACCTTTTATATTAAACCTCTATTCCCAAATTCTTAACCAAGGAGGAGTAATTAGTGCAATCCATCCAACCAGAAATCACAAAACGAATCGAAGAACTACGAAAACTCTTAATCCAAGCCAGTTACGCTTACTACGTCCTCGACGCTCCCACCATAGAAGACGCTATTTACGATAAATTGTATCGCGAATTGCAGGATTTAGAAACACAATACCCCGAATTAATTACTCCCGATAGCCCAACGCAGCGAGTTGGTGAAAAACCCGCAACTGGCTTTAATTCTGTACCTCATAACATTCCGCTTTACAGTTTAGAAAATGCCTTTGATGTTGACGAATTAAAAAGTTGGGATGAAAGATGGCGCAGAAATGCACCTCCTCAAGAAGATGTAGATTATGTCTGCGAGTTGAAAATTGACGGTAATGCTTTGGCGTTAACTTACGAAAATGGCGTTTTAGTTAGGGGTGTAACTCGTGGTGATGGGGTTTCTGGGGAAGATATTACGCAAAACGTGCGGACAATTCGTTCGATTCCTTTAAGATTAAATTTGGATGATATTGAAATCGAAAATCAAGATGCTTTACAAAGGATAGAAGTGCGTGGTGAAACCTTTTTACCTTTAGATGTATTTGAAAAAATTAATCAGGAAAGATTATCATCTGGTGAAAGTCAATTTGCGAATCCCCGGAATGCTACTGCTGGTACTCTCCGACAGTTAGATTCCCGCAAAGTTGATCAAAGACGCTTGGATTTCTTTGCTTATACCTTGCAAATTCCCGGTATGGATGATGCTAGTTTTGCAAATAATCAATGGGAAGCTTTGGAGTTATTGCAAAAGTTAGGCTTTAAAGTAAACCCGAATAAACAACTTTGTCATTCCTTGGATCAAGTCGCAGAATATTATCAGCATTGGGATACCGAAAGATTAAATTTAGCTTACATGACCGATGGCGTTGTAGTAAAGCTCAATTCGTTTCCGTTACAGCAAGAATTAGGCTTTACCAATAAATATCCACGGTGGGCAGTTGCATTAAAATACGCAGCCGAAGAAGCACCAACCCGCGTTGAGAATATTTCCGTAAATGTTGGTAGAACCGGCGCACTGACTCCGTTAGCGGAAATGCAGCCCGTTCAGCTTGCGGGAACTACAGTATCGAGAGCTACACTACATAATGGCGATCGCATTGCCCAATTAGACATCCGCGTCGGCGATACCGTCATCGTGCGTAAAGCCGGGGAAATCATTCCCGAAGTGTTGCGAGTACTCAAGGAATTACGCCCTGAAAACACCGTACCTTTTGAAATGCCGACAAATTGTCCAGTTTGCGGGCAAGCTGTTGTCAGAGAAAAGGGTGAAGCGGTGACGAGATGCGTCAATACTTCCTGTGCGGCAATATTAAAAGGTGCGATCGAGCATTGGGTAAGTCGTAACGCTTTAGATATTCGCGGCATGGGTGAAAAAGTAGTGCATCAATTGGTAGATAAGAATTTAGTTAAATCTGTCGCCGATTTATACGAATTAACGGAAGAAACTTTAGCTAATTTAGATAGAATGGGGCAAAAATCGGCACAGAAGCTGATAGATGCCATTGAAAAATCGAAAAGTAAACCTTGGGCGCGGGTATTATATGGTTTAGGAATCCGTCATGTAGGAAGCACCATCGCACAAACTGTAACTGAGAAATTTGATAGTGTTGAAAAATTAGCCGCAGCCAAAGTTACAGATATCGAAGCAATTTACGGAATAGGTGCAGAAATAGCTGAAAGTGTTTATAAATGGTTTCGGATTGAAGCCAATCAAGAGTTAATTAAACGCTTACAAAATGCCGGATTGCAGCTTGTAGAAACACAGAAAACAGCATCTTCTGAAGTTAACCAGAAATTAGCTGGGAAAACCTTTGTAGTTACTGGAACATTGCCAAGTTTATCGCGAGATGAAGCCAAAGAATTAATTCAGAAGTTTGCTGGGAAGGTATCTAATTCAATTAGTAAAAACACAGATTATTTAGTTGTAGGAGAAAATGCCGGATCTAAGTTAGATAAAGCTGAGAAATTGGGGATTACTCAATTAAGTGAAGAGCAATTATTAGAAATGGTGAAGTAATCAATTATCAATGAACTTATACACGTTAGCGCAGCGTGGCGTAAGCCATAGTCTGATAAAGTCAGACTGGGTATGGATTTTAGTGCGTTTTAACGTACTTTGTATATTAGCCTTGAAATTAATTTCAAGGCGAAATTCGGGTTTAACGAGAATGGTGCAAGATGCAAGTTATTAACGACATTTTTAATCTAAACCCTGACGTTACGTGAGGTGCAAGGGGTTTTGAAAAAATATTTTTGATAATGACGTAGAAAAAATGTAGAGACGGCGTGCACACTGCAACGTCTCCAGAGGTTTTGTGGGCATTAAAAATCTATCTATAAACACATCTCACGGCATAATTGCGCCACATCAACCTTATAAAACCTTATAGCAGAAGCATGACTACCGTACAATCACGGGAAAAAATAAATTATTTTTGCAAATCTTTCCGAAATCAGGATTGATACGGTGAAGCTTAAATTACAAACAACTGGTTAATTATCTTACTTTACTTTGGAGTGAAAAAATAAAACTATGACTGCTTTCAATCAATCACAAGAAGAAAACTACCAACAGCCAGAAGCTACTAATTCTCTACAACAATCAAAAATGAATCAAGAAAGAAAAAGTCTATTTGGCAGCAAAACATTTTGGGGTATCGTTTTCACATCCACCGCAGCGATCGCGCCTATTGTCGGAAATAATGTCGATAAAATTGTCCAAAGTAAAAATGAACCTGTAAACTACGGGCAAGATGCGGCTCAAATAGTAATAATTGTTTGTGGTGCAGCAGCATCAATTGTCGGTAGAGTTGAAGCAATATCACCTATTTATACTCCGAAATGGATGCCAGGACCAAATAATACGGATGATTCTGAGAACTTAAGCTAATTTATGAGTAATAAAATCGCGATTATTTTTAATATTTCAGGTTGCATCTTAGATACTAAAAAAAGAAGGGTTAGAACCCTTACTACGAACTAATTTCTAACTACTTCAGCATTATCTATAGCTTTACCAGTACAAGTTTTTTGATTCCACAAATAAGCGCCAATTCCGACAATAAAGTTAGAAATACAAGCAGCAGCAAATATTCCGTTAACTCCATAAAGCTTTCCGCCAAGATAAGCTAAGGGAATATAAAGCACAAACATTCTGGCTACCGTCATTACTACCGTAGGTATCGGTTTACCCAACGCGTTAAAAGCGGAACTAGAAACATAAATGATTCCCCCACCGGCATAGCTAATTGGTACAATCCACAGATATTGAGAAGCAATTGCAATGATATCGGGGTTTGGATTAAAGAAAGCAACTAAAGTTGGCGCGGTAACAGCTAAAACTCCTGCTGCCATTACACCCCAAAATAAACAAAACAAGAAACTTAACTGCAAAGCTTTACTAACTCTTGCATACTTCTTCGCACCCCAATTTTGCCCGACGAAAGGCGCAATCGAAGCAGATAAAGCCATCACGGCAATCAATGCAAACGATTCTATTCGGGATGCAACCCCAAAAGCAGCAACAGCTTCAGCACCAAAAGTTGCTAAAAGACTTGTAATTACACCAATCGAAATCGGATTAATCATATTGCTTGCCGCAGCAGGCAAACCCACATATAAAATATCTTTCCAGCACCACAGCGTATCTTTAATAGTTGGCAGCTTTAAATACAGCATTTTTTCCTTGAAGTGCAGTACAAATAAAGCAGCAATCAAAGTAGTACCTCTAGAAACTACCGTTGCCAAAGCTGCACCTTGCAATTCCATCCGAGGAAAACCGCCTATTCCCAAAATCAACAAAGGATCTAAAGCAATATTTACTGCTGCTGCAAATATCATAATCAAACTTGGCGTTAGCGTATTACCGGAAGCGCGAATCGCACTATTACCCACCATCGGCACTACCAGAAACACCATGCCAATATACCAAATCTGCATATAGTCTCGCACCAACGGCAGTATATCGGCACTCGCACCCAAAGCAGTAAACAAAGGATCGATAGTTAATAAACCTATAATCACAAAAATTAAAACCGCAGTTATCGCCAAAGTCAGACTATTAGTAGTAAACTTTTTTACACGTTGGCGATCGCCCTCTCCAATAGCGCGAGAAATCACCGAAGAAGCCCCCACACCCAAACCCATCGACAAACAACCCAGCGTCATCACCACCGGAAACGTAAAACTCATCGCCGCCAAAGGTTTCGTTCCCAACTGCCCCACAAAATAAGTATCTACCAAATTGAAAGCAATAATCGCAAATACACCCCATATCATCGGTATGGTTAGTTTTACCAACGTAGAGCCGACATTACCTTCAGTTAATTGTTGTTTCATAAATAAATTTTAGTTGATAGTTACTGGGCATTGGGAATCGGGCATTGGGCATTGGGAATTGGGCATTGGGAATTAACTTTTAAAACTCCTAACTCCTAACTCCTAACTCCTAACTACTCTCCCTTCACATTCACAATTTAAAAAAGTATGAAAATATTCCTCATAGCCTTTGGATGGGCTATTGCTCTTAGTTTTGGTAGCTTTTTTATGTTTTTATCAAACCTGCCATACAATCTTAACGCTGAGGATGTTATGTCAGAGTTTACCCGTTATGGTGCGACTATTGGTTCCATCGGAGGGTTGACTATTGGTATAGTTTTGATGTGGACTAAAACTGCAATCAAACCATCTCATGTTGCTTTGATAACTTTTATTTGGGGAGCCAGTTTCTTCAGCGGTTTGACTATAGGTTGGCAATTTTTTATAGTTGATGCCTCAAGTCCAATTTTTAGTAAAGGTATGATTGTCGGCATGACTATAGGTGGTACTCTCGGCGGATTTTTTACGGCTTTACTATTACATCACCACAAACTATTAAATGACTGGATAAATATTTCCCTTGTCACCGTCGGCTGGTTTCTAGCATTATTTGACGGTAGCTCTTTTATCTTCGGCTTCAACTTTGTCGGCATTCCTATAATATTTAGCTTTGCCATTATTATCAGCGGAATGATTATCGGTACAATTGGCAGCACCATTATGTTTTGGCGAATGAGGTGAATCAGTTAGCAGTTATCAGTAGCAAGTAGAGAGTTAGCTATTCTTTCCCCTCTACCCCTCCCAATCCCCCATTCTGTAATATATTTGTAGTACTTAACAAAAACAGCGGATATTATGAAACCGGGATTTGAATACAGTAGCGTTGCTAATTTAGAAGATGTGCAAAAATTTGGAAGCATCTTGGAGCAATGTTTTTTAGCTTCCCCAGGTGAGGAAGAAGCTTGGCTTAAGCGGATGGGTGTGGAAAATATACGTTTAATCCACGAGGAAAAACAAGTTGTCGGTGGATTGGTAGTTATTCCGATGGGGCAATGGTGGGGTGGCGAAAGTGTTCCGATGACGGGAATTGCTGGGGTTGGTGTTGCTCCGGAGTATCGGGGTAGTGGTGCGGCGTTGAGTTTAATGCAGCAGACTGTTAAGGAACTTTATGCGAATGATGTGCCGATTTCGGTACTTTATCCGGCAACTCAACGGCTTTACCGGAAAGTAGGGTACCAGCAAGGAGGTAGTTTTTGCAGTTGGGAGATTCCAGCTTCTAGTATTCAAATTAAGGAACAACCTTTACCGATTAAATCTGTTCCCTTAGATTCTGAAATATTTTACGATTTATATACAAAGCAGGGACAAAATATAAATGGATATCTAAACCGAAATCAAACGATTTGGAATCGAATCATAAAATCGGGAGAGAAAGAAGTTTTTTATAGTTATATTCTTGGTTCGATAGCAAAGCCTGAAGGTTACATTATTATTAGCCAGTATTCGGCAGATAATGACAATATTTTAAGTGTAGTTGATTGGGTAACTTTGACAAATGCAGCTACCAAAACATTTTGGTCTTTTCTGAGCAATCATCGCTCTCAAATAGATAAAATCCGTTGGCGCGGCTCTGCAATTGATAATTTAACGTTAATATTACCAGAACAAACTGCCAAAAATAGACATATTCAACGTTGGATGTTGCGGATTATAAATGTAGAGAAAGCATTATCGGCACGCAGTTATCCTTCAGCAGTTGAAACAGAATTACATTTAGAAATAACAGACGATTTAATCGCGGAAAACAACGGTAAATTTATTTTATCAATTGCTAACGGATGCGGAAATATTACAAAAGGTGGCAAAGGTGAATTAAAGCTAGATATCAGAGGATTGGCACCCTTATATACAGGATTATTCTCACCCCAACAATTACAGCTTGCAGGAAAACTCGACGCGACAGAAAAAATAATTTCCACCGCTACGCAGATATTTGCAGGTACTTCTCCCTGGATGGCGGACTTTTTTTGATGGGAATTGGGGATTGGGAGAGATGGGGAGACAAGGGGACAAGGTAGAATTTTAACTGATAACTGCTCACTGCTCACTGCTCACTGTCTTTCTCTTACTCTCCCTTTATAATTAATAGTTTGCTTTGTGGAGCGTTTGCCCAAGGAGCGAATTGCTGAGACTTTGATGCGAACTTTTGTGCCAACTTCTAATCCTTTTTGAGGAATTGGTAATTTACCTAAAGCTAGAATAAAGCGGTTGTAGTCTTGGGTAACGAATTCGGAGGGAATGTCGGCTTCGTATTCGCCTCCGTTATCATCTCTTATTTGGTATTCCACCCGAAACCTAGTTTTGATAATGTCCGATTTGCGAGCTAAATCTACTAAACTTAATTTCAAGTTTTCACCGCTGCCTACAAAGTCGGCTACTGCTAATTCGGTAACTTCTTTTTCGGGAATTGCATTATTAACTACTAATTTTGTTAAATCGCCTTCTTCTTTTTTACTAATGTCAAGCCACAACTTTTTGGGAAAATCAACTTCGATTTTACCGTCGTTGTTTAAATTCAATTTGAGATTAAGCTTACTAAAATTACTTATGGGCTGCTTTTCTAGCCAAACTACCTGAAAATCTCTTTCTATTCGCTTATCAAATTCGCGATATTCATCTGCAATTACCGAGCCGGGAGCGAGTAAAGAAACGGCACCATTGCGAGCAATCCAGCGATTTTTTGTTAAACGAATTGATTTATTTTGTAATTCTAAAAAATTTAATTCTGCTTGAGGATTATCTGGTGCAAGCTGTTGTTTACCCTTAACTAAACTTAAAATCCCTAAGCTTCCTCTCTGCCCATTCCTGCCATCGTAACCGTCACGCCCATCGCTGCCGTTGTAACATCTATATTTACGCTTTTTACACTTATAGCTGTCGGTGCCTTTTTTACCAGTACAGGATTCAACAGTCCAACTTTGGCGGTGACATCTGCAACCTCTCGCACCATCACCACCACGCCCGCCGCGCCCTGCTTCTCCCCCTAAACTGCGTACTAAAATACTTCTTAAATCGGCAATGTTATTGTAATAAACACTTAAATTACCACCACTTCCACCGTTACCACCACTACCAGCATCGCCACCTTTTCCACCATCCGGCGCGTGTATATCTTGCTTTGCCTTGTCACCATATTTACGATGACATCTAGCTCTATAACCATCTTCACCATCCTCGCCATCTTCACCATCCCTACCCGACAAATCCAGACTTACAGGAGAGCCATCAGCAAATACGGTAGTATCTCTACCACTGCTTCCACTTCTACCACTGCGCCCATCCGAGCCATCGCGATCGCCATATCTTCGATAATTATCGCGTCTGTAATCTCTGGCTATTTTCCCCGATTTCTCCAGACACAACAGCGTATCAAATTCAGAAGCAGAAGCAGGTAAGCCATTAACTAATAAGCTAACTGTAAGTAAAAATGATAACCTTTTCAAAACAAGTTTTAACATTTTTAGATTCATTTATTATTTAATTTAATAGAGAATAATTTAAACCACTGCAACCAAGGTTTATTTTCCGGAATTGAATAAAAAAATTAAAGTTAAAATTATACATTTACGATGAAGAAAACTGTAATGCAAGATTATTCCGTATCTAATCTGCTAATTAAATAGATGTAGAGAGGGAACAGGGAATAGGGAGTAGGGAACAAAGAAAAAAGACGGGAAAGCGCTGTTAAAGTTTTTCATATTATATAGTTCAGATTAACAACAAAGATTTTGTTCCTAAGTAGATATTATTATATGTAATTCGATTTACTAAACTAAGACTGAAAATTTATAATTTAGTGCCATAGTTAATAAAAATTAAACTTTTATCAAATTATTGGTGTATATCAAAACTTATGCAGTCACAACTGAATATCTAATGTTCCAGACATCTCGATCCCCCCAACCCCCCTTTTTAAGGGGGGCTTTAATCTTAACTCCTAACTATTCCCTACTACGGCATCCATTCGACAAAAAACCCTACCTGCCTTTCTTTGCTACCACTAACTTTCTGCTCTCCCAATTCAGTAGAAAAACGTAGATTATTTGTAACTGCATAACTTGCAGAAAGCTTAGTTAATGTAACTTCTGACTCGGTACCCACAACCCAACTGCGAGTAAAAGCGATATCTGCACCACCACCGCGAGATAATATCAGCAGCAATTTTACGCCTAAGTTGACTCCCGAAGTTGAGTAATCGGATGTCTCCAAATTTCGATACCCAATTAAAGGGGAAAAATTCAAATAACCACCCAAAGGCAATAAATAATAATTTAACTCGGCACCGTAATTTTCAAAGTTGTTATTAAAGGCTTTTTGATATTCGCCGCTGACAGTAAACTTATCAATAATAAAAACATCTTCAAAACCAATCACGCCAGCATCACCATAAAGTTGAGAATAGCCCAATCGTAAACGAGTGCGAAAACTGGGTTCATTCTTGATATCCCGTAACACATTAGGTACTTTATTTCGCCATCGTTGTAAAACCGGGCTATTTTCAATAACTTCTGGATTGATATCTAATTCATTATTTCAGCTTCTTTTTTAGTTTCACACCAAGCCGGAGAAACTGCGAATATCAAGCAAAAATATAATCCAAAAGCGATATTAAAGGCGATTTTCAAGCTTAATGCCTCATTAATTTAATTACCAGTTACATCTTAATGATTTGGTTGATTGCTGATGAGCCATACTCTTTAGGTAAATACTTATCGCTAAATATTAGTTTTGAATTAACTTTGCGTAATTATTACAAACGACACTGTATTTATCATTACTATGTTTTTTGTAACCAAAAAGAGATAAGACTAACCGTGATGCAACTACCATCATCTAAAAATCAAGGAGAAAATAATCAATCCTCTGCTGAATTACACGCAGAAGTTGAAACCCTTTCTAACATTGCTAGTAATATAGCCATTGACAGCGAAATGCAAGCTAAAATACAAAGCTTGTTGGCTCAGATTAAAACGAGTCTGCAACAACAACAATTAAGTATCGAAATACAGCGAGAGCTTGCGAGATTGTTAAGTTTGATATCTACACTAGATTATCGCAATTCTCAACAAGTTGATATTTTAGATTTAGCTATTTCGATTCTGCTGGAAAATAAAGAAGATACAACTCAAAGCGATACAAATACAAATTTTCCGAATAAAGTATCGGATAAAAGTTCTCGAAATCTAGTTTTTATTCAAGAAGCGCGACGACAGATAGCAATTCAATCGCGGGAATATCCCAATCCTTTCAGCGCAATTATTAAAGGTACCGGGGGTGCTTACAACCGATTGCTTTCCGGTTTAAGTTGGTTTTTTATCATATTTGTAGTTTGTCCCCTTCTCGGAGTTGGGTTAACATTCGTTACTTTGAATTTTTTGGGTGCTAGAAAAGAAGTTGCGGAGAATAATCGTATTACACAACTGAAAAAAGAAGTAGAAACTAAAGAAGAGCAATTAAAGACAACTAACGATATTGCTAATGCGCTTCAAGTTAGACTGAGCAAAGTAAATAGGAATATCGATCGTGTAAATCCACAATTAAATAAGATAGAACAACAGCTTTCTAATCAAGAAAAAGATAGTGAATTTTATGCATTAATTCAAACTCAAGTAATTCCTCAAATTCAAGACATCCAAAGTGATTTTAGAGATATTAATAAAAATATTGATGATGAATTAAAAAGCGTTAACAATCAACAAAGACAATCAATTCTCGCTGAAATGGAATCTAAGCAAGAAAATACAGCAATCACTCAATCCGTAGCGGATAAACCAAAATCAAAACCTGATGAACAACAGTTAGTAAGTGATGTAAATGAAGACTCAAACCAACTAATTTCATT
This sequence comes from Calothrix sp. CCY 0018, assembly GCF_963920925.1. Classification (NCBI taxonomy): domain Bacteria; kingdom Bacillati; phylum Cyanobacteriota; class Cyanophyceae; order Nostocales; family Calotrichaceae; genus Calothrix; species Calothrix sp. CCY 0018. The sequence goes on along the minus strand of NZ_CAWUDI010000040.1, from coordinate 62,305 downwards.
TACAGACTGGTTTGTAAAACAGGATTTATTCTTTATTTCCCTAGCAGTTTCAATGGGTGCTTTAGGAAGTGCAATCAGCGTAATTGTGCGTGCAAATAAATTTATCGCACAAGGTAAAGAAGGACAATCGGACTTATTTTTTACCGGCTTTTTCCGTCCGATTGTTGGTATGTCTTTTGCAATTTTCACGGTAGCACTAATTGAATCTGGCATCTTTTCCGGTATTCTCACGATAGCCCAAAAAGAAAGTCGTAACGTTTACCTTTATATGGCGATCGCCTTTGTTGCCGGATTCAGCGAAAGACTAGTTGAAGACGTAGTTTTGAAAACTGAAAATACGTTAACGGGCTTTTCCTCACGCTCGGATAAACCCGAAAAATAATTGTTAATTGTTAATTGTTAATTGATAATTGTGAATGGATTTACTCTTTATTTATCACAGAATCATCTTGAATATCTGGATTTGTCGGATTAACTTCTACAAAAGCAAGATTAGTTTCTGGCTCGTCTTTACCACTATTCAAATGCCAATTATTAAGAACATCTTTTACTAAAATTTCTTGGATAAATGTTTGCAGCACAAGTACTAAAGGAATTGCCAGAAATAAACCCAGAAAACCAAAGAAATTTGCAAAAACTACCACTGCTAATAAAGTTACTACAGGTAATAAAGATACTTGTGACTTCATTACCAAAGGCACAACAACTAAACTTTCAACCTGCTGAATACCAAGATATATGGCAACTACCGCAACCGCTTTCCAAGGTGCATCAAGTAATGCTAATAATAACGGTGGAACTAAACTTAATGTCGGCCCTACATTAGGAATAAATTCTAATAATCCAGCTATAATTGCATTAATTAAAGGTAGTCTCACCCCTAAAATTAATAAACCAATATAGCTCAAACCACCAATGAGAAACATGGTTAGTAGCGTACCTTTGATCCAACCAACTAAAGAAGTTTCGCACTTGTGAAGAATCTCGTCCATGCGACGACGATAAAAGGCTGGAAAAAGCAATATAAAACCGCTTCGATAGGGTTTGGGATCTATCAAAAGCATTATAGTTAAAACAAGGAAAAGTAAAGAATTTAAAACAATATTAAACGATCGACTGAGGACAGTAAAGACGTTTCCTGAAACAGCACCTAACCAAGTTTGTAAACCTTGAGTCAAATATCTTAAACCTTGAATTTCATCTAAAACTGGTTCGGGAATCACTTTTAAAAGCCAGTCATTCCACACCCGTATTTGGTCTAAAAATTTCGGTACGATAAAAGTAAATTCGCGTAACTGTTCAATAATTCTTGGAGCAATCAGCGCGAAAAATCCCGATACAATTGTAAATAGTAAAAGAACTGATATCCCAACTGCAATCCCTCGCGGAATCTTAAGTTTTTGTAATGCTTTAACAATTTGATTTAAAGCGGTTGCTAAAATTATCGCAGCAAAAACTATCAATAAAACTTGCCTAATTTGCCACAAGATATATATTGATACGACAAAAACAAAAAAGCCAATCCATTTTCCTATACGCACAAAACTCCTCCGTATTCTCCCAGTATTAGCCAGCGTATGTGTTAGGATATCCGTTTTAATTGTTCGTGTCTTCCTCCGGAAGTAAGTAACATTTCATCTGCAATCGGGATGAAAAAGAGCAATATCCATCTCTAGAAAGACCAAAATAGTTGTTTATCGAAGTAATGTGAAGTTTAAGATTGATTATCTACTAATCGTCTTGATTTTCTCTTCAGAGCTTGTCTGCGTATTAAAAAAGTGAAATATTATTTATAGAATCATGATATTTGTAAAGTGGATCGAGCGCTTATGCATTGGTTTTATCGGATTTATTCTATTCTTATCTCTATCTAGCTTAACTAGTTTAGCTAGAGATATACCACCTCAACTCTCTCCACCTGTAGATTCTCAACAGCAACAACCAACACAACCGCAGCCACCTGTAATACAATCTGACTCTGCACCAGGTTTAAGTAATCCCCAGGAATTTACAGCATGGGTAGATAAATTTATGAATGATGAGATGTCAAAATCTCACATACCTGGGGCAGTTATTTCTGTAGTTAAGGATGAGAAGGTATTTTTTACTAAGGGTTATGGTTATGCAAATGTAGAGAAAAATATTCCTGTAGATGCGGATAAAACGTTATTTCGCGTTGCTTCTCTCTCCAAATTATTTACAGCAACCGCAGCAATGCAGCTATCAGAAGAAGGAAAATTAGATATAAAAAGTAATGCGAATCAATATCTAAAAAAATTTAAAATCAAAAATCCTTTTCCCCAACCCGTAACCGCAGCCCAAATGATGACTCATACCGATGGTACTACCAAACGACGCATCGGACTTGCAGCAACCACACCCGAAAAAATGTTACCTTTGGGCGATTATTTAGCTCAGTATATGCCTGCAATCGAATGGCAACCCGGTACGCTTTATAGCTATTCGAGTCATAGTACTGCTTTATTAGGTTATTTGGTAGAAACAATTTCCCAAACTCCCTTCGTTGAATATATAGACAAAAATATTTTGCAACCGCTTGATATGAGTCGTACCAGTTTTCAACAGCCACCACCGCCAGAGTTAGCAGATAATTTGGCTACAGGATATCAATATCGTAAAGGTAAATATCAAGCGGTTCCCTATTTATACTTAAATATTGCACCAGCAGCAGCAATAAGCACAACGGCTACAGATATGACTCATTTTATGAATGCATATTTGCAATATGGGCGCTATCAAGATAAAAGAATTCTCAAAGAAGCTACCGTGCGCGAAATGCTAACAAGACAGTTTACCCACCATCCATTATTACCCGGTACTGGTTACAGTTTTCGCGAAAGATGGGTAAATAATATTCGTACTTGGGGACATTTGGGAAGTTTGCGGGGATATTCTGCTTCTCTAACTTTAATGCCTGAGCGAAACATTGGAATTTTTATTGCTAACAACAGCTTTACCGGCTTGAGTAGTCAATTCTTAAACCAATTTTTTGACCGATATTTTCCCGTTACAAAACCAATTAAATACGCCAAAACTCTTTCTTTAAATCAAGAACAAATTAAAAAAATTACAGGTAATTACCGCGATGTTGAATACCCTCGTAATACTTTTGCAAAAGTAACAGCCCCTTTTAAAGATATCAATATCAAGAAAGCTGATAACGGTAACTTAATCATAAATACCCCAAAATTATTTTTTGTAAATAAAATACTAGATAAAGAATTAGTCCCGATCGATAAACTATTATTTAGAAGTCCTGAAAACAACGCTTTTACAGCCTTTGGTGAAAACAGTGATGGAGAAATAGAGTTTGCATTTAATCCACTGTTTCCTAAAATAGGAGCTTATCAAAAAATTACTTGGTATGAAACCGTTTGGGTACAGCTTGGGATTGCAGCTTTTTGTGCAATTATGTTTTTATCAGCTTTTATTATGTACCCGACTATTCCAATTATTAGGCTGTTGTGGGGAAAATCTGCTAAAATTGAGCGTCAATTTAACGGTGCTTGGATAATAGCTGGTTTCGCAAGTACTTTAAATTTGATATTTTTAATCGGTTTACCTTTATCGCTATATCTTATTGGTTTTTGGAAGTTAGTTTATGGTGTACCTACGATAGTTATCGCTTTATTACTACTGCCATTAATTAGCACTTTTTTGACTTTGGCATTGTTAATCTTTTCTGTAGTAATTTTTCAATATAGATACTGGTCAATATTGTCAAGATTGCATTATTCTTTAGTAACTTTCGCCGCGTTGATTTTCGTTGCTTTTCTAGCTTATTGGAATCTATTAGGGTTTCAATTTTAATTAGTAGGATATGTTACGGCTACAAAAAATAATGATAATTTAAGTAATTATGAAAATGCCGTAACGCACTATCAACAATTGCTAATTTTTATATTAAATGTTTTGCGATTATCTTTTAACTATAAAATAAGAAATGTAACTAATACAAATTAAACATTATGGATTTAAATGATATTTCTCAACAAAGTAAAAAAGTCGCTGGAGATGTAATCGATAATGTCAAAAAAAAGGGACACCAAGTAGCTGACAATATTTCTGAAGTTACCAAAAACAAAGCTGAGGATATTACTGAAGAAGCGATTGTTACAGCAGTTGACAAAGCAATAAATATGATTGAAATTGCCAGTCAGAGAGTTAAAGAAAAAGAACTTACCGCCGAAAATGTTTCTTTAGAAGTTAGTTTACAAATTGTTGGAGTAGCCGAAATAAAAATGCGGGCACATATACCAACCAATTCAGATGGAGAAAGTGAAATAATCGATGTTGATGTCTCTTAACTAAAAACTAAAAATTAAAATGAAAAAGTAACGCACAATCGGGAATTGATGCGTTACAACGCAATTTTTATTTGCAGCAATATATCGTACATACTAATACTTCTAACGCACCCTACGAATCACTACTATAATTTCTATAATTATTTGGTTTCCAATCATTCAAAATATCTTTAACCAAAAGTTCTCTCAACCAAACTTGAGAAACTACTACCAACGGCAAAGCTAAAAATAAACCTAATAATCCAAAGAAGACAGCGAAAGCTACTTGAGATAACAAAGTAATAGCTGGCAATAAAGATACTTCCCGCTTCATTACCAAGGGAGTCAAAATATTACTTTCAGTTTGCTGAATAATTATATAAAGAACTATTACAGCTAAAGCTTTCCAAGGTGCAAGAGTTAAAGCCATTGCAGCAGGAGGAATTACACTTAAAGTTGGCCCCAAATTGGGAATAAATGTTAAAAAACCTGCAAATACAGCATTTACAAAAGGTAAGGGAACTCCTAATAAAAATAATCCGATTAAACTTAAGGTTGTAATAACCGTCATATTAAATACAATGCCAATAAACCAACCTACCAAAGATTGTTCGCATTGCGAAAGAATATTATCGGCACGGGAACGATAAAATCCCGGAAATAACAATAAAAAAATCTGCCTGTAAGCAGAAGGATTTGCTAAAATCATGATGGTGACAACAACCACCAACAGCGAATTTAAGACAAAATCAAGAGAGTTGGAAAATATTTTAAAAAAGCCACCAAACCAATTAGAATCTGTACTTAGTAATTTTTGCCCAAAATTTTGTAAACTACCAATATCGGTAAGTATTTGTCCCGGTATTACGTTTTGTAACCAACTATAACTATCTCTTAATTGCTCAAATCCCCTATTAACTAAATCTGTAGATTGCGGTATTTTATTGATAATAGAAGGTACAACAATCGCAGCAATTCCTATAAAACCTGCTAATATTAAAAGAATTGAAATAGCAACGGCAAACCCCCGCTTCATATGAAGACGAGACTGGATTATTTTTACCAACCTATTAATAACCGTTGCAAAAGCTACTGCTGTAAACCCCAACAATAATACTTGTCTAATCTGCCATAAGATATACAGAAAAACTGCAAATAACAGGAAGCTAATTAATTTACCGAAGCGCACATTTAACCTCTTTCACTGTTTTCTGTTGTATGTTTCCTTCTCAATTTAGTGTTCTAACCACTCAAGCAATCCTAAAGAATTAACGCTACCTAAAAAATGAGCGCCAATAATAGTCACATCTGCAAGTATCAAAAGTAAATCGATAGAGCGTACTACTGTTTCTGGATTGTAAACCGCTACTCCTTGAGGTTGAGCAAGGGTTTTTCCTAAAGCGGCGATCGCAGCTACTTCAGATGCAAAAAATCCTAACCCAATTCCTAGTAAACTAATAATCAAACCAACACGTAAAACCTGAATAATTTCTTCTTTTTTAGGATGTAAATTACTGTCGGGTAACTGCAAACGCTTGGCTAAACGAGTGTAACGATAAGCCCAAAAGATTCGGAAACCTATAGCAACAACACCAGATAATCCTAAAAATATTCCAAATCCAACAAAAGGATTGTTAATATCGCTAAAATTACGACTGAACATTACTAATAGCAACGTAATTCCAGCAACGACACCCAAAAGTAAATGTGCCCAAAAGCTGATTCTACCAAGTAAACGAAAAGTTCCAGCAAATTCTCGTTTACTCGGTGATGAAGATGTTTTAGTTTGCATTAATATTTTCTCCTTTATGATTTTTACAAAAATAAACGTAACAGCAAAATCTGTAGAATAAAAAATCAGATATATTATTAGTTTATCTTTTACTATTTATCAAATTCTTCTTTCAAAAGGTAGATCGCTTTCTGTATTTAGGATGAAATATTTACGCAAAATAGGGGTTCCCACATTACATGAAAACCCCTACTTTTAAAAAGCTATTTAGATTAGCAATATACAAACATCAACTTATTTTTCAAGAGAATTAGGTAATGCAGAAGGATAAATAGTGTTAACTACCAAAACGGGCTTGTCTTTATAGTCTGCTTCTAATTTACTCTTAACACCAGCATCCCAAGTAAAGTTATAATCTCTTTCTAAGTCAGCTACTACAAATTGTCTTAGTGTACCTGTAGCAACAACCGTCTCACCTGCTTTAACATTCTGTCTGTATGGAACCACATCCTTATTATCTGGTACCAAAACTAACAAATCATTAGCACCAATTATTGCATCTTCATCAAGGGTGAATACATCTGTCCCAGTTGTATTTTCAATTTCACCTGGCACTGCAATCACTTTATTGTAATATTCGTTAGGATCTGTTGTAATTTGACCTGGTTTTGGCGCTAGTGCGATCGACTGAGCAACCATTGCTGCCTTACCTTCAAACTTCTCGTACTCTTTCGAGTCCAGCTTCAACTTATAATCTTTGTTAAAATTATCAGTGCCATACTTTTTCACTTCACCCGTGATTTGCAATTCTACACCTTCAGGTAGTGGTTGAGTATCTCCGGTTGCATTCACAACTAGAATAGTATCTCCACCAAAAAAGTCATCATCGGTAACGGCAAATGTAGACTCGCTAATTTTATTTATAGCGTTGCTTCTAATAGTTACGCTTTGTCCGATCAGTTTATCAGTTTTATCAGCAACTTCCTCAGCCGTGACGTTTTCTTGTTCCTGTACTGTCGTATTATCTGCCGTCTCCGCACAAGCTGGAAGTATTACAGCAGCTAAAGCTAAAGCTAAAGCTTTTGAACGAAATCTATTAAGCATGAAAATTTCTCCTTTCAATGTTCTTATTTAATAATTGCAGTTAGCAGTTGGGGCTAAAATGCATTGCCTGAAATGGGGATTAGCGCTTATTATTATTTAATAAAACTTTTCCTATCCTCCTCACACTGCTTATCGTTAGTTATTTATAGATTTGCAGCTATATAAAAATTATACTCTTGTTTTAGGTAGGCAATGTTTCGCAACATTTCAGACATTTAACTCTGTCAACAATAAAACATAAAAGGTGAATTGGCTTCTATCTTAAGAAAGAGGCAATAGGCGGAGATAATATAGATATTTTTCAAATGAAATTATTTTTTAATCTTACAATTCACACTAATGCTGAAAATCTTAATTTAACAAAAATTTAACCAATATTTAGTAATGAAGATACTAACAACGCACATTTGTCAATAACTTAAAGAAAGGTTCTCAACTATATCTTTGGGTAGCTTTGGCGAAAATATATTTTATATAATTAATTATTATTAAAGAGACGAAAGTTAGTAGGGTGCATGGCTTGATTCCAACTCGTAACTCCTAACTCCCAACTCCTAACTCTTAACTCGTTCCAAAGTATTTAATAAGTCACCAGCACTAAAAGGTTTGGTAAGAAATCCTTGAATACCAGTACCGCTAGATTGTACTAAAGCTTCATTAGAAACTAATCCACTCATCGCAATAATTTTTACTTGTGGATTCATTTGTTGTAAGGTACGGATGGCTATTGCACCGTCCATTGATGGCATCATTATATCTATTAAAACAACATTAATTTCCTTTTTGTGCTGTACGTAAACTGCAAGTGCCTCGATGCCATCTCTGGCTGTCATTACGCGGAAATTATAGGTTTCAAGGGTGGTTTTGATAATTTCACAAATTGCCACTTCATCATCTACAACTAAAATTAATTCTTTATTTCCTATAGGTAGCTGCATCTGTTCCGATATCGGCGAAACCTCTCCTTCTATACTTGGTAAATAAACTTTGAATTGAGTACCTTTATCGATTTGGCTGGATACTTCAATAAAACCACCGTGGTTTTTGACAATTCCTAATACCGTAGATAAACCCAATCCCGTTCCTTCTCCTACTTGTTTTGTCGTAAAAAATGGGTCAAAAATTCGATCTATAACTTGTGGAGAAATCCCAATTCCTGTATCGGTAATCGTAACTACAATATAGGAACCAACTTTTGCCTCAATATTCATTTTGGCATAGCTTTCATCGATAAACTTATTCTCAGCTTCAATAGTTAAAATCCCTCCTTCGGGCATTGCATCGCGGGCATTAACTACTAAATTCATAAATACCTGATGCAGTTGAGTAGCGTCTGCGGAAACTGTCCATAAGTCTCGCGGAAAATCTCTTTCAATTATGATGCTTTTAGGAAATGTACCTTTAGCAAACTGCTCGATATCTTTTAATAAATGCTTGACTTGCAGCACCGTGCGCTTACCTTCATTGCCACGAGCAAATGAAACAACTTGTTTGACTAACTTAGCGCCTCGTTTAGCAGTAGCTTCGAGCATTACCAACATTTCACTCGAAGTCTTATCAATATTATTAAGTCTGAGCGGCAACAATTGAGATATTGCTAATACTGGAGTGAGCATATTATTCAAATCATGGGCGATTCCGCTTGCTAATGTACCGAGGCTTTCCAGACGTTGAGCGCGGAGAAACTGACTTTCAAGCAGTTTTTTCTCGGTGATGTCGGTATCTACTGTCAAAATTGATTTGGGGTTTCCCGCTTCGTCGCGTACCAAAGTCCAGCGACTGGCTACAGTAATATCTCTACCTTGCTTGGTAACTTTTTCTAATTCACCCTGCCACGCACCATTCTGCGTAACTTCTTGCAATGCTTCCGCCAATTCTTGAGTAAATTCCTTAAATAAAAGCTTGTTGGCACTCTTACCTAAAAATTCCTGTGCCGTCCAACCATACATCCTTTCTGCGCTTTGATTGCAGTATAAAATTATTCCTTCTAAATCCCTTAGCAAAATTGCATCTGTAGCGACATCGAGTAAAACAGCTTGCTCGGCAATTTTCTTTTCTGCTTGTTTGCGCTCGGTAATATCTATACAAGAGCCAATATAGCCTTCAAAATCTCCATCTGAATTAAATCTTGGTGTACCCTTATTCAAAATCCAGCGATATTCCTTATTCCTATTTTCCAAACGGTATTCCATCGAAAACCCTTGACGGGCATCGAAAGCGTTAACGTAGATTTCTACGCATCTATCTCGATCGTCTGGATGAACTCCATTAGCCCAACCATTACCAATTTCTTCCTCTAAACTTCTTCCAGTAAATTCCAACCACACGGCGTTAAAATAATTGCAAAACTTATCGCATCCAGCCATCCAAATTAATACGGGGGCTGTATCTGCCATATTGCGAAATCTTGCTTCACTTTCCCGTAACGCTGACTCTGCCTGCTTATACTTGCTGATATCTTTGGAAATACCGTAAAAACGGACAATTCTATTGTTGCGATCGCGTTCTATTTTTCCACAAGAAAATGCATAACCAATCGAACCATCGGAGCGTATAAATCTAAATTCCGTCTCGTAGGGAATACCTTTTTCAATCGCATTTCGAGTCAGCCGATTTACTCGCTCCCTATCTTCCGGATGAATCGACTGGCTTATAGTTTCAATATTAAGTGTAGAATTACCTTTATCGCGATTAGCAAACCGATCGAATTGTTTTGACCACCAAGCTTGATCTGTAGTCAAATCCCAAGACCAACTACCTATTTTAGCAATTCTCTGTGCTTCTTGCAGCAAAGCTTCAGTTTGACGTAATTTCTCTTCAGCTTGCTTGCGTTGAGTAATATCTCTAATCACAGTTAACAAACCAATTTTTTCGCCGCTATGATTATTTAAATAACTAACCGATAACTCAACATAAATTACCTCACCATTCTTCTTAGTATGAATATTTTCTCCCTGCCACCAACCATTTTTAGATAAACTTTCTTTCGCAAACTGTTTATCATCTGGATTATGCCAGCGATATTCATATACTTCTGCTAAACTGCGTCCAACAAACTCCGCAGCATTAATATTATATTGCTCCTCGGCTCGTTGATTTACATAAATAATCTTGTGTTCGTTATCGATCGCAATAACCGCGTCGCTAATGTGAGCTAAAATATTTGCATCAAATTTAATTTGATCTGACGCTGCTGAAATACTATTAATGTCTTGCTTAGACCCATTTGCATTTTTGAATCTATTTTTTAGATGAATAATACCATCATCTTCATTCGCAAAGACTTGTAATAAAGTTTTTTCTGCGACAATTCCTAATAAAATATTTTTATCGTCAACAACTGGTAAATGAGAAATTCCATACTGATGCATTACCTGTAACGCTGTAAAAATATCTTGATTGGGAGATTTCTTTAAGCTGATTACATCTCGTCTCATCACGTCAGCTATTTTCACAGACGATATTTTACCAGAAGCTGCAAATCTCAGAGCATCAACTTGAGTCAGTATTCCGACTAAACGACATTCTTCAGTTACTAAAACACAACTTGCTTTCTCATCGTTTGCATAACTTATATTCAGCATTAAAGTAATTGCATCCGAAACCAAAGTATCGGGTGTTACTGTCAAACAATAAGTTTCAATAACCCGATTTAAAGTAAATAAATTATGTGAATTGGTAACAGATGACATAATTAAAATGCCTTACTAAATAATATAGGCAATAATGATAAGCTAATTTCACTTAATCTCTGTGAAAAAATAACTTATCGGGGAAAAAGTATTTTATGAAAAAAATAAGTCACATTAATAATATTGTAGCGATTTTTAATAAATCAGCAATTAACTGTAGAGACGCTTTATATATCATGTCTCTACAGTTAACAAAACTCAACAAATTATTCAAATTTTACCTAAATTTTACCAACAAGTTCTATATTTTCTGTTGGAAATACCTCCTTAGCATGATGAATTATTCCTTGTACTGTAAACACCGAACAATGGGCTTTCAGGAAGCACATAATTGCTAACACTACCCGTTAAAAGTTCGCTTATTCCCCGACGACCTCGATAGCTTTTCCCAATCATTGGCATATTTACTATTATTTCCTTGCAATTGCGGATAAAGAATAGATGGCTGTAAAAACATTCGTATCGACGTATTGCTCATCAAGAGGAGATAAAACGTGTAAAAGCATTCTTCTTAGCATCTGTTGCTTTTGCCAAACATACAGCTTCATCAAACACCTGCTGGCTCGATGACGAATTATCGATGGCTACAAGAATTCTATTTAACATATAGATTATTCCCTATTTAACTGCTAACCATTAACTAATTACTTTATAGATAAACATTATGAGGATTCTGTGAGTATTAAGTTGTATGTAGTTCAAACCCTCACAAGTTTCTCACATTTATTTTTTATAATCAAAGCATCACCCCGTCCGAAAGTTTATTTAGCAAAAAAAATTTATCTAACTTTAGATAATTGCAAATAATTTAATTAGGTTGAAAAAACAATCATGAATAACTGCCCTTGTTGTCAAGACACCCTTTTATGTCACATCAGTCATAACCATGTTTACTGGTTTTGCCCTAGTTGTTGGCAAGAAATGCCCGTATGCGAACTAGCAAATTCTCGTTCATTGACAGAAGCAATATCGGGTAAACTATCTACAATGCATCAAAAAATTGAAAAATCAAGTTTAAACTCTCGTATTTATCGCATTAATTCCCCCGAACTTGCTGTCACCCATGTTTAATAGTTAAATTGAAGTTATATCAACAAATAATTTCGTTTTTCGATAAGCCACTCCTTGATTTTTCAGAGCGTGGCTTATATTTTGTATTTGAAGAAAAATCAATAATCGTTTACATTTGTTAAGTAAAGCAAAGCATAATTTATTTAATATTCTAAAATTTAAGTTAACTTATTCTATATTAATTCTTTCCCAGTTTGACGCGAAAAAAGCTATAGGGTTAATCAACAGTATTTAAAACGCTAACAAATACTAATTTTTAGCCTATCTTTGCTGACAGCTTGCGGATAAACTCCCGCAGCACGTCGCTTTTGGTTCTTGATGTTTGCTTACAGTATGCCTCTAAAATATCAAGCTCTGTTTGCGGGATTCTTGATGAAAATATTAGTTGTAGAAGATGACCAATATGTTGCAAAAGCGCTGAATCTGATTCTCGCCGATCGAAATTATGTGGTTGAAATTGCCTCGGATGGAGAAGAGGCTTGGGGATTTATAAAACTTTTTGATTATGACTTAATTATCCTTGATATCACCTTACCTAAAATAGATGGTATTAGCCTGTGCCGACAAATGCGTTCTGACGGTTTACAAACACCAATTATGCTATTGACAGGATTAAGCTGTCCTCATGAAAAAGCTATAGGTTTGGATGCTGGAGCAGATGATTACATGGTTAAACCTTTTGACGAAGAAGAATTAACCGCTCGTATCAGGGCGCTATTGCGTAGGGGAAAGATAAAATCCTTACCTATTTTAAAATGGGGTTCTCTACAACTTGACCCCAGATGTTATGAAGTTACTTATAATAAACAACTTTTAGCCTTAACTCCCAAAGAATACGCTTTATTAGAGCTTTTCTTACGAAACACCCATCATGTATTTAGTTGCAGCACAATTTTAGATCATCTTTGGTCTTACGATGATGCTCCCACAGAAGAAGCCGTTCGCACTCATATCAAAGGATTGCGAATGAAGTTAAAAGAGAAAGGTGTCCCTAGCAATATGATTGAAACTGTTTATGGTATTGGTTATCGTCTGAATCCGCAGGTTGAAGAGGAAGCGGGGGAGATACCTGTAGAGAAATAACTATGAATACTTTTCTCTCTCCTCTCCCAAACAATAAAAGGCGACTAGTTAATAAAAGGCTTCTATACCATACTTATATTTAATTTGTCCTGTTTCATCACAATTTTTATTAAATTACGCTATAATACGTACATATACATAATATAGCTCAGTTGTCAACTAAAGTTAAGCAGCTTTGATGTTAAAGATATTTAAGTAACAGAATCATTATTAGTCGAATGTAGTTTTCTTGGCGCACTAATTGAAACTACCCTAGAATCACTTTCTAAATTTTCCATATCTTCTGAAGTAACAGTTGCTGTAAGCAAATTTTCTGAAATATGACCTCTTAATTTCACACCTGCGGGTATGTAACCGGGTTCTGCTACTTTTATGGTTACGCCAAAAACATCGTCGCTTTCTTGTTGCGACTGAGCTATTTCAGAGCCGTGTTCTTTTTTGTGACAGCCGTGCAGCATACTTTTTCTAACGCGCACTGGTTTACCTGCTATATAAAGCATAGGTAACAACTCCTTGTTCAAACCTTATTTTTGTGGTCGAATAATATTATATTCTATGACTTAATGCTATCACATCGCTCTAATGAGTGAAAGAGCAACATTAACATCTATCGGGCCATAACCATAACGCGCTTTCTCTAACGGATCTTTTGGGAAGTTCTTTTCAGCGCTTTGGAATAGAATATCGCGAATTTGGTTGATATCTAATTCAATGTTGCGATCGCGAGCTTCACTTAACATTAAGGCGATTATTCCGGTGACAACGGGTGCGGACATACTGGTGCCGGATTTTCGATAAGATTGAATTTGAGTAAGTGAAGCAGCAGCCCATATATTTTGTCCGGGAGCAATAAAATCGGGCTTTTTTCGTTCGTCGCGAGTTGGGCCAGAACTAGAAAAATATGATAAAGGTTGGCTGGGTTTTGTTGGATCGTAAGAACCAACCATAATAATATTGCGTCCGCAGCCGATGGAATTAACGGTATGAGTATTATCGTGAGGTGGGATAAAGCTGGTTTGAGAACCATCTTCACGTTCTATCCAAGCGTGAAAATTACCGTTTTCTACTTCTACTCCGTGCAATCGTAAAGTCCAAATTCCACCCGGAAGTCGGGATTCCATAAAAACACCAATCATATTATCGCCGTTGTTGGGGTCGCAAAAACGGTGAGATAAGTAAATTACGGTGTTATCGTCTTCGTCTATAATTTCTCCATTTTCACCCAATTGCAGACTTACCAAAGGTTCGCCATCCGGAGGAATAATTTCTAAACGGAATTTATCCGCGCCATCGTACCAAAGTTCCAATGCTTTGTACTGCCAATGCCCTCTAGGAATATCCCAGTGCAAATCGGTAAAACCTTTTTGCGGTACCTTTCCCGAAGCATGAATTCCTTTGTAATAAGAATTTCCTGCCGCAATAACTACTGCCCGATTGGGTTTTGCTTCCACCAAAGCATCTATACTTTGTTCAACCAAAGCAGTACCATCATGAGGGCCACCATGCATCGCTAAACTAATATTGATTGTACAAGGGCGAACGTCCGCCATCCCAAAAATAAAATCTACCGCTTCTACAAGTTCGGTAGTATCCCCCAAAGACTTATCTACAGCAGAGCCTCCATTAATTGAAACTGCTTCCACAGCACCAGTGGAAAAATGTACAAATACAATATCAGCTTGGGGAGCCATACCCGGATTTTGGGTACCGTTTCCATTTCCCGCAGCGATATCCATAACGTGGGTGCCGTGAGCATATTTTCCGGGATAGTAACCCAACGCTTTATAAGGATCTTCAGCTTGTAAAGCTTGATTTATTTCTGCGCTGCGATAAACTTTTCCATAACCGAAAGGACTATCCGGGGCGGAGGAACCATCTTGATCCCATAAAGCAAGTATTCTAGTAGAACCATCTGGGTGACGAAAATTCTGGTGAGCAAAATCGCAACCCACATCAATAATTCCTACAATTGCATTCTTTCCCTGCTGTTTAGTTACGGAACCTCTCTCCTGCGAGGAGAGAGGCTTTAAATTCTCCCCATTCCCTTGTAGGGAAGGGGGCTGGGGGGTTAGGTTCAAATTCTCCCCATTCCCTTGTAGGGAAGGGGGCTGGGGGGTTAGGTCTTCCGTAGCTAGCTGCAAACTTTGCGACGCTTGCAAACTGACAACGCAAGGGCAAGTACGTACAGACTGCAATCGCGACACGGGAACTCTGGCAGTCACAATAATATTTCCATCGGTTGTACTTCCAAGCACTGCACCTTCTCGTACTTCACTCATCGAAAGCCATGCTTTTAAATCGTTCACAAGGGCGATCGCCGCGACTTCTCCCACCTCTGTTGAAGCTGTGGGTGGAGTAGATAGTCCTCTGCGACGACGCTGTATAAGTCTTTGCAATCTAGGGTCAATATCTGCAAAAATATTTGTCCATTCAAATCGCATCAATCACCTTTCCCATTACGAACCATGTCAAGCTTAATTGTTTATCATGTATATCTATTTTAAATTACGATTTTTTATCTAATTTTTTTATTTTATCGGATAAAAAGCTCCGTAATAAAACTGATGCTTATTAATTCAATAGTAGCTCAAAATACACTATTTTTTATACCGCTAGAGAATATTTGTAATAGAAAAAAAATAGGAAAAGTTCGTAGTGCTTACATCTTGCAACATTCGAGGGCACCGCCGGGGGTTGCAAACCCTCCGCAGTCGCTACGTACTGCGGGAACCTCCGTAACGCGCTGCTCTCCGTCTGATAGCAAAAGTCCTATAAATCTTACATCTTGCACCATTCTCAACATCGCCTTGGAATAAATTCCCAGGCTCAAACACAAAGTCTGATAAATCAGACTGGGTATGGCTTTTAGTGCGTTTTAACGTACTTTGTATATTAGCCTTGAAATTAATTTCTCTGCGAGAAAGCCTCCGGCTTACAAGGCGGAAGTGTGGACTTGACGACAATTAACTTTTCATTACTAATTGCTTTGAACTAATAGCATTCTATTTTCAATTTCTGACCACGTTTTAGAAGATACTCTAACTGCTGCTTGCTTGCAGCGTACTATCAACGAATTAATATAGATAAAATTATCTAGAGCGTCTAATTCTTCATTTGATAAATTGACTAAATCGGAATTTAAATTTAAGGAACTGAACCAGATATTAGAAACCCGATTGTTAAATCCTTTATGCGCTCTGTAAGGTTCGTAACTTCTGGGAGCTTGATTTTTAATTTTATTTAAACGTGTTACTACAGTTTTAAATTCCACATACTTAAATATTCTAAAATCATCTAACCGTTTGACTACAGTACGAGAGAAAGCATCAGACAAAGCGCGACTTGTACTATTTTTATTACGAGGATAATTAACCGCACGAGCAAAATTTAAAGCGCAGGTTATTTCCATTATGCTTGAAAGTTTCGGACTCAAAAGTGTCACGAAATCTAATACACTGTCTCTTGCAACTGCTAAAAACAATGCTGTTGCACGTTTTGCGCTTAAATTATAATCTTCCGAAGTATCTGTAGTAGCTTCCTCTGCCCATCTTAATAAACCTTGTAACTTTGAAGTATTAACATATTTTTGTGCTTTTGCTTCCATCATCAATAGAAAATTATCTACCCCACCGCGCATCAAACCCGCAACTAATTGAAATACTTCGTGCCAACGTCTATCAGCAAGATGATGATTTACTAATGTTTCAATTTGAAAATTGTCTACAATATATTGCGCTGTTAAATATTCCTGGAGCGTCAAATGGGAAAACGAAAATACATCTTCAGCCCGTTCTACTAAAATTCCTTGATGAGTTGCGATCGCAGTTAAAACTTTTTCTCCATCGAGATGCTTTGGTGCATTGAGATTATCTTGCAAAAAAAATCTAATTTTATCAACAACATCTCGCTTCCCAAAAAATAATTGGTCAATTTCAAACCCAGAATGAGCAATTTGAGAAAGTAGTATTTCTTGATATTCTGTATTTAAACCTTCGTAAATAGCCTCTCGCATAATTCTTCTTTCAGCAGCCCACTCTTCTAAAAATAGTCTTAATGACTTGCTATATAAAACACTACGATTATTAGGAAAATTTTGCGAACGGTGATAAACCAAACAGAGTAAAGTTAATAATAGAGGAGTATTTGCTAATTCTTTTGCGCCGGCATTTTCTGGTTTTTGTAATAATTCCCAACATTTAGCTGCCGTATCTATTTTCTTATCGGATTCTGACTGAAACCAATTATAAATAAACTGCTTAATTTGAGCATTGCTAAACTCTGCCATTGCCACATCAGTAAAGCGAAGAAAATTATGATTATAGGCAGCAGTTCGACAAGAAATAATGAAGCGATTCCGATCGTATTTATCGCAAAAATTGTGAATGTGGTCAATTACATCATTAGTGACTTTTCCTGGAACTTCATCCAAGCCATCCAATATAATTAATAATTTTCCCGAGTTAAGCAATTTTTCTGTAGCTGCTTCTGCATCGGGAAAACCACAAATGCTAAACTCTTCAATAATCGCTTGTTTAGTATCAATTTCTTGTTTTGACTCAAACCTTTTTAAATCAATAAAAACTGGAATACACTTATGTAGATATTCTCCTTCGTTTCCCTTGAGTGCTTCGAGTCCCATCTTACGTAAAAACGTAGACTTCCCAACCCCTGGACCACCTAAAACCATTAAATACTGTTTTTCATTAGCAACTTGAAGTCCATTTGAATCTAAAGTATTTTGTGGTTGAAAACTGCGATTTTGTCGGTAAATTTTTTCTAAATTTTCAATAGATTCAAACTGACGAATATTCAATCTTTCTAGAAAACGTACACTAGTATAAACCTTTTCAAGTTCTACAGGCTCCTGCATACCCAAGACTTTCAGGCAACCGTGACGCTCTGTATAGTTTTGTATGTACTTGTGCGATGCATTAAATAATATCTGCTGAGCCTTTTTATCTAAGATATATCCTAACTTCGAGACTTTATCCCAACTTTCTCCGATAAAAATACCAACCAAACTTTTGACAACTTCTTCGGTAATTTTGCTTGCCAAAGCTTCTGAAAAGAACATAGTCAAAAATACTTATAAAATACAAGGAATATATACATATTACGCTTATTGATTCCGGATATACTAGAAAAAATACTTATAATATTTACTGTTTTTTATTTTTTACTAAGAAAATTTAAGTCTTAAAATATTTACAAAATCCAAGCATATTGCTATATCTAGCCCAGGTTTAACATCATAAAAGCCATAAACCTTCTCAGAAACAAATATATAGAGTCTCTAAAAAACCATGTTGCAAATTAACAGAAAAATTATTGGTTTAACAGCCTTGATAATAGTAGGTTTAGCTGGATGTAATACCTCACCATCCGATAAAACTACTGCGAATCCAACTAATCAAGGAAACGTCATATTTATCCATCCAGATGGTACCAGTGCATCTCATTGGGGTGCAGCGCGAATGCTTAATTATGGGCCTGATGGTAGATTAAATTGGGATAAGATGTCAAATTTGGGGGTATATTTAGGACATTTGAAAAACCAACTTACCGCGACTTCTAATGCAGGTGCGGTAATTCACGCTACGGGAGTCAAAGTAAATGATGATTCTTTTGGATTAGATGAAAACGGACAACCCATAGTTGCAGCTTCGGGTAAACCACAAACTATTATGGAAGAAGCTGTTGAAGCTAATAAAGCTACGGCAATTATCAATTCCGGTATTATACCCGAACCGGGAACGGGGGCATTTGTCGCTAAAACCAAGACTCGTCGAGAGTTTGCAGAAATCACCAAGCAAATAGTTAACTCTGGTGTCGATGTAATTTTAGGTGGTGGTGAAGTATTTTATCTGCCTAAAGGTACTGCGGGAAAGTATGCTAAAGCTGAAGAAAGTCAGCGAGAAGACGGATTGAATTTAATCGAAGAAGCCAAAAAAAAGGGCTATACCGTAGTTTATACTCGCGACGAACTTTTAGATTTACCCGCAGAGACTAAAAAAGTATTAGGAATATTCGCGGCAACAGACACTTATAACGACGAATCCGAAGAAGATTTAAAAGAGAAAAATTTACCCTTATACGTTTCAGATACTCCTACGGTGTCTCAAATGTTAGATGCAACTCTAAAAATCGTATCCCAAAATTCAAATGGCTTTTTTATTGTTTTAGAAGAAGAAGGAAGCGACAACTTTTGTAATTACAACAACGCTAAAGGCTGTATAGAAGCAGTCAAACGCGCCGATGATGCGGTTGGTGTCGCAATGGAATTTATCGATCAAAAAAATCCCAATACATTATTAGTCACTGCTGCCGATAGCGATGCAGGTGGTTTAGAAGTAATTGGAGGCACCACCGAAAAATTTCCTTTGGATAAACCCCTGCCAGAAAAAGGTGACAATGGGGCACCCTGGGATGGTAAAGATGGTACAGCTACTTTACCTTTTATGTCGGGGCCAGATAAACAAGGAAAAAATTATCCCTTCGCGATCGCGTGGGCAGGCTTCAATGATTTTACTGGTTCGATTGTCACTAAAACACACGGATTAAACGCAGATAAATTACCTACTACTGTAGATAATACAGACATCTATCGTTTGATGTACCTAACGTTATTTGGCAAAGAAATCGAGAGTTAGGAGTAGGTTAAAGGTTAAAGGTTAAAGGTGTTAGTATATCTCTTTCCTATTCCCTATTCCCCATTCCCTATTCCCTGTTCCCTATTCTCTATTCCCTAATCCCATTAATGGTGGACAGACTAATAATTGTCCACCATTAAATCGCAATCAGAAGTCACTCCTCAACGATTTCGAGCCGAGTTAATTTGAAGAGAAACACACTGTAAGAAGTAACATAAATCCAGATTAACGACCTTTGTTCATCTTGGTGTAAGTCTTATTTGTTCCTACAAGACTGCCAATCAAATATCCACCTAATCCCCATAAAACTGGCATTATCCAAGAATCATCAGAACTTTGTGTATTGGATGATGGTACATCATTTTGATTAGTCTCAGACTTAGGGGGCGTTTCTTCAATAAATGATTCATCATTGGACGACTGTGCTATCAATTGCCCCGATTGGTTGCTGTCGATCGCACTCACTGGTTTCACAGCTACAGCCGAAAATATGGTTAGACAAGCAGTTGCAAGCGCTAATTTTTTATCGATCCTCATCATAATCCTTAACCCTTTTAATTTGAGTAGATATTTAGATATACGAGGATAATCCCTCACTCTGACATTGAAATTAGTTGAGAGAGGAATAGTCTTTATATAGCTAAATTTTGGCCAGGAATAGCAGTTAGCTTCTATTAATTTACTAGTTTTTACGGTTATCAATCAATAACTTAATGCTAAAATTAAATGTTTATCTTTAGAAGTAACTTTGCTATTAGTGTTAATTATCATACAGCATTAGTGGTACTTAACCCGATCTATAAATATTATTAATTTCTCTGGGCAGAATTTAATAATGGCTTATTTATTGAGATATTAGTTGATAATTGGCTGATTTTGGCATCGACTATGCAACTATCGCAAGAAAGATGATTTTTTGAAAAGTGCTTAAATAATCGCGTAGTTTTTACATTTATAGATGGTATCTTTTGAACCCTGTAGGTGATATGGGATGTAATGCAAAATTGAATGTTGATAGCTTTAATTGTCTTCACTCTTATATTCAAAATTTCCGCAAGTATTTACGATAAATTAGGTAAACAGTGAAGTTTGTTTGAGTGGATGACAGTTACTATGTCGATTATGTTCCCTTACAAAGTAAAAAAAGCTAGTTCGTAGTAGCGCTTCAGCGCCTCCGAAATCCGAATCATGAGGCGAAGACAGCGCTACTACGAACCATTATTTAATGTGGCTCCATACTAGTTTCAAAAATTTTAGATCAGGAAGAAACCCGGTTTTTCCACAAAACCGGGTTTTTTAATTTTGAAAAAATTTATTGTAAATCGATTTAAACGACAACCGCTGCTTGCTTGAGTTCAAAAATCTTCTTGATTACATCTTCTACGACTTTATCCGGTGTAGAAGCACCAGAAGTAATCCCCACGACAATTTTCCCATCTGGGAGCCATTTTTGAGATGTTTCGATATCGCCATTTAACTGACGATGTTCGATGCTATTTTCTGATAAAATTCTTTCAACGCTATCGACATGATAGGAAGGAAGCTGTTTTTCTACTGTTATTTCCTGTAAGTGAGCGGTATTTGATGAATTAAATCCACCAATCACGATCATTAGATCGAGTTTTTCTTCCACTAACTCTAACATTGCGTCTTGTCTTTCTTGGGTAGCGTCGCAAATGGTATTGAAGCTTTGAAAATGCTGATTTAGTTCGGTAGGGCCATATTTTTTCATCATGGTACGCTCAAATAGCTTACCAATCTGTTCGGTTTCTCCTTTGAGCATTGTAGTTTGATTGGCAATCCCAACTTTCTCTAAATCGATGTCGGGATCGAATCCTTTTGAACAAGCTTTACTGAATTTACTTAGAAACTCTTCTTTATTGCCACCATTCAAAATATAGTTGGTAACATATTCAGCTTCGTGCAAATTGAGAACAATCAGATATTTACCAGCAAAGGAACTAGTTGCAATAGTTTCTTCGTGCTTATATTTGCCGTGAATGATCGAAGTACAGTCAACTTTCTTATGCTTTTCAACCGTATTCCAAACTTTAGAAACCCAAGGGCAAGTTGTATCGACAATTTTACAGCCTTTATCCGACAGCACCTGCATTTCTTCAACGCTTGCGCCGAAAGCAGGTAAAATTACCACATCTCCAGAACCAACTACAGAAAAGTCTTTTTGATCGGCTTCCACAGAAATAAATCCAACCTGCATTTCTCGCAAACGTTGATTTACAGATGGGTTGTGAATAATTTCATTAGTAATCCAAATTTGTTCGGAAGGGAAATGCTTGCGGGTTTCATAAGCCATTGCCACAGCACGCTCCACACCCCAACAAAAGCCAAAAGCTTCCGCCAAGCGAATAGTAACATCGCCCCTGTTTAAAGTATAATTATTATCTCTAATCTCTTGGATTAAACTACTTTGATATTCCGAATCTAGCTGAGTAGCCACTTCTTCTTGATGTCCAAATCCCCGACGATGGTAATTTTCAGAATGTTGTAATGAACGTTTAAAAGCTTTTGTATCCATAATAGTAGTTATTAGTTGTTAGTTATTAGTTGTTAGTTATTCACTGCTCACTGTTCACTGTTAACTGTAAAGCGGAACTCCAGACTAAATAACCATTTGGATTCAGGTGTAATCCATCAGTTGTAAAGTTGGATTTGAGATTTCCTTGTTTATCGGCAAACAAAGGATATAGGTTTAAGTATTTTACGCCTTCTTTTGCTGCTATGGTTCGCAACTGTTGATTTAAGTTGCGAATGCGACTATTAGGAATAGCTAAAAGCTTTTTTTTGCCTTCCCAAGTTGCTTGTTCGCCTTGATGCGGCAAAATTGACTGTACTACTATTTGGGCTTTGGGATGCTTTTTATGTAAATAAGTTAATATCTGTCGTTGATTATCTAAAATTGTGCGATCGCTCACACCAGCAATTAGATCGTTGATGCCTATCATCACAAAAATGCTTTCCGGTGTGGTTTTGTCAAATAAATTTAATCTTTTTAATAAACCAGCAGTTTTTTCCCCAGAGATTCCTTGATTTAACCACGTTTTATTATCCGGTAACAACTCCGAGGGAAACCACAAACTCAGAGAATCTCCAGCCATCACAGTTAAATTCCGGGGTTTCTTCTCTGCTGCAACTTCAGCTTCCTGTTCGAGAATATTCACCCACTTTTGATAGTCAAATTGATAGCGTTTACCCAATTGAGGGGCAACGGCTTGCTGTGTTTGAGTCTTAGGAGTAGGTTGCGGAGTCGGAGAAAGAACATTAGCCAAAAAAGCGGCAACAGCCTGCTGTTTGCCAATCAGCAAGATTACCGCTAGTAGAAGTATGACGTTACTTAATAAAGAGAAAAATGCCCAAGCAGGAAAAGTTTTAACAGAACTAGACACGGTTATTAGCAGACTCAATTCTTTGCATAAGATTGTAGTCTACTCATGGGGAGATGGGGAGAGGGGGAGATGGGGGGATGGGGAGACAAGGGGAAGTTAGGAGTTATCAATTATCAATGCGCGATGCCCAATTCCCTACTCCCTAACATCACTTTTTACCAAAATTAATTTTATCTGTATATTCGGAGTTGTAAGCTTCTTCGCCGTGTTCGCTGATGTCCATTCCTTGTAATTCGGCGTTTTCATGGACTCGCAATCCAACAGTACTTTCAACTACTTTGAGAATAATCCAGGTACCAAATCCGGCGATAAAGTAAGTAACTACAATTGCGGCAAGTTCTAAAAGTAGTTCGTCGGGATTGCCATATAATAAACCGTCTCTTCCGCCTGGGTTGACGGCTCTGCTAGCAAAGATACCTGTCAAAATTGCGCCGACTGTTCCGCCTACGCCATGAATAGGAAATGTATCTAAAGCATCGTCAACCTGCATTTTATGCTTGAGACTGACGGCGTAGAAGCATATAAAAGCGGTGATACTACCGATCAAGATTGCTGCTATGGGTGTAACGAATCCGGCTGCTGGTGTAATACCTACCAAGCCTGCAACGGCTCCTGTGGCTGCACCTACTGCTGTAGATTTACCGCGCAATACTCTTTCTAAAATTAACCAAGTTAAAGTGCCTGCTGCTGCACTGGTATTGGTATTCACAAAGGCTACTACTGCTAAATTGTTGGCTTCTAAAGCGCTACCTGCGTTAAAGCCAAACCAGCCAAACCATAATAAACCAGCACCGAGTAAAATAAACGGTACATTGTGTGGTGGACTTAATTTATCGGGAAAAGTTTTTCGGGGCTTGAGGTACATGGCTGCAACAAAAGCTGATACCCCAGAACTAATATGTACGACAGTACCACCAGCAAAATCTAACGCACCCCAACCGCCAGATAAACTTAATAATCCACCTACACCCCAAACCATATGCGCGATGGGAGAATAGATAAAAAATGACCACAAAACCACGAATATTGAGTATCCGGTGAAACTCATCCTTTCTGCGATCGCGCCGGAAATTAAGGCTGGGGCAATAATGGCAAACATTCCCTGATAAGCCATGAATGCCAAATGGGGAATTTGTGGTGCATATTCGCTTGGTTGCAAACCAACGTTGTTTAACCCAAACCATTCAAACCCACCAAAAAATGCGTTACCGGGTGCAAAAGCAAAGCTATAGCCCCACAAAACCCAAGTCACACCGATAATAGCCATCGTGACAAAGCTCATCATCAGCGTATTGAGGACATTGCGGCTGCGGACAAATCCACCGTAGAAAAAAGCCAGCCCCGGTGTCATCAACAACACCATCGCCGCACAGATTAATACAAATGCTGTAGAAGCATTACCATTATTGGTAGCAGGTGGAAATCCTGGTGACTGTATCTGAGCAAAAGCATTATTTATTGTTCCGCTTAAAAAAAGCAGAGTTATAGCTACTATCAATGTAATTTTTTTCAACACTTGTTATTGTCCTTGTGTGCCGACTATTTTTACGTTTGTAAACTGATTTAAGAACGAAAAATAGGAAGCAGAGAATAGTAATTAGAAAAAATTTTTACCTCAAAGCTTTGAGATAATTCCGAACTGTATGGAAGAAGATTGAAAGTATCTAAATGTAATCCCAATCTTAATTGTGAAGAAAAAAACAAGATGTGGATTTTAAGCTTTTGATGAAACAGTATTTGTTTTAAACGTACAGAATTCAGATTATTTAAGTTATGAATAAAAAATATATTTATCAAACGTCAAGAATCGCGGAGGTCAACACAGAAATATTACTTAATGAACTAGTTCTAAATTTGATATTATTAAACAATCAGACGAGCGGAATCAATTATGACACCAGAAGAAATTCAAAACACTATCGAACAGATGTTAGGCGTTCAAAGACAGATACAAGAAAGTCAAATTAGAAATACAGCCAACATCGCAGCGAATGCAGAGTATATTCAGGAAAATGCAGAATTAATTAGAAGCAATAGAGAAGATATCAGAAGCTTGAAAGATGATGTCAGCAGTTTGAAAGAAGATATCAGGAATTTGGTTGTAGAAATAGC
This sequence comes from Calothrix sp. CCY 0018, assembly GCF_963920925.1. Taxonomy (NCBI): domain Bacteria; kingdom Bacillati; phylum Cyanobacteriota; class Cyanophyceae; order Nostocales; family Calotrichaceae; genus Calothrix; species Calothrix sp. CCY 0018. The sequence continues at coordinate 37,150 of NZ_CAWUDI010000040.1, read as the reverse complement.
CAAATCGACTGTAGATCAAAGAGAAAAATTCAATCAGTTTTATGGTTATCATCAATCTGCCGATACACAACGTTTAGATATAGTAGAAAGATTAATCAAGGTCGAACAAGAAGTAGCTCAACTCAAACGTCAATTAAGCGAAGGTTCTTAGCAGATGTTTCAAAAGTCTGATTTAATACTTTACTGAAATATCTTTTTTCATATATCTGGCTCCCTGTGATATTCACTAGTACACCACGGCGGAAATAAAGCTACCATCTAAAATGGCTAAAACTCTTACTTCTTACTTCTTACTTCTTACTTACGCCAAGCGGTACTAGTTAAAGCGAATCAATCACCATCTTACTCGTTGAAAAACGATTTTTTATCAAATAATAAGCAGCAGGAACGAAATAAAGAGCCAGCAAAGTTGCACCAATTACACCACCACCAATAGCAACTGCCAAAGGTGGCCAAAATTCCCCACCAGAAAGCAATAGAGGGACAAATCCAATGGCTGTTGTCAACGTAGTGGTGACTACGTGACGAGTCGAGTGTAATACCACTTCTTGAATAGCTTTAGAATTTCCAGTTTTTGCTATTGGATGATTAGAAATTGCGCTGAGAACAACGATTGAGTCATTGACTGCGACACCAATTAAACCTATCGAACCGATGATTGGGTTGAAGCCGAAGGGATAGTCAAATAACCAGATGGAAAATAAACCCAAACCAAAAGATGCTACAGCAACTATTCCGATAACACCTGCTAATTGGAATGAACCGAGGGAAAGTACCAATGTGGCTATCATAAGAATAATTAAAACTCCCACGGTAGAAACCAAACCCCCTACAGCATCGTTTCTTTCTTCTTGCTCTCCACCAAATTCAAATTTGTAACCAGGAGGTAAAGTAAATTTGTTATTTTCTAATTTGGCTTCAAATTTACTTAAAATCTCTGCTGGTAAAACTCCAGCATTTAGAAAACCTTGAACTGTGTTAACTCTTTGTCCGTTGTAGTGAGTAATTTGAGCTAATTCTGGTTTAAGTTGAACTTTACCCAAGGAAGAAAGAGGAATAGCAGCAAGGGGATTATTCCCTTCCCGATTAATACTTGAAGAATTTGCTAATAAATTTAAAGAAGATATTTGTGATAAGTTACCTCTTTCTTGATTTCCTAAACGAACTCTGACGGGTAATTCTTCGTTTCCTTCTAATATCGAACCACCAATTACACCTTCTAAGGAATTATCCAACTGTTGAGCAATTGTTGTCCGGTTTAATCCTGCTAAACGTGCTTGTTCTTCGTCTACTTGAAATTCTATTTGTGGTTGAATTTCATTTAAGCTTGCACGGGTATGAGTTACATCTTTAATTTGTACTAATGATTGTCTAGCTTTTTCACCCAATGATTGTAAAGTTTCCACATTAGAACCATAAATCCGCATTTCAATCGGTGCAGCAAAAGGAGGTCCTTGTTCTAATTGTCTGACAATAATTCGTGCTGAAGGAAAAGCTTTATCTAGTTCGCTTTGGATTTTTTTAGTTATAGAACTAGAGGTTAGAGAATTTAACTGTACTAATGCTTGAGCGTAATTAGCTTGCTGTTCTTTTCCACCAGTCAAGTTGTAGTAAAAGGAAGGAATACTGCTACCTAATAACCAGTGAACATCTGTAACTTCTGGATTAGCTAGAATTTTTTGGCGAATTTGTTTAATTAAAGTTTGAGTTTTTGCTAAAGAAACTGAAGCAGGTAATTCTAGTTCAATTTGAAGTTGATCTCTATCAGCAGCCGGAAAAAATTGTTGTTCGAGACTACCAGCTTGAATAAAACCCATAACTGGGATTAATAAAGCGAGCAAAATTGATAAGACAGGTTTTGCAATTGTGAATTTTACAGTACGTCGATACAAACGATTCAAAAGAGGAATAAAAATACCACTTTGCAGCCAAGATAAATTTTGTTTTTTATCTTCACTATCCTTATCCCGATGCAATTTAGCGCTGAAAGTAGGAATAATCGTTAACGAAATAAATAGGGAACAGCAAACAGCTACGATAACGGTAATAGCAATTGTCCCGACAAATTCTCCTACACTCCCAGGTAATAATGCTATTGGTAAAAAAGCTAAAACAGTAGTTAGAGTTGAACTTAATAGAGGAATTGCTAAATTTTGAATGCTATGGTTTATCGCTGCTTTAGGTTTAATTCCCTTTCCTAATTCCTTTTGTACTTCATCTACCATCACGATTGCATTATCAATTAAAATTCCCAGTGCAACAATCAATCCGGTAATCGACATTTGATGGAGGGGAATGTTTAACCAATTCATGCAACCAAACACCATAAATACTGATAGAGGTAAAGCCGAGCTTACTATTAAAGCACTCTTCAAACCCATCATAATTACAGTTACGCCAAATACTAAACCCGCGCCCATTAATAGATTCAAAATTAAACTGTTTAATCTTTCCTCAACATAACTACTTTGAGCAAAAATAATCGGTAAACCAATATTACTAGGCAATTCTAACTTAAATTCAGCTATTTTTTCATTAGCTACTTCCGACCATAAATCTAGTCTTGTTCCCGACTGAACGTGAACCGCAACAGCAACACCAGGATGACCATTTAATAATGCAAGTTCGGTAGCTGGTTCCTTAATTCCCTTGCTAATTGTGGCGATATTTTGTAAAGTCACAAATTGACCTTGACTGCCAAAATTAATCGGAATTTGTCTTATTCTTGCTAAAGTATCTAGTTCTCCCGCAACTTGAATTAATAAATTATTATCTCGATCGCGTAACTGTCCCGCAGAAATTTTGGAATCACTTTGAGCAATTTGTTGTGATAGTTCTCTTGCTGTTAAATTGTAACTAGCCAATGCTTCGGGATTAATTTCGACGATTATTTCCTCTTGAGGCTCGCCAAAAATTTCTACTTCCTCAGTTCCCGATATAGCTTCTAAACGTTCTTTAAAAACTTCTGCTTGCCGACGTAAAATTCCATAATTAGGTTTATCATCTTGTTCCCAAGTCAAACCAGCAATTAAAGCATAAGCTTTGACTTTAGCTGCTTCTAATTCTGGCTCAATAATATTATCAGGTAGTTCGACTTCGGCTTCATCTATTTTATTCCTAATTCGCGTCCAGACCGAATTTACTTCTTGTTTACTGACAGTATCTTGTAAGTCAATCGTAATAATAGAACTACCAGTACGGGAAGTAGATTCAAAATTATCAATTTCCTCTATCTCTGTTAATTTATCTTCTATTTTTTCTGTTACTAAAGCTTCTACCCTTTCCGCATCAGCACCAGGAAAGAAAGTACTCACTATAGCAGTACGAGAAACTAATTCGGGGTCTTCTAGTCTTGGTAAAGTGAAATAGGAAGAAATTCCCCAAACGGTAATTAAGATAATAGTAAGAATTAGTAAGCGGGAATTACGATAAAAGAGAGTAAACATAATGTTTTGGGCATTGACGATTGGTATTTATTTGTCAAAAAGTTGTAATTTTAAAAAAGATATTTATTAAACGCAAAGGCTCGCGGAGGTTAACGCAGAGGAACACAGAGGTATTAGTTAATTAAGCAGTTTGAATATTATTAATATTATTTATTCTCATTATTTCCTATTACCTATTCCTCACTTTCTTTACTAACCAATTGACCGGGAACAAGTCTTTGCGTACCGTCAGTAACGATTGTGTCTCCTGCTTGAATTGTCCCTCTAACTAAAACCCTTTTTCCGTTGGTTTCTAATACTTCTATTAATCTACGTTCGACTTTTGAATTACCATCTTTTTCATCAACAACCGCATAACATGACCACAAACCGCGATCGCCTTTTACTAATGCTGTAATCGGTAGCCAAAAACCCTCTGTAGCAATGGTTTGAGAAATTTTGAACCGAGCAATTTCTCTTGGGGAAACTTTAGCTGTTGATGGTAGCTGTAAAATAACCGTTCGAGTACGAGTAGCTGAATCTACTTCTGGTAAAATTGACTTTACCCTAGCTGAATAAGGTTTTCCCCCAATCTCTAATTCTTGCTGACTCTGAGATACTAATTTCCCAGCTACATTAATCGGAACCCCAATTTTTACTTCTGGTTGACTATCTTGGACTAAACGTACTACCGATTTACCAGCTTCAACTACCGTCCCCTCATCAGCAGAACGAAGTCCAATAATCCCGGTAAAAGGAGCTTTCAGAGTGCTTTTGGCAATAGTTATATCTAAATTGGTAATTTCAGCCGATAATTGGTCAACTGCTGCTTGTTGGGCTGCTTTTTGTTCGTAACGAGTCCCGTTGAGCAATTCTTCAAGGTTGCTTTGAGCATTATTCAGACGCTCCGATAAAGCTTGGGAATTAAAAGCAACTTCATCAAATTGCTCCTTAGAAATCGCTCCCTGCTCGTAAAGATATTTTCGGCGACGGGTTTTTAATTCTTCTAATTTTAATTGTCTTTCTAAGTCTCTAACACTGGCTTTCGCTGCTGCAATCTGTTCTCTTCTCGCACCATTTTTGAGTTCCACCAGTCTCGCTTCTGCTTGTGCTTTTTGAGCAACTAAAGAGCGACGTTGGGCTTGCAAATTAGCTGTATCTAATTTGGCTAAAATTGCCCCTTTCCTAACCCTATCTCCCTCATCTACCAATATTTCTACTAATTTACCGCTACGTTCAAAACCAATTTCGCTAGTACGCATCGCTACAACTTCACCCGTATAGCTTTGCACTGTTTGGTAATTTTTGGCTAATTGAATTTTAGTTGTTTCAACCGGAAGTGGTTGAGCTTGAGTTTGCGCTTGAACGCTGGTGTCATTCGGCTCAAACTTCCCATTAAATTTACCAATTCCCACGCCAGCCAGTAAGATAATTGAACCAGCTAAAAATAACTGCCATTTTCTAACTGGAAATGATTTTTCCCGTTCCAAAACTTCTGGGATAGACTGCTGATTCATGATTTCATCGCAGAGAAAGATGATTAATAAAATGCAAAAAAATGCAAATTGGGCATATACAACAAGTTGTGTATATAGTTAAATTATATAAAACAAGTTGAGTATGTCAAGCTAAATTTGATAGCTGTTTATTTAAAAAATGTCACTAGCGCACACAATTTTGGCAACATTGGGTTCCGAATCCTACAGTGGTTACGATTTATGGAAGAAGTTTTCTCTAACCAGTAAATATTATTGGCAAGCAAGCCAGCAGCAGATATATCGAGAACTAGGTAAATTAGAAAAAGATGGTGCGATTTCCTCAGAATTGATTCCTCAAGAAGGTCGTCCTAATAAAAAGCTCTACCGAGTTACCGAAGTTGGGGTAGAAACACTAAAAACCTGGCTAGTAGAACCAGTAGAACCTATGGCGATTCGTGAAGAGTTACTAGTCAAAGTGATTGCAGCCAAATTAGTGCCTAAATCGGTTATTCTGCAAGAGATTGAACGACATCATCAAATTCACTCGCAAAAATTGTCAGTTTACAAAGAAATAGAACAGCAAGAATTTCCCGATATTTCTCAGTTATCTTATGAACAAAAATGTCTTTACATAACTTTGCGCTGCGGTATTCGTTACGAAACTTATCGCATTGCTTGGTGTGAAGAGGCGATCGCGCTATTAAATGATGAAAGCGATCGGTTGCACTGATGTTAAAAAGTTTTATCTTAATTCTACTTATGGGCTTTTTCGTCGGACAAATTGCCCAAAGACTCAAAGTTCCAGCATTGGTAGGCATGATTTTAGTAGGAATTATTCTTGGTCCCCAAGCTGCTAACTTAATAGATCCTGGCGTACTTGCAGCGTCTGCTCCTTTGCGAACGATCGCGGTAATGGTAATTTTGATGAAGGCTGGGTTGGGTTTGGATCGAGAAAAACTGGTACAGCAGGGAACGGTAGCGTTGCGGTTGGGGTTTCTACCTGCGAGTTGCGAAGCTTTAATTATTGCTTTGGCTGCAATGTGGATTTTTAAGTTCGATTTCCCTACAGGATTATTATTAGGCTGTATTATTGGAGCCGAATCTCCTGCGGTAATTGTACCGGGAATGCTGCGGCTAAAAAGTTTGGGTTGGGGTGTTAATAAAGGAATCCCTGATGCCATACTTACCGGAAGTGCTTTATCAGATGTTTTACTTCTATTAGTATTTAGTTTATTACTGAATTTTTTGGGACAGGGAACAACCTCTAGTTTAATAATATTACCTTTTGGTTTAACTTTAAATCCTTTTCTATTACTTCCCATTCAAATTATTTGTCAAATTGTTTTAGGAGTAATCATCGGTTTAGCAACTGCAAAAATCTTAGTTTTATTCTTAGCTAAGCAAAACTGGACTCAAAGTACGGTACAAGATACTTTAGTCGCGGCAACTTTAGCATTATTGCTGGTAGTTTTAGCAGAGATTTTACCTTTGTTTTCCGGTTATTTAGCAGTGATGGTAACGGGCTTTTTCCTAATTGAATTTGATGCTCCCTTAGCAAGAAAATTGCGCTCTGGTTTTGATAGTTTATGGGTAGTAGCGCAAATCATTTTATTTGTATTATTAGGGGCAAGTATTCAAATACAGGTGTTAGAAAAGACTTTAGTACCGGGATTAATAATTCTAGCAATTGGAACCTTGATAGGAAGGGCTATCGGATGGTATTTATCTACAGTCGGAAGTAACTGGAACTGGCGAGAACGGTTCTTTTTACTACCTGGAAACTCAGCAAAAGCCACAGTTCAAGCCGCAATTGGAGCGATTCCCCTGGCACAAGGAATTGAAGGAGGAGAAACAATATTAGCGATCGCCGCTTTATCTATCTTAGTAACTGCACCTCTAGGAGCCTGGGCAATCCCCACTTTTGCACCAACATTGTTAGAAAAGGGTGAAGTAGATCCCACCAAGGTAGGAGTTACCCGTTCAATTCTGCTGCTAGCTGCCGTTGATACCTCTTCTGTAGCAACTCAAGTGTTAACTAAAGCTGCCGATATTGCCCGTCGTAGTGATGGTGAGGTGATTGTATTACACGTTATTCAAACAAATAATCCTCAAGAAGTAGAGTTTCAAAAATCAACATCTCAACGGCTTTTAGCAGATATTCGCCATCAGTTTATTACCGTTACGGGTTCAATTCCAGAAGAAATTATTCGCGTCGCTAAGGATTATCAAGTTACTGATATTGTTATCGGTAAGCGGGGGCATCAGTCTTGGGATAAAGTTTTGGTGGGTTCCGTTTCACAAACTGTATTAGCATCAAGTTCGATTCCTGTGACTTTAATTGACTAGAGGTTCGTAGTAAGGGCTTTAGCCCTAAATAAAAAGCGATAAATCGCTTACTACGAACTTATTGGATCATTTTTAGTTAGCTTTCACAATCGCCTTGGAATAAATTCCAAGGCTCACAAACAAAGTCTGATAAATCAGACTAGAAGTGGCTTTTAGTGCGTTTTAACGTACTTTGTATATGAGCGTTGAAATTGATATCCGTGAAATTCGGGCTTAGAGGATGTAAGAATGCGTATTATGTTTAACATCAAAATCCTAGAAACCTAACCCCTAACCCCTTCCCTATTAGGGAAGGGAAACGGAATAATAAGGGTTTCAAAGTCTCTCTCCTAGTAGGAGAGAGATTTAGAGAGAGGTTTTAAGTAACCTTTTTGACTTTTCAAACATCCTCTTAACAATAGTGGTGCAAGATGTAAGTTACTACAAACTTTCAACTCGATCAAACCGGCAATTCAATTAAAAATTCAGTTCCTTCCCCAACTGTGGAATTACAGCTTAATTTACCAGCGTGAGTTTCTTCAACAATTGCGCGGGCGATCGCAAGTCCCAATCCCGTACCTTTACCGACTCCTTTGGTAGTAAAAAGATTATCAAATATACGTTCTCGAACTGCCAAAGGCATTCCATAACCATTATCTTTGATACGAATTAATATTGCGTTATTCTCGGTAACAAGTTCAGTCTTGATAGTTATTTTATGAGGATTTGCTTGTATTTCAGAAAATGTTTTTCCTTCACTGACTGTATCTAAAGCATCTATGGCATTGGCAATAATGTTCATAAAAACTTGGTTTAATTGCCCTAAAAAACACTTGATTGGTGGTAATTGTCCGTACTCTTGAATAATTTCAATTGCCGGACGTTTATCGTTAGCTTTGAGACGATATTTTAAAATTAAAATCGTGCTATCAATACCTTCATGAATATTGCAAGCAACTTTTTCAGATGTATCTGCCCTGGAAAAAGTTCGTAAACTTGTACTAATATCTTTAATCCGTTCTGTTGCTAACCTCATCGAATTTAACAATTTTGGTAAATCTTCGCTGAGGAATTCTAAATCAATATCTTCGGCATTTTCGATAACTTGTGATTCTGGAGTCGGGTAATTTTCTTGATAGCATTCTATGTGAGCAAATAAATCTTTAATATACTCTTCGGCATTGCTAATACTACCTTTGAGAAATCCAATAGGGTTGTTAACTTCGTGTGCTACTCCGGCAACTAAATTACCCAAAGTCGCCATTTTTTCATTTTGCACCATTTGTAACTGGGCTTGGTTTAATTCTTGTAGAGCTTTTTCTAACTCTTTTGATTTTTTAATTACTGCGTCTTCTGCTCGTTTTCTGTCGGTGATATTTCTAGTAATACCAATCATCCCTACAGTACTTCCTTGAAAATCTTTTAAAGGTGTTTTAACGGTTAGATAAGTGCAGTTTTCTCCCTTAATTGGTACAAGTTCTTCAAAAGTTTCGGTAATTTCTTTAGTCATGATTTCTCTGTCTTTAGCCATTGCGACTGCGGCTATTTCTGGAGGAAACAATTCCGCATCGGTTTTACCAATAATCTCTGTAATAGGTTTACCAAAGAATTTAGCTAAATTAGAATTGACTGCAATATGTCTTCCTTGCAAGTCTTTAGCAAAAAACAAATCTGGTATTGTTTGCAAGAGTGAATTCAGCAATGTATTAGTTTCTTGCTGTGATTTATAAAGACGAGCATTTTCTAAAGAAATAGCAGCTTGGGTACATAAAAGTTTAATTACTTCCAATCTTTGGCGTGTAAATGCACCTTTTGTTAATTTATTCTCTAGATACAGCATCCCGGTTAATTTACCTCGTTTTAAAATCGGCGTACATAATAAACTCTTGGGTTGTTGCTGTATTAAATATTCATCTGTGGCAAAATCGTTTTCAACGCTGAGATTATCAAGCACAATAGTTTTTAAGCTGCGTTTGACGTAATTTATTAATTTTAAAGGAATGTCTTTGCTGGTTTCGTATGGTATTGATAAGTGAGTTACACCATTATCTTTAGTCGCGATAGCTTCTAAATGATGGTTATCTTCCTTTAAGAAAATTAAAGCTGCTTTTTCTGCTCCCGCGTTTTCGATTACTATTTGCAGTAAAGTTGAAATTAAGTTTTCTAATTGAATTTCACTTGATAAAGCCTGTGTCGCTTTCAGAATGCTGACGAAATCTAAAGTATCAGAAATACTACTACTAGAGCGACTTGTTTGGATAGTTTGTAAGGATTGAATCTGAGTTTCGCTGATTTGAAAACTATTTTTTTGTGCTTGCAAGATTGGTGCAAGTAATTGAGGATAGCGTTTTTCTAAATCATCGGTTTTGGCTTTGGCTCCCCAACGAGCGTAACAGTAATAAGCTTCTTGCATATAGCCAGCAGCAACTTTTTCTTTATCCCAATCTAAGTAAAACTTGGCTGCTAGTTCGTTGGCAAGGGCTTCTTCATGGATGTATTTGTTGGCTTTGGCTCCAGAAATAGCTCGATCGTAAAGTTCAATGGCTTCTATTTTCTGTCCTAAAATTCGAGATTTTTCTGCTGATACTAAATCATACTTATGCTGGTGATTCATCGGAGCATGATTTGCCCAAATTTCCATTTTTTGTTGATGAGCTTGGATTCTTTCTAGAATTGCTTGTTGTTCGGATGCTGAAACTTCAGAATAAAGTGCTAATCGTACTAAAGAATCATAAAAATAAAACAAAGGAACAACAACTAGCCCTGTTACTCCTCCTTGAGAATTTTCTACTATTTCGGCATGATTTAATGCCATGTCATAGCGCTCAAATAAATAACAGAGAAAGAGTTTATTAATAAATAGATGATTAATTGTATATAAATCGTTAGCTTGTTGATGTAGCGGCAGCATTCTTTTTTCGTCGTAAGCTGTGCCGATTAAACTAAACAAATCTTCGGATTTATCCTGTAAGTTTAAAACAGTTTGTTGATAGATACAATTCCAATTTAAAGCAACAATTTGCTTGATTTGGTTTAAAGAATCAATATAAAGCGTGAACTCTTTTTCCAGTATTTGTAGTTCTTTTCCTAACCAAAACGAATGAACTGGATAAATGTAAGCACAATAACCAGCATATTCTAAGTCACCTGTTTCTAACCCTGTTTTATAACCTTCAATCGCAGGTGATAAAGTTTCTCTAATATGTTGTTGCCAATGAACTACATGGGCATTGACAACAGTTAATATCTTTGCTTTTAATTCTGAAGTATTAAGTTGTGATGATATACCCAAAGCCAATTTTCCAAATTCACAACCAGCCTTAATATCACCGAAAGCTCCACACAAAAGTAATCCATACAAACTGTAACCGTAGGCAGAAACGGCTGTATTTCCGTATTTTATCGATAACTTAACCATTTCAAAGGTTATTAAGGGAACCATCACCGGATCGCTTTGAAAAGCAGCAGGAATAACTCGCATCAAAATTTTCATTGCTGCAATATTTTCGGGATTTTTCATTATCGGTAAATCAATTAAATCCGCAATCGATTTCCCCTGCAAATTATCAATAACTTGCTCAAAACCTTGCTGAATATCATCAGATGTTGGCTGTTCTGGAAAATTAATACCTAATTGTTGTAAAATTGACCGAGCAGTTTTAATTGATTCTAATTGTTTGCTTTGAACAACGCCAGCAGTTATGTTAATTTCGTAAACGGGTACTTTGTCTAATAATGTTTGGGCATATTGCAAAATAATTTCTGTAAACCGTTGCATCTGCTCAAAATTTCCAGTCAAATAACCAGCTTCAGCAACTAATTCGTGCAATTCCAAAGTTAATTTATATTGATTTTCCCAGCTATCTTCGCTGAGAAATTCTAGTCCAATTAGAGCATATTCAACAGCCGCAGTATAAGCTGTTGAGACTTTGGCTTTTTTGCCAGCAATGAGATTTACTTTAGCTAATTGACTTCTTTCTCCGATATCATCAATTAATCTTCTGCCAATATTTAACTGGTTGATAATATCAAAAATATGCTCTGCTTGCTCGTTTACGGGAATACAATCTAACAGCGATCGCCCAATTTGCAAATGTGTCTTTTGTTTCTGTGTTTGTGGAATCAATGAGTAAGCTGCTTGCTGTACTCTGTCATGCAAAAATTTAAAATGAACAACTTGGGACTTTTCTGGATCGACTTGTTGCTCTTGAATATAAAACTTATAAACCTCGCTTTGGGGTAATATAAGAGTTTCCTGCAAAGCTTTCCACAAAACTGTAGCAGTCTCGGTTTTTGATTTTTGAGAGATTATTGCCAGTGTCTCTAAATCAAATTGATTACCAATACAAGCTGCTAATTTTAAAATATTCTGAGTCTTTTCTGGCAATTTCTGCAATCGCAATGCCATAAATTCAACGACATCATCTGTTAAAGCTGCTTCTCGAACTTTGCTGATATTACATTGCCAATAACCTGCATTTACATCAAATGTAATAAACTCCTCTTCATGTAAATTTTTCAGGAATTGACTGCTGAAAAATGGATTACCTTTAGTTTTTTGAAGAATTAGCTGTGTTAATGGCTGTGCTAAATTTCCAGGACAATTAAGAGTATCCGCTACCAACTGATTCAAGCTATCTTGACTTAATGGTTGCAAAGTAATCGTATTAACTACTGCACCTGCTTTGCTCACTTCATCTAAAGTCAACATCAAAGGATGAGCCGGAAAAACTTCATTATCTCGGTAAGCACCAATTAATAGTAAATAGCCACGAACTGACTCACTCATGAGTAATTGCATCAGCTTTAATGAAGCCGAATCAGCCCATTGTAAATCGTCCAAGAATATTACTAATGGATGTTCTTTATTTGTAAATACTTGAATGAATTTTTGAAACAATAAATTAAATCTATTTTGAGCTGCCGTACCCGATAATTCTGGCACGCTAGGCTGTTTTCCAATAATAATTTCTAATTCCGGAATTACTTGAATAATTACCTGGGCATTATCACCTAATGCTAAAAGTAACTTCTCTTGCCATTGTTGGATTTTCTCTTCATTTTCTGTTAGTAATTGTCCCATCAAATCGCGAAATGCTTGCACAAATGCGGAATACGGAATATTACGATTAAACTGGTCAAATTTACCTTGAATAAAATAGCCGCGCTGTTTAAGTATTGGTTTATGAATTTCGTTGACTACAGCAGTTTTCCCAATACCAGAAAAACCAGCAACGAGCATTAATTCCGCTTTTTCCTCATTCCTTTCGTTACAAAGCTCTGCCTGGGAAGGAGTACCAGCAACTCGGTTAAACGCAGCTAATAATTGCTCAACTTCATTTTCTCTCCCATATAACTTTTCAGGAATAATAAATCTGTCACAAATATCCCATTGTGCTATTTTAAAATTTGCAATTTTTGCTGTTTCTTGAAGTTGCGTTAAACAAACCTGTAAATCATACTTTAAACCCAATGCACTTTGATATCTATCTTCGGCGTTTTTTGCCATTAATTTCATGACGATATCCGAAAGTACTTGGGGAATTTCTTTTTCCCTCTCCTTGTTAAGGAGAGGGCTAGGGCGAGGTTTAGGTTTTTTAATTTCGGGAGGATTCTTCGCAATATGACAATGAACTAACTCGATTGGATCTTCAGAGTTAAATGGTAATTCTCCGGTGAGTAATTTGTAAAATGTCACACCAAGAGAATAGAAATCGCTGCGGTAGTCAATTCCGCGATTCATCCTTCCGGTTTGTTCGGGAGAAATATAAGTTAAAGTCCCTTCTAAGACATTAGGATTTTTAATTTCTTGGGTTTCTCTGGGAAGTAGAGAAGCAATGCTAAAGTCAATCAGTTTAACTTGTTTAGTTTCAGGATTAATCAGAATATTAGCGGGTTTAATATCTTTGTGAATAATCCGGTTTTGGTATAATTCGTGGAGAATATCAACTAGCTGGAGGGCGATAGACAAAAATTCTTGTAAAAAGACATTTTGAGAATCAACTACATTTTGATAATCTATATTTATAGCATATTCATTTAGAGAAACTCCACCAAAATCCTCCATTACTAAAATGTAACTATTGCCATAGGATTCCAGTGATAAAGGATGAACAATACCCGGTATATGAAGATTTTTTGTAATAGTGTACTGATTGCGAAATTGTAGTAGCTCGCTAAAACTAGGATATTTTGAAGTAAGAATTTTGATGACAACTGGCAAAGAATCGTTTTCTCTAATAGCTCGATAAACTAATGTTCTAGAACCATAATATACCTGTTCAAATATTGAATATCCCGATATTGCAGGAGTAGGAATATTGGTTGTCATTATTAATTTCCTCATTTTCTTAGTTAGGTTTTATTTCTCAATCCTGCGGAATGCAAATTTAAGCAGCAAAGAGAAACCATATTATGTCGGCTTGCATACACATGCATTAGTATTCCCTCTTCGGAGATAAAAAATAACATTTCTCAAGAAAATTGGGCTTAATTTTTGCTTGTTGGTTTTGCTACCTGTAGAGATATTTCACTGTAATATCTGTTAAAAATTTATTTTACTTATCTTAAATGTATAAGTATTTTGACTTAACTATAGAGTCTTAGGTTATACTTTATTTGTTTGATGTGTAAGTTTAATAACGTAGCTGGAGAGACAAGGCTTAGATGGAAAAAACGAAGAGAAATAGGTTAATTGCCTCAAAATTCATGTGGCGCTTTAAAGGTTTCAAAACCTTGATTGTTATTATTGCTACTTTGCTGGTAATGGTTGGTGGGACATTTGAATTGGCTTCTGCATCGCAACCCAACGCCAAGTCAGATATTGAAGAATTAACAGTTTGTTATGCCCTGGGAACCGACGCGATTGGAGCGGGAGATATTCAAAAAGGAAAGAATATTTATCAGGATTGTTTTACAGAGGATGCAGAGATTACTGCAATTTTCCCCGATGGAGCTAGCGCTAGCCGTACAGGCACAGACGAATGGGCGGATTTCGTTGCTTCAGTATTTCAAGGAAACGGTTATGTCGCTACACAACATCTGATTGGTACAGTCAACATTGACGTTAACGGTAATACTGCGACGATGACTTCTTACTTACAGGCAACTCACAAAATTTCTGACACTAGTATTGATGTAGCCAATGGTACTTATGAAGATGAATTAATTAAACAAAATGGGCGTTGGAAAATTCGCCGTCGCACGCTCAAGCTGATTACATTCCTAAATCTTTCCTCTCCCACCAATGGTTCTGCATTAACGATGCCTAACTCTTAATTTTAACAACTGTATTTGGTAAAAATTATTCCCACAAAAAAGCCCCACTTCCCTAAAAGAAGCAGGGCTAATTTCGCTTAATTATCGATCATCAAGTTTTATAAAACAACTTACAAAGCTCTTGGTGGCATATCTCCTTGTGTAGAGATTCCAGGTCTATCTAATTCACCATATCCAATAGTGTCAGCTTCTTTAGCGAAACCTGTATAAGCTTCCATTCCATGTTCGCTAATATCCAAACCTTCCAATTCTTCTTCTTTGCTTACACGAATACCTAATGTAACCTTCAAAGCTACCCAGAATATGGTGCTAAGTAATACGGTCATACCGCCTACAGCCAAAGCACCTGCTAATTGAGTGAATAGGGGAGTTATTCCACCACCAAACAATAAACCAGCATTTGGTCCTTCAGCATAAATACCGTCGGGACTTCCTCCAACAGCAAATATACCTACTGCCAAAGTACCCCAGATACCGCAAACCAAGTGAACGGAAATCGCTCCAACTGGGTCATCGATTCTAATTTTATCGAAGAATGTTACCGCAAATACTACCAAAGCTCCGGCGATCGCACCAATAATTACGGCGCTGGGCAAGTTTACCCAAGCACAAGGTGCAGTAATACCGACTAAACCAGCTAAGGTACCGTTGATAATCATTGACAAATCTGGTTTGCCCAAATAACCCCAAGCTACGAAACAAGCAGTTACCGCACCAGCAGCAGCAGCTAAGTTTGTGGTTAAGGCAATGTGACCGATCGCAGTTGCATCGGCAGCCATTGTAGAACCGGGGTTGAAACCAAACCAGCCCAACCATAAAATCAAACAGCCTAAAGTCGCAATGCTTAAGTTGTGAGGAGGAATCGCATTGGTTCTACCGTCGCTGTACTTACCAATACGCGGCCCCAGAATTGCCGCACCCATCAAAGCTGCCCAACCACCAACGGAGTGTACAACTGTGGAACCAGCAAAATCCCAAAAACCAGCACCTGCTAACCAGCCACTACCCCAAATCCAATGTCCGGTAATTGGGTAAGCAATACCAACTAGTAAGAGACTGAAAATCAAGAAGTCAATAAACTTAATTCTTTCTGCAACTGCTCCAGATACAATTGTCGCAGCAGTTCCAGCAAAAGCTAATTGGAACAAGAATTTAGCAGACAAAGGTACTCCAGCCCAGTTAAGAGAGCTGAAAACACCTTGATAAGCTTCTGCTCTTGCAGGGCTATTATCTGCACCTGAGAGTAAGAAACCATTTAAACCAAAGAATGGGGTTCCATCTCCGAACATGATGCCAAAGCCAATGACGTAAAAAGCGAGGGTAGCCAAAGCAAATACAATCAAGTTCTTAGAAAGAATGTTGACGGCATTTTTCTGACGACACATTCCGGTTTCTAACATCCCGAAACCAGCGTTCATGAAGATTACCAAAAACGCTGCAACTGCAACCCAAAGCGTATCTAATGCAACTTTGAGTTCCGCTGTTGTAGGTCCTTCGACTACAACTACAGGAGTTTGAGCAACTGCCGCATAACCCGAAGCCAATACAATAAAACCTGCGATCGGCAAACAGGCACGCAAACTAGGATTTAAGCCTTTAATTCCTTGCCCTATTTGTTTGACAAATGAGCTATTACGTGTAGCGCTAGTAGGTTGTTGCGAACCGCTCCGCCTACCGTTTCTAATATTCTTTTTTCGCGTCACTTTTTGCATTTTCACTCCTTTACTTCCTTAACTGGAAAAAACACCGCTAATCACTTTTCAACGCCGGATTAGATATCAAATGCAGAATCTTTCCAAACGCAATCAATTACTGTTTGGGAATTCATCTTTGATTCTTATATCTATGAGAGATGTTCAAAAAGCCTATTAAACAATTAAGAAACCAAACAATCTAGATGTCAGTCAACAAAGCAATGATACATATGTTGCTGTAACTAGTTTTTCTTAAAATATTATTATTATGTATTTTTGGAAACCTCTCAAGTTACCTCATCAATTCTTTAATATTTCGATTTCTGTCTAAAAGCCTTTCTATTACATCATTTGTCGCATTTAAAAAAGCTACAACGGTTAAGACATAATAATTACAGCACCCTGTTTGTTAGTTCTGTAACTGTTGCTACTATTTTTTAGTCTTTTTAATTGTTTTCGGTGGCATTTTAAGCTGCAAATAGCTGTTATAAAAAGCTTTTTGTCAAAATATCATAACTTGATCGCGGCAAAAAAATGGTATTCTATTAACTTTTCATACAAGTAAACTGGTTTTTTACTTAGGTATAAAGATATAAATATTTTATAAAAATTGTAAACAAGTATTTACACTTAAATTATTTAGTTAAATAGTTTTAAATCTTATTTTTTATTTATTTTGATTTTTTAAATCAGTAAAACTACTTTGAAGCCTAGTTAGTCTAAATACATTCAAATTAAGTCGTATAACCAGTAGCAATTATCAAGATTTACATTTGAGTTAAATAATCTTGGTAGCCTAATTTTTGCAGCTTTTCTTGCTTAGCTATCACAGAATCGCGAAGATTTTGACGATATAAAACAACTTTTTCCAGTAAATCTGGTTGATGGATGGCGAGTATTTGTACTGCTAAAAGTCCAGCATTCTTCGCATTACCGATAGCTACAGTTGCTACAGGTATACCACCTGGCATTTGCACAATTGAATGTAAAGAATCCACACCTTTTAAATAACGGGTGGCAACAGGAACACCAATTACCGGAAGTGGAGTTAAAGCAGCCACCATACCGGGAAGATGAGCCGCACCACCTGCTCCAGCGATAATAACTTTAATACCGCGAGAAACTGCCCCGGTAGAGTATTCCACCATTCGTTGCGGGGTACGATGGGCACTGACAATCGCGACTTCGGTAGAAACTCCGAATTCTTCACAAACTTTAATTGCATCTTGCATGGTGGGTAAATCTGAGTCGCTACCCATAATAATTCCGACAGTCATAAGTAAATTTGGTAATTGGTAATTGGTAATTGGGCATTGGGCATTGGTAATTAATCATCTCACTTTTAGAGCATTTCACAAAAACGCAAATAAAAAATATCTTCCCCTGTTGCCTGTTGCCTGTTGCCTACTCCCTTATTCATTTCTATTCTTGATTAATAGTGCCAGTTTCGATCAAAATCGAGTCAGTTTTAGTTAAAATCTCGTAAATCCCATGATTCAAAAAAAACTAAGCAATTTTACTACTCCTTTAAACATTATTAATGCTGTTGTTCCCGGTTACGAAGATAAACAAATGCTGTTTATCAACCATCAGGGCATTGTTGAACAAATTGTGCCAATGGATAATATTATCAAACGAGTTCCCCTTAAAGATTTGCAAATATTGGATGCAGAGGGCGATCGCATTTCTTTGGGTGGTGTCGATTTACAAATTAACGGTGGCTTGGGAACTGCTTTTCCAGAATTAAATACGGAAAATGCCGATAGTTTGCAAAAAATCTGCGATTATCTCTGGGATAGCGGTGTTGATGCGTTTTTACCCACCGTGGTGACAACTTCTGTGGAAAATATCCACCGCTCCCTTGGAGTAGTTGCCAATTTTATCCAAAATCAAACTTCGGGTGCAAAAGTTTTGGGAGTGCATTTAGAAGGGCCATTTTTAAATCCTGAAAAACGCGGCGCACATCCCCAAGAGTATCTTTTACCTTTATCGCTTGAGGAAGTAAAACGGGTATTGGGATTTACAGAAATTGTTAAAGTTATAACCCTAGCGCCAGAGTTAGATTCGCTTGGGGAAGTAATTCCTTATTTACGTCAACAAGGTATTATCGTTAGCTTAGGGCATTCCCAAGCAACGGCAGAGCAAGCCCAAACAGCTTTTGACATGGGTGCGACTATGGTGACTCACGCTTTTAATGCCATGCCACCGTTACACCACCGGGAGCCTGGTTTATTAGCTGCGGCGATTACCCATGAAAAGGTAATGTGTGGTTTTATCGCTGACGGAAAACACGTCTCGCCGATGATGATAGATTTACTATTGCGAGCCAGCGATTACACTAAAGGACTTTTCTTAGTCAGCGATGCCCTGGCTCCTTTAGGATTACCAGATGGCACTTATCCTTGGGATAGTCGAGAAATTACAGTTACTGATGGTACCGCACGTTTACCAGATGGAACTTTGTCGGGAACGACTTTACCATTGCTTGCAGGAATACAAAATTTGGTTAAATGGGGAATATGCAACCTAGATACGGCAATTGAACTAGCAACTACAGCACCTAGAGAAGCAATTGATTTACCAGGAATCGAAGGCGCTGATGCTAGTAACTTATTGCGCTGGAATTATGATGAATTAAGTAAAAAATTAACCTGGCAGCGCTTGTTGTCTTAAAAAGAATTTGTATTGAACTAAATATATTTCTCAACAAACCACCTGCATTAGCATCGCGCATTTGTGGTTTTCTGCTTTTTTTCGCCGGTTTTGCCGCCCTTAATTGATGTATTCTACCAGATAATAAGCACTTTTCTCGACTTGGAACCGTTAATTATTAAGTTTTATGAACGCAACAGACGATAAGACCATTGTTAAGGATTATTTCAATTCCACGGGCTTTGACCGTTGGAGACGCATTTATGGTGATGGTGAAGTAAATACGGTACAGCTTGATATCCGCAAGGGACATCAAAAAACCGTCGATACAGTACTTAGCTGGTTAAAAGCTGACGAAAACTTGTCAGAAATATCAATATGCGATGCTGGATGTGGTGTAGGCAGTCTTAGCATACCTCTAGCCGAAGCAGGAGCAAAGGTTTACGCCAGCGACATTTCTGAAAAAATGGTTCAAGAAGGTAGAGAAAGAGCCGAGCAAATTTTAGGAAACGCTGATAATCCAACTTTCGCAGTGCAAGACTTGGAAGCCTTAAGTGGTAACTATCATACCCTTGTTTGTCTTGATGTTCTGATCCACTATCCCCAAGAAAAAGCTGCCGAGATGATATCTCATTTATGCAGTACCGCAGAATCGCGGATAATACTTAGCTTTGCCCCTAAAACCTTTGCCCTGAGTATATTAAAGAAAATCGGAAGTTTCTTTCCAGGCCCCAGTAAAACTACCCGTGCATATCTACATCGTGAAGCCGATATCGTTGATTTTCTGCAAAAAAACGGCTTTAGCATCCAACGTCAAGCAATGACGCGCACGCGCTTTTACTTTTCCCGCATACTGGAAGCTACACGTAAGTAAGGTTAAGATCGCGGCAAGATATCATATCTTGTCGTGTTTCTATGAAGTTACTTACAAAAGTTTCCGCTGGTTTGCTACTCTCATTTAGTTCTATTCTTCTCATGCACGTAACAGTGGAGGCATTATCAACTAAAAATCATCAAGCTACTCAAGAGCAAAAACAAGAAATGGCAGATAGAGCCTTCGCTGGTTTAGCTTTAGGCTTATCCGGTGTAGGTTTGGGTTCGTCGCTGATGTTAAGCTTGAAAAAGCAGCATCAAAGACAGCTAACGAGTCATCTTCAATCTACTTTTTATCGCCTTGTCGAAGAACAAAAAGGAGAAATTTCCTTATTACGCTTTGCCAAAGAAGCCGAAATAACAGGAGAAGAAGCCAAATTATTCTTAGATTCAAAGGCTCAAGAATTCAATGCGACTTTTGACCACAGTCAGAATGGTGGTGTTTATTATCACTTTCATCTGTAGCCAAAGGTATTTATTTTAATACTGTTTTGCTTTAATTAAATTTGTAGAAACGTTGCGTTCGGCGCGTTTCTACATAAAATAATTGATTTTTAGATTATTTTTATATGTAATTAATATTTTTTATTTCTCTGTGAAATAACTTATGAGAATCTAGAATTTTGATATTGAGAAACAACCTCACCCCTTCCCCTCTCCTTACTAAGGAGAGGGATAAATTTAAGAAATGTGAAGTTTTAATATAGACGTAGGATTACGTAAAATTAAGTAGATAAAACGAGATTGTAGATAAAAATTGCTAGTCGATCTACTTCCGCGCCTTGCAGATAGCCATCATTTGATAATTATTTACTGGAATCTTCTATATAAGTGAGGTTAGAATCAATCTTAAAGTTGAAACTTTAAAAATATTATGAAAACTGCTGAAAAGCTAGCTGCTGGTTGGTTAATTACATTAGGGTTTATGCTGACAACAATATCAGCCCAGGCAATGATAAATAAACATCTTCTGTATAAGCAGATACCGCCTGGTACTTATGATAAAAATAATTTTGTCAATCCTTATGCAGTAGCAGAGCTAGATACCACAGCAGTAAACGGGATTATTTTTGGTATACCCAGTTTAGCCCTTGGTGGGTGGTTAGCCTTGGGAATGCGTCGTCGAGGAACAAAAGAAAAAAACGCGATCGCGCAACAAATAGATTTACATTTGCAATCAATGTTTTATCGCATGATAGCTGAAAACCAAGGACGCATCACAGTTTTAGGCTTCGCCATGCAATCCCAGCTACCAGCAGCCACCGCAAGAGAATTCTTAGACGACCAAGCCAAACAATTTAATGCTAACTTCAAAGTAAGTGAAGACGGTGCAGTCTCCTATCACTTCGATATTTAAAAAGGGAATTGGTAATTGGGGATTGGTAATTGGGCATTGGTAATTGGTAACTCCCCCCATCTCCCCCTCTTCCCCCTCTTCCCCTTCTACCCCCTCTCCTCAACATCGATTCAGTAACATGACAAAAATATTCATCAGCCTAGCAGGCTTATTCGGTGGTTTATCCGTAGCTGCTGGGGCTTTCGCTTCTCATGCTTTGAAAGAAAGACTTAGCGATCGCGCACTGCAAATTTTTGAAGTCGGCGCTCGCTATCAGATGTATCATGCTTTAGCGCTGTTACTAGTTGCAATCTTGTTAATTCAAAGCAAATCACCGTCAACAGCCTTAGTTGCAAGTGGATGGTTATTCATTATCGGTACATTTATTTTTTCCGGAAGCTTATACGCCCTAAGCTTAAGCGACATTAAAATCTTAGGAGCCATAACACCCATAGGTGGTGCAGCATTTATCGCTGGTTGGGGTGCATTGGCGATCGCCGCATTCAGTTATCAATGAGCAGTGAACAGTTATCAATGAGCAGTGAGCAGTGTAAATTTATGAACTCCTAACTCCTAACTCCTAATTCCTAACTCCTAACTCCCCATTCCCCATCTCTACATTTCTTCTGCTCTACAATAAATCTTCAACGGTACATTACCGATAATTTAGTTAGACATTTTGTACTATTTCCGCTACAAGTAACTAATTGTGGTAGAGAAGGAAGAAACGATAGTTAGAAGTTAGAAGTTATAAATTAATAATTAGTCACTGTTCACTGTTCACTGTTCACTGATAACTGATTTTATGTGCCGATTACTTGCTTATCTTGGTTCGCCTGTTTGTTTAGAAAGTTTACTGTACAACCACGAACATTCACTGATAACCCAAAGCTATCAGCCCCAGGAAATGATGTCGGGTACTGTAAATGCTGATGGATTTGGTGTGGGTTGGTATCATGCTCAAAAAGATACCGAACCATTTACTTACAGAAGTACGCTACCTATTTGGAATGATGTTAATCTACCTAGTCTCAGCCGTTATGTAGAGTCTGGGTGCGTACTTTCTTATGTTCGTAGCGCGACGCTGGGTCAAGCACTTGATTTAAGTAATTGCCAACCATTCCAAAGGGGGAGTTTATTATTTATCCACAATGGTAAAATCGATAGGTTTCGTCAGACGCTATACAGACCTATACGCAGTCAATTAAGCGATGAAATTTATCAGTGGGTAAATGGAACTACAGATTCGGAACACATTTTTGCTCTCTTGCTTAACGAGTTGCAAAGTAACCCCGGTAAAAGTTTAGAGCAAGCCATGCATATAACTTTGCTGAAGCTCAAAGAGTTAGTGGAACATCATGATACTCATACTTTAGCGAACTTAGTAGTAAGTGATGGTAATCGTCTTGTAGCTTCTCGCTTTAGCACAAAACCTCCATCTGCTTCTCTTTATTGGCTGCAAAACGATCCAACTTTTCCCAACTCCGTAATCATTGCTTCCGAGCCGCTGTTTAAAGGTAATTGGAATTCGTTTCCAGAAAATAGCATTCTCAGTGTGGGAGAAGATTGTGATATTAGAATTGAGCAAATCTAATTTAAAAGAATCTAGAACAAAAGAGAGTATTATTCGTGCTTTCGTTGAATGTCGCGCTAAAACTCTCCTTTTATTTCAAGATATGGATGAAGTGACTTTTCGTTGTCAAGCTCATCCCGATTTTAGTCCTGTAGGCTGGCATTTAGGACATATCGCCTACACTGAATCTTTATGGATATTAGAGCGCACTGCCTCTTTACCTTGTTTGTTTCCGCAATACCGTAAACTGTATGCAGCAGACGGTTTACCTAAAAATCAGCGCGTTAAATTACCTTCTTTAGAAGAAACTCGCTATTACCTTGATATAGTTCGAGACAAAGTTCTGTATTACATGGAAAAAACTAATTCAGAACAGCAAGAACGTTTATGGCGCTTTTTACTGCAACACGAAAGCCAGCACAGCGAAACGATTAGTTTTGTATTGGAGTTGATGAGAAATCAGAAGTCGGATACACAGAAGGAAAATTTTTGGCATCTTTCATACTCTTCTTCTCCCCTACTTAGCAATCCTCTCAACGAAATGATTCAAATTCGGGCCGGAGAATTTGAAATGGGTAGTAATTCATTGGATGCACTTGATAACGAACGTAGTGCCCATAAAGTTTATTTAGATACATATTCAATTGACCGATATCCCATAACCTGCAAGCAATATCGAACATTTATGGAAGCTGGAGGTTACAAAAATCCTCAGTGGTGGTCGAAAGGAGGCTGGCAATGGTTGCAATCAGAACAAGCTACAAAGCCGCTTTATTGGGAAGATAACCCAGCTTGGTACAATAATCCGGTTTGGGGTGTAAGTTGGTACGAAGCAGAAGCTTACGCAAAGTTTGTTGGTAAGCGTTTACCTACAGAAGCAGAATGGGAAAAAGCCGCCAGTTGGGATGAAAAATCAAACTGTCGTCGTATTTATCCTTGGGGAGACAAACAGGCTACATCCGAACATTGCAACCACAATAATATTCACAGTCAAACAACGGCAGTAAACGCTTACCCACTGGGACAAAGCGCTTACGGTTTGTACGATACTTTAGGAAACGTATGGGAATGGACTGCCAGCTGGTTTGATGGCTATCAAGGCTTTCAACATTATCCTTATAAAGGCTTCTCCCAAGTTTATTTCGACAACCAGCATAAGGTTCTCAAAGGTGGAAGTTGGGCAACTCGTCCCTGGGCATTACGCAGTAGCTTTCGTAACTGGTATCATCCCAACGTGCGTCAGATATTCGCCGGATTCCGCTGCGCCGCTTGAGGGGGAGATGGGGAGACAAGGAGAGAGGGGGAAGAGTGGGTAGAGGGGGTAGTGGGGGAAGAATAACTAATTACCAATTACCAATTACCAATTACCAATGCCCTTCGGCCCTTCGGCCCCATTCCCAATTCCTAACTGGTAACTGGTAACTGATTACTGTTCACTGGTAACAATTTGCTGATAATCTAGGTTGGGTTTGAGGTTTGCCGTCAAAAGTTACCTTTCAACCTAAGCCATCGGAGATTCAATGACATTTTCTAAAACCATTAGCGACAGTATTAGTTACTCTAAAAGCGTCGAAAGTAGGTTAAAAGTACAGCATTTGCCTCAATACAAGCCGAAAGCTGCCTCTTCTGCTGGAAGCGATGTGGTTAAAGGGTTGACTCACATACCTAAATATCTTTCCCCACACTACTTGTATGACGATCGTGGTTCTGAGTTGTTTGAAGAAATTTGTGAACTACCAGAATATTACGTTACCAGAACCGAAACTTCGATTTTAAAAGATTGTGCTGAAGAAATTGCCCATATAACCGGCGCTTGCGAATTAATAGAATTAGGTAGTGGTAGTTCAACAAAGACTCGGATCTTATTAGATGCTTACCAAAAGCTCGGTCTTCCCTTACATTATTTACCAATTGATGTCAGTGCCGGTATTTTGGAAGCAACTGCCAGACAACTTTTGGTTGATTATCCTGCGTTAAAAGTTCATGCATTAGCGGGAACTTACGAACAAGCATTGGGAGAATTGGAACGAAGCGAATTACCCACCCGCATGATAGGGTTTATCGGCAGCAGTTTGGGTAATTTAACTCCTGAGCAATGCGAAGATTTTCTTTCTCATATCACTGCTGGTTTACAGTTAGGAGAGTATTTTTTACTAGGGGTAGATTTACAAAAGCCAAAGCATATTTTAGAAGCTGCTTACAATGATTCTGCTGGAGTAACTGCCGATTTTAATCTTAATGTTTTAGACCATTTAAATCGCCGCTTTGAGGGTAACTTTGACCGAACAAAGTTTGAACATTGGACATTTTACAACGAAACAAAACATCAAATAGAAAGTTATTTACGTTCTTTAGAAACTCAAACAGCAGAATTAAGCGCCCTCAACCTCAAACTTAACTTTGAAAAAGGCGAAACTATTCATACCGAAATTTCCCGGAAATTTGATATTAATGGTGTTCAGGAATTACTTAAAACTAAAGGTTTAGTTACACAAAAAGTGTGGACTGATGAGAATGAATGGTTTGCTTTAATACTTTCTAAGCTTACTTAAATAATATGGTGGGCATTTATTTTATGTCCACCTTCTTTCAATTTTAGGAAAGGCAAATTGCGGTATAGATTTTCTTTCCGCAATATTGCTGTTGTGTTACGGCACGTAGAATTTTTATAGCCTAAAATGGGATATTAAAAATGTCATTAATACCCTACAAACTTAAAACTTCTACCTCATGAGCAATAGTTTTAGGTTCAGGAATTAACAATCCATCTTCAAGATTCCTTCTAAATGAAATTCAATAGCTTCTGCAATTAACGTTTTAACTTCTTCTACACTTTTAGCCACTGCAACACATCCAGGTAAATCAGGAACGTAAGCACCATAGCTAGTTTCTGCTTTTTCAATAACCACGACATAACGCATTACTTTTCCTCCAATTCCCTATTACCAATTTCCTCTTACAATTGCCATTGGAAGAAATCAACCACATTACCTAATATTCTATGTTTGATTAAAGAACGCTTTTTCCAATCTGCATAGCTAATCCGCTTGCTTTGTGCAAAACCTTTTTCAAAAGTCTCTTTAATCCCTTTAACTAATTCTGGTTGGGCGCTACAAATATCTAATTCTTCGTTGTGGCAAAAGCTGCGGGGATCGAAATTAGCGCTTCCTGTAGTTGCCCACATATCGTCAATTAACAGCAATTTTGCATGAGTCATGCTGGGCTGAAATTCATAGATTTCTACACCACCTTCAAGTAATTTCCCATAATGCTCGAAGGAAGCATAATAAACGGGCTTTTTATCGCTACGTTTGCTAGTAGTAAGAATGCGAACGTCTACCCCTTTTTGTTTTGCTTCTACTAATAAATTTATTGAGTGTTCGTCTGGTAAAAAATAAGGGCTAGCCAACCAAATTCGCTTTCTCGCACAAATAAAACTGTTGTATTTAAAATTCTGGATTGGTGAAAAACGGATTGTAGGGTTTGCTCCCGGTATTACTATCATTAAATGCTTATTGTCTTTATCGTCAGCAGCCTGAAATTTTTCCCTTGCGAAATTGGCTGTACAATCTTCAAAAGTCCAATGTTGCGAAAATACCCCTGTTAAAATCCGAATAATTTCCCCTTCTAAACGCATCTCCACGTCTAACCAGGGTTGGGTATCATCCTTTTTTTCCTTACCATCCCAAAGATCGGAAATTCCCGCACCACCGACTAAACCAAAGTTGCCATCAATCAACAATAGCTTGCGGTGAGTACGTCCGGCATAATCTAAAGGAGCTTTCCAATTAAAGGAATTGAAAAAAGATACTTTTACCCCTGTTGCTCGCAAACGCTGCCAATACTGCTTAGATATATCTTTTGTACCGTAAGTATCTACGATTAACCGTACTTCTACACCAGATCCGGCTTTTTCGGCAAGCGCGATCGCAAAATCATCTGCTCTCTTGCCAGGAGTCATAAAAAACGTTTCAAAGTCAATTGTATGCTTTGCTTGACCAATCGCATCTAAACGAGCTTGTTGAATGTCACCAGCTTCATTCCAGAAATCAGTAATTACACCGTTGCTAATAAAAGAATTGGTGGTGCTAGCTAAAACAAATGGAAACTCTGGATCGTCTGGTTGCAGCGGATTCTTGACTTTATATTTGATGCGATCGCGAAAGGCTCCACGAAAATAGAAACCGATCAGAATAATCAAGCTGAGTATCAATAATGCAATAAACAGCTTCCACAAAATTGATACAAACATTATTTATATAAAAACTATAAAATCAAGTATTTAAAATATATTTATAATAAATAAGTTCTATAAATACCGTGTTACTATTAAATGCTAGGTAAAATGGTAAATACATCTAGCTATAGAAATAAAAATTTTTAACCAAAAAGCATAAGTTTTTAACTAAAGTTTGTAGTAATGACTTTAGTCCTCAAATGAGAGGGCTAAAGCCCTTACTACGAACCTTTTATCAATACATATATACTAATAAACTACTACCTATGCTATAACGTTAGTAATCAAAATTACCAATCCCTTGTTAAAATCTAAAATTGAAATCATCCAATCGGTTGTTTACCGGGATTAACAGCGTGAATAAACTCACTACCAGATGCAGGAAACCCTCGCTTATAACAAGCTTCTTCCGGTTTTCCCCATCCCAACTGCAAAATGATTTCTAAAAAGTTAGTATTTTCCCATTTACATAAACTAGACCATTGCATTCTTTGGTCTATTCTCTTAATATCTTCTATATTAATTTGTTGATACTGCTTACCGTTACTAACGCTTAAATAAAAGTCCATTCCGACAGTTACTTTGTACCAAAATTCTAAAATTGAATTTTTGGTAGACTCTAATATTTTCAAGTCATTTTGTAGCGCAATCAACTGTCCATCGACTTCCGGATAACGTAAACTTTCGCCTTTTACGTCGATCTCTCGCCACACAATACCAGAAATTTGATGCTCTCTTTGATATTCGTGAATGGCAGATTTAAAATCTTGATAAGCAGTAAACTTTTGTAAGCCTTCGGTTTTGATAAACTGGTCGATTACAGGATTACCAGATACTTTCACCTCTAATTTCAAACGTTTTCCCGTCAGACAAGCTTGGCGCTCGTCAGTTAAAATTTGAATCAATTCCTCGGTAGTGTAAACTTCTGACATCAGAATACACTCTAATAATTATGTTTATTCGTTAGCAGTAATTTATAAATGCTTTACCGCTATCCTTTAGATATTATCGCTTCATTTCAAAGATTGCAGTATTAGATATCACTAAAAACTAAGTGCCGAACAAACTTTTCGGCACTTTTAGTTATTCAGATAACTCACTACTGAATTCATTAAAGGAACGGCGCTTTAATTCTACCGACTCAGAACGCGGTAACAAATCAAACACTTCCCGGAATTTGTCATCTATTTCCTCAAAAGGAACTTGTCCTTTTTTGTTTAAAATCACATCTCCGGCTTGATTAAATACTACTACTTGAGGAACACCACCGGAATAGTAATAATTTGGTTCTGTAGGAGAATCCTTTGCTTCGAGTGAAATTCTATCTACATCTACGGCGATAATTTCTGCTACGCTACCGTAAGATGACTGGATGCGGGAAATAACTACAGCATACTGCTTGCAATCGCGACTGTCATCCACATAGAAGGCTAGCATTGTGGGTTTATGTTCTGCCAGAGCTTGGGCTAAAGTCGCGTGTGCGGGAACCATCGAGCCGTTGCCAGCATAAACCATAAAAATATTGCCTTCATAACTATCGTCATTGATAGCCGCTGATGCCGGTTGCATACTCGTAAGTAATATGCAACTAACTAGCATTAATAAAGACAAACAACGCTGCCAACCATAAGAGAAAATATGTAAAATATGCAATTTTAATTTATTCATCCCGAGCAACCTTTTAACCTAGATATTGTTTTAAGTTTATGCTGAATTCAGCTTCGACATATGGATATATAAATATTCTGAACGCAGAACGTGCAAAAGAGCAAAGGGTAATTGAGAATTGGTAATTGGTAATTGGGCATTGAAAATAGTTAGGAGTTAAGAGTTAAGAATTTTAAGATTAGGAATAAAGAAGTTACAAAATTTCTACCCCCTCTTCCCCCTCTTCCCCCTCTCCGCCCAATTCCCAATTTGTTACCTCAAAGCTGGCTTTTTCTCCGGGGATTCGCTAAACTCACGCTATTAAATTTAAAACTTATATCTTTTAGTGGTACATTTGTGGGAATTCAATTTATAGATAAACTACGGCTTGGTTTGGCTGTCTCGGTTGCAAAAAGCGTGACTTTTGGAGTCCGTACTTTAGGTTTGGGTGCTGCTTCTGTTTTACCTGGTTCGATCGCACGACGTATTGAACCCAAGCTTTTACAATCTTTGAGTCAGCAAGTTAAAAAAGGTATTATTTTAATTGCTGGTACTAATGGTAAAACTACCACATCTTTGCTGTTACGCACGATGTTGGAGGAACAAGGTTATCGTGTAGCTCTTAATTCTACTGGCGCTAATTTGGAAAATGGGCTGGTAACGGCTTTGATGGAAAGTGCCAATTTGGTTGGTAATCTAAATGTAGATTACGCCATTTTGGAAGTTGATGAAAATATTGTTGCGAAGGTACTGCAACCGATTCAACCAACAATTATTCTTTGTTTAAATCTATTTCGCGATCAACTCGATCGATACGGTGAAGTAGATTCTATTAGCAAGCGGTGGACAAAAGCAATTTCTACTCTCGCACCAGATACGGTAGTTATTCCTAATGCTGACGATCCGACTTTATCTTATCTCGGTCAAGAATTATCTCAAAAAGTCGTATTCTTTGGTTTAACCGAGCCAGAAAAGTATTTAGAAGCAATTCCCCATGCAGTTGATTCGATTTATTGTCCTAGATGCGGGCATTCTTTGGACTACAAAGGAGTTTATCTATCGCATTTAGGAGATTACACTTGTCCTCAGTGCGGTTTTGCCAAAAGCGAACCCGATTTAAACAGTCGCGAATGGGAACAAGTTCTGGTAGGACTTTACAATAAATATAATACCTTAGCTGCTGCCACCGCTGCCAAAGAATTAGGAATTGATGAAACCAACATCCGTAAAGCAATTCCGAAATTTAAACCAGCTTTTGGACGTGCGGAAGAATTAATTATAGATGGTAAAAAAGTACGTATTTTGCTATCGAAAAACCCCGTTGGTACCAATGAAACGATTCGCGTAGTCACCGAAAGCAATAACAAAACAACTTTGTTAGTTTTAAACGATCGCGTACAGGATGGCGAAGATGTATCCTGGATTTGGGATGTTGACACCGAACAATTGGTACAGCGCGGAGGTACTTTGATTGTAAGTGGCGATCGCGTTTACGATATGGCTTTACGTCTGCGCTACAGCCAAGAGTCCACTAATAACAATTTGAATTTGATTGTCGAAGAAAATTTGCAACAAGCAATTACAATCGCCTTAGAAAATACCCCCGAACACGAAACCTTACATATCTTACCTACATACACAGCCATGTTAGACGTGCGAGAAGCATTAACTGGTAAGAAGATTCGGTAATTAATAGGTCAAAGGTCAAAGGTTAAAGGTTAAAGGTGAGGAATTAAGAGTTAGGAGTTAGGAGTTAGGAATTTTATTTCTACCCCCTCTTCCCCCTCTTCCCCCTCTTCCCTCTCTTCCCTAATTATTTAAGTATTACAAACTAAAAATTATTATGAGTAACAGTAACCAAAAATTTGAATTAACTATAGGTTGGCTTTACCCAACGTTGATGAGTACTTATGGAGACAGAGGTAATGTTATCGTTATCGAACGTCGCACTCAGTGGCGGGGATATGACGTTAAAGTTGTGCCTTTAGACCAAAATTCTACCGCAGATGATATTAGATCTGTAGATGTCATTGTTGGTGGTGGGGCACAAGATAGACAGCAGGAAATCGTCATGCGCGATTTGCAAGGTGCGAAGGCTGACGCAATGCGCGAAAAGCTTGATAATGGTACTCCTGGAGTATTTACCTGCGGTTCCCCACAACTGTTGGGACATTATTACGAACCTGGTTTGGGACAAAGAATTGAAGGTTTGGGAATCTTAGATTTAGTCTCCGTGCATCCCGGTGAAAATACCCGCCGCTGTATTGGTAATTTAGTCATAGAAGTTACCGCTTCTAAATTGGCGAAAGATTTAAAAGAAATGTTGGGTGGAGCTACACCTTATTTAATTGGCTTTGAAAATCACGGCGGACGTACTAAGTTAGGAAAAGTCGAAGCTTTAGGTAAAGTGGTTTACGGCTTAGGAAATAACGGCGAAGATGGAACCGAGGGAGCGTTTTACCAGAATGCGATCGCAACTTATTCCCACGGGCCATTATTACCGAAAAATCCGGTTGTTGCCGACTGGTTGATTCAAACTGCATTACGAAACAAATATCAAGAACCCGTTTCTTTAACACCCTTGGATGATACTTTGGCGATACAAGGGCGTGAAGCTATGTTGAAGCGGTTAAATGTGGATATTGCTGCGGGTGAAGTTGCGAAGGTTTAACTCCAAAGCGAAAATAATCCTGCGAAACACTAACACCCATCCTACGTCTGTTAAAACAGAATAGTCCTCACAACACACACAATATAAATGCTACCTAAATGGTTCTTGCAGCACTGGCGGTTATTATTTGGAGTGCTGCTTTTGAGTGCGGCTGTAACGACTTTAGCACTCAATTTATATGTAAAAAATCTTACTAGCAGTCGCCGTTACAATAACCCAAATCAAATTCCTCCCCAGCGTGTTGCGATTGTCTTAGGTGCGGGAATTTATAATGATCGCCCCTCCCCGATGTTGGCAGATCGAATATCAGCAGGTGTAGAACTTTACAAACTCGGAAAAGTTAAAAAGCTGTTAATGAGTGGTGATAACAGCAGTGAAGATTACGATGAAGTAACTGTAATGCAGCGTTATGCGATAAAAATGGGGGTTCCAAAAAAAGATATTACTTTAGATCATGCCGGTTTCAAAACCTATGAAAGCTGTTATCGCGCTAAAGAAATTTTTGGAGTCAAACAAGCAGTTATAGTTACCCAAAATTTTCATTTACCCCGTGCGGTTTATCTTTGTAATCAATTAGGTGTAGATGCTGTAGGATTAGGTTCTCCAGATTGGGGAAGCTATCGAAAAGATACTGTAATGCGTTATACCTTCAGAGAATATCTTTCTACTATTAAAGCACTGTGGCAAGTTCATATAACTCGCCCCCAACCAACTTATTTAGGTCCTTTTGAAGGGATTAAATAATTTTAAGAAAAGGGAACAGGGAACAGGGAGCAGTATGAAAATAATAATACTTTTAAAATAATTTAATAGATAAATCATTTAATTAGATTGAATGACTCTTGTTGGGGAATGTTTCTAACCATGCTCAAGTATAAAGCGGAGAAATTTGGACACACTTATCAACAAATAGGTAGGTTCTTCCCCTCTTCTCAACTTTGTAGCGAGACTCTACTACCAATCCCAATGCTGCAACATGGTTATGATTCATTGGCTGTAAGGTTTGTAGATTGTCCTCATTGCCAGAAACAGCATGATAGAGATATTAATGCTGCAATCAATATTAAAAATGAAGGTTTGCGACTTTTGGAGTTAGGAACTAGCTCTTCTGCCCTTGGAGGGGATGTAAGACCAAAATCTTCGGGACGTAAAAAATCTACTTATGTTGAGGCAATCCCCATTGAATTGGGAAGCCTACACGCTCTCCGTCAGGTCAGTGTAGGTAGTTCACCCCGTCGTCTTTAGATGATTTAAAACTATCGATTTTAACTCAAAGATTACTTTGAATCCTCCCTTCCCTCAACACTATATTGAAGAACCTTAAATGATAAGGGTATTGCGGCTTGTCGGATTTAGATTAAACAGGAAATAGGGTACGAAAAACAGTGGGAAGAGATCGAATTAATAATTTATTCAACCTGCAACACAATAAGGCGAAATAAAATATAAATCCCATAAATAACATCCACCTTTTCTTCCACTGAATTCTACTTGCCAAACACCCATATCAGTTCTAAAATCTATCAAAGCGTCACCGGCTTTTTTCTGTTTGCGTAAATAATCGCCAATAGCATGTTTTGTCTGGGATTGATCTAGAAAGGGAGTTAGTCTTTCCGCAATTTCTCTTGTTAAGCATCCCGAATCTATTTGCACGCGACAACGGAAAACAAAGGGTTTACTTTGCTTTTGGGACGTGTTCTTTTTTCTAGGCATACGTTTAACAGTGAACAATTTTTATCCGTAGAGTGTCTATCGGCAAGCATTATTTTCTTAAAGGATGCTACCGATGGGTTAAGTAGGTTGGCGTTGAAAATTGTAATGCCGGACAAGGCAGTAGGCAATGGGCAGCTTTGCTGTAGGGGTAAGGGTTTAAAGCTAATTTACATTCTGTTACATAGTTTTGTTTATTTCTGCCGACTTACTTATCAGTTTTGAATATGAAAGATAACTCTTAATTAGCTATTGGTAGATACGTTTGAAACCTGTAAACGGACGTTAATACCGCTTTAATAACCATTCACTCTATTATCAGTGTTATTGATTCAAAATATCCAGTACAAAATAAGACATTTACAATCGAGTTGATAGTTTTATAATTAATTGCTAAATTTTTAAATTTATTATTTGTTATTTAGCTTTCTTTTAATGTCAATAAATGTAGGAAATAGGGAATAGGGAACGGGGAACAGGGAACGGTGAAAATCATATTTAGCCTATTGAAAATAGTGCAATTTAGTTCAAAACAAATTTTTATCTGATTTATATGCCTGATAATTTATAAAAAACCCGGCTTATCGGATAAGCCGGGTTTCTCAAAAATGTAAATTTTGATAACTCTAAACGTAATTGTTTAGTTGAAGTAGATTCTCATCCGAATTGATTTTAATAAATTAATTATTGTACGCAATAAATTATATATATTCGGATAAGAATTGACAGGTTAAAAACAAAGTTTAAAAAATTTTATTTCCAAATTTGTACGGCTGACTACCTTTGTCTTTAACTTCCCGAATCGAGTTTAAGTAAAGATTGCCAATCTCCAATCGCTTTTTCCGTCCACAACCAATTTTGAGCTAAGCTATTTCTTTGAAAACTTTTTGCATCATCTTTCATCACCTTGCGATGAAATTTAACTGCTTCACTTATATATTTAACTTTTTTATCAGAAGATAGATTCTGAGAAGATTGGTATAAACCTAAAGCAAGTCCAGCATAAGCAGTTAAAGCTTCTTTATCAACTACTTGAGAAACTGACATTAAATTGTTGGAATTAGATACGTTTTGCGCGGCATTCTTTTTGGAAGATAAGTCTAAAGCTTGTAACCAAGAATCATTAGCGCGATCTATTTCACCTTCTGCATAATAAGCGAAGCCTAAAGCATTTTTGTACAAAAATGAATCTGGGTCATTTTGAGTAGCAACTTCCCAGTAACGACGAGCATCATCAATACTGTATTTAGTATCACCTTTTTGAATAAATTGCCAAGCCAAACGCCCTTTAACAAAGTTTACATATGGATTATTAATTTGTTCTTTATCAACATTTTCTAATGCGGTTTCAGCATTACTTAATGCACCACGGTTAAGCAATTCTTCTACAGCTTTAAGTCCTTGCTTAATTTTACCTTGTGTTAATTGCCCGCTAGCTTGTGCAGTCAAAGCTTCAGTTGGGACAGATTCAATAGACGAGGATTGTTTCTGAACAATTTGTTGAGGAGTTGAAGGATTCTGCTGAGTGCGCCAATAATCTATACCTCCAACAAATGCGATCGCGCTTATTCCCAACACACCAAGAAGTGCTAAACGCTGGTTTTGTTTTTGCTTTTTAGCTGCGGCTTTTGCGGATTTAGTGGTAACTTGACTCGATTGCCGCGAATAGGATGTAAAGCTTTCTTGAGAAGGGCTTTCGTTCGTGACTACGCTTTCTTGGGAATTAATTGGTAATGGGTATTCGCTTTCGTCCCATATCAAAGTATCCTCAGACTGATAATTTATATCTGGGGATAATTGTTTTTGTTCGTAATCATCTTCAAGCTGCCCGACTAGCTCAGCATGCATCGGAGCCTCTGTTAAAGACTTTTCGTCATCTATCTGACGGAATATATCGGAAACAATTGCAGAATCTTCTGGATAGCTTGCGTCATCGTATTCGATTTCATCAACAAGATCCCCCCACATATCTTCACCTAGCAAATCTGAGTCTGAAGAATGTTCTGTTTCATAAGCACTGACTGCTCCTCCCATTGGAAGCATATCGGAATTTGACGGGGATGTACTTGTGTAAAGTGGTGATATTGCGTTGCTGCTGGGGTCGTAATCGTTAAATAATTCTCCGCTTTGAGGTAAGTAAATTTCTGGGTCTAAATAACCATCAAATTCTGGCTGAAGATATAAAATTGGTAGCGCCCAATACAGTTGATGGGAACCATAAGTAGAAATTAATCCCTGGCGCATCCGACTCACGGACAAATCTACAGCATATCCCTGAGATAAATTGCGGTAAAATAACTGCGTTAATGTCAGCGCTACTTCGTCAGGAATGCGTTCTGACATCGCCAAAACGCTTTTAATGCCTCGCTTAACTAAAGTTTCAGTTAAATTGCGCTGTCCCGTATCTAAATTACTATCTGAAGTCGCGGCGTAGGTTCCCAAACAAGAGTTAAACACTGCCATTTGGATATTATTATTGACCAGCAACCCAGCCAAATCATCACCGTAAAGAGTTTCCGTTAAACCCGTTCTAGCGCTGACTAAATAAATCTCGCCGCCGTTTGCACCGAAGTTACTATGACCGGAGTAGTGCAGTACGTGGTAGTTTCCTTGTTCTAAAGCTTGGGTTAACTCTTCTCTTCCAGGTTGTTCGAGTACCGATAGTTCAATCTCTGGAAGGTGATCCCCGCCTTGGATTTTACGTTCGAGTTCGGCTTGCAGCCTGATTGCTTCTTGTTTTAATAGGTTCAAACGCACTTGATCTGCGGGTGAAGCAATTACCATTAAGACTTTGATACCACTTTCGTTTGATAATTGTGGTATGTTTCTTACGGGCATACGAGATGTTCCGCTCATTCCGCTTTGATAGCGAGAAAAAGCGATATAAGGACCAGTCGCGATGGGGCGATCGCCTTGGTGCATTACTTCCCAAGGAAGACGAGCTAGCTTGGTGTCTTTTAAGCCCAAACGTAGACGCAACACCTGTTGATGATTTTGGGCAATACCTTGTGCCGTAATCCAACTGTCCCTTAAAGTACCTTGAAACAGGGCATTATAAAGTTGTTGACCCAGTGCCACCAAGTTGACTGAGTTTCTTGCACTTGTCTCTTCAAGACAGGCAGAGAGCGCCATCGCATCACCCTGCAATACTGACTGCAATGGGTCGTTCATTAAACTCCCAGCAGCCGCTAACCAATCAGCCACCGGCCACCTTACCAGTTCTTCTGCTAAGGGTACCCCAGGGGCGACTTGTTCCGTCCGCACCAAGTAGTCGTTTTGCCCTACTGGGGTTACGGAAATGTGAAATTCCTGGGTCACAACTTCTCCTGTTTACCTAACTTATCTGGTTGGAAAGGCTTTTGTTTCAAGTTTATGTTTCGCTCTTCCTGATACATTAGATGCATCTACCTGCTTTCATGTTTCTGAAAATAAAGTGGTTTTTTGGTTTCTCTACTTTTACGATTTTATCCGGATTCAATTAAATATGCCTAGAACTAACGCCCGTTATATATGCGCTTCGTACTTTAATTCTTCAGTAAAACTAATATTTCCCTTTTATTTTTGGTTGTTAACCCTTCGCTATTAGTTAAACACCAAGAAATAACAAGAAAAATGTTCGGGCATATACAAAACGCCTCGATACAAGTTGCTCGGTATACAACTTTGATCGGCATTTTGATGATTTTATCCGGAAGATACTGGTTAACTTTAGAACATTTAGCTGGTAGATGCACCCTGATAACTCACTCCCTTAGTTGACTGCCTTCCACTAGGGGTTTTTATGGTTTTCAAGATCGCAAGTACTAATGTTTCTATTTTACTTGCTAGATATTAGTTAATTTTAAAACATATAATTGGTATATGCACTCAGATCGCTTACCCGTTTCACCTATGTGCGATCTGGTTTTTTATATTTAATATCGGTACTCAAAAATTTTTATACATTTTATCCGGAAATCCTCTGTTATCTAAAGTACATAGAATTGGTAGATGCACCCTGATAACTAACTCCCCCGGCAAGCCTACAAGCTAGCTGGGGGTTTTTATATTCAATTATAATTTAGTTCGGCGGTTGATTGTCACGTGTAATACATAGATTTTGTAAGTATACACTAACTATTGTCTACCCCGCTAAGCTTACAAACACGGTATTTGTCGTATTTAACTATAGTTTTATCCGGAAAGTCCCCTTTCTATAAAGTACATAGAATTGGTAGATGCACCCTGATAACTGTCTCCCCCGGTAAGCCT
>NZ_CAWUDI010000039.1:0-80536 GCF_963920925.1 Calothrix sp. CCY 0018 | reverse complement strand
TTTATATGTCAAATTTCTACCGACATACATATTTATACAGTTTTATCCGGAAAGTGCCCGTTATTTAAAGTACATAGAATTGGTAGATGCACCCTGATAACTGTCTCCCCCGGTAAGCCTACAAGCTAGCTGGGGGATTTTTATATGTCAAATTTCTACCGACATACATATTTATACAGTTTTATCCGGAAAGTTGCTGTTAAATACAGTACATAGAATTGGTAGATGCACCCTGATAACTAACTCCCCTGGTAAGCCTACAAGCTAGCTGGGGGTTTTATTCGGAAAGTCAAAACAAAGTTTTATCGACAAACCTCTCCGGAGATATAAATCTTACCGGAATAAAGGGAATTGTTGAAAATTTTAGATCCAATTTGATAACTAACTCACCTTAAGAAATTTATAACTATTAAGTATCTTTTCTTAAGTAATACAACTCAAATTTTTTGCCTTTACTTAGCCATTCTCCGAGGATAAACTCTACGAACTACTAAGTAGTCAAATATATTTAAGTAGAGTATTCAATCTAACATACTTTTATGGAAAAATGACATTGTGTCAAAACCTTTTATATTTATGACATTAATCGCTGTAAGCTTTGATATGACTGTTTTTGATAAACACAATTTCTGAATTGCAAGCAGAAAGCGATTACTTCAAACTTTCCCTATTATCAAGCTTTCTCGATATTTCTACCGTTCTCAGCTTCATCTAGGTAGAAGGCAAGTAATCTGTTTCTTATTTTTAAAGATTTCACTGTATTTACGTAAACCAAGTGGACAAAAGAATAATTAATTCTTTACTGCCAATCACTCGCCGTTCGTATGGTTGGTAAATAGCGCCCTAAAATAATTGCGATACGTAAAGCGTCAGCCTCCGGCTGATCGCGACTGTAGATTACTCATCCAGATAACCTATAACTAAAGCAGGTAGCCTCTAAGCATTTACTCGTATAAAGCTGCATACCTTACTTGATATCAACAGTCGATTCCGAAGGATAAAAAGTTCCCCAAACTGGAATTGTTTTGTATGGTACGATATCGTGTTGTATTTTATAAACTATGAAATAGCTCAAATTTAGTTCAAATTTAAAATTATGCCTTTATCTGTAATTAAATTTTCTAGCGAAGATTGCGGTATTTGTCACAAAATGTCTTTTTACGACAAAAAGGTGGCTGAAGAACTCGGTTTAGAATTTATTGATGTCAAAATGCAGGA
This sequence comes from Calothrix sp. CCY 0018, assembly GCF_963920925.1. Classification (NCBI taxonomy): domain Bacteria; kingdom Bacillati; phylum Cyanobacteriota; class Cyanophyceae; order Nostocales; family Calotrichaceae; genus Calothrix; species Calothrix sp. CCY 0018. Next base: position 79,318 of record NZ_CAWUDI010000039.1, on the reverse strand, counting down.
TACCGCTACCTATCGCAAGTATCGTAAAGTTTTATTAACTCAGTATCCAGATAAATCAGAAATGGGATGGCCTACCTATATTGTCTGCGATTCTCCAGAAGAAGAACCAGCAATTGTGGGTGAAGTGAAAGGAGGACATCCCAAAGGAGAATTTAGAACTCGGCTGCAATCGGTTCTTGATGAAAACAGCAATTAGTTAAATATTGTGTTGATGAAACCTAAACTCTTGTAGAGACGCGATATAATGCCCTGGCGGGCACGCAATACCTACGGTACGCTCAGCTAGGCGCTAACGCGTCTCTACATCATCAACGCTAATTTGTAATATCAAAAGATTTGACTTCTAGCACGGGGCCAATCATAGCAGCAGTCATTACATCTTCGCGTACATCTCCGGTGACTTCTGCTTTTTGTCCTGCTTGAAGTAGACTTTTATCTGCTCCTCTCATAATTTCATAGGTTTTCCCATCTTCACCGACGAATGCCCAAGCACCCATGCCAATATCGCGGCGTTCAACAGTTCCTTTAACTTTAATGCTCATATTCGTTGTTAGTTATTAGCTGTTAGTTGTTAGTGGTTGTTAGTTAATAGTTAGCAGTTAGTAGCTAGTTATTCGTTTTTAAGAACTTCAACTAACTACTAATTACTAACAACTAACAACTAAGTTGTTTGTTCGTCGTTTTTGACTGTAAAACGAGCCAACATGAAGCAAAGTATTGCGTTAGCAATTAAGAATCCACGGGCTAACATACCATCTCCCAATCCCCAAACGGCTGGATCTGTTACAGAACTTACGGCTAAACAAGCTGCAACTCCCAAACTCGAACCGATCGCAAACCACTTCCACTTTGAATTTCCGAGTAGCAGTGCCATTAAGACAATGGGAGCTAGAACGCTGGCAAATAATGGGTTAAAAGGATTGGTACCTTGTAAGGTATTACCTAGTTCGGGAATAGAGCTACCAAGCAAACGCATAGGCCATTGAGGAAGGTCAAAGATGTAAAATCCTTTAAGGAAAAATAATCCAGAACTACCTGCAACTAAACCACTAGCTAAACTCCAAGTCCAAGTGAAGGGGAAATAAACTCGTAAAAACCAAGCTAGTAAGTAAGAACCCACCACCATTAAAATCTTTGGTAGGAGTGCTACCATACCGCCATCAATCCAGAAACCTGGGTTCAAATAGCCGCTATCGCGCAACCAGCGGAAGAAGTCTTGAAAACTGATTGTTCCTTGTTCGGCAAGGGTAACAGCTGCTTCAGCATTTAATTGTCCGGCACCATAATAGTTCAAGCCGTCATCTTGGATAACTCTTGCTGATTGTGCCAAAACTTTGACAATTTCGTCTGGCTCTTCTACTCCACTAGCTTTAACTAATGCAGCAACACCAGCAACGTGGGGTGAAGCCATACTTGTTCCCTGCAAGCCAAGAAAAACTTCTTCGCCTTTGCTGTCCATATCAACCGTTGCTTGCAAAATTTTGCCAGCATCGCTACCGCCGGGAGCAGAAATATCTACTCCAGCACCATAGTTAGAATAAGGCGCTTTCAAGCCATCGGGGCCTAAAGCGGAAACTGCAAACACATTAGGATAACGTGCGGGATAGGAAGCAGCGTTCTGATTTTCATTCCCAGCAGCGGCAATGATTACTACACCTTTGCTGTGAGCGTAGTTAATTGCATCTTTCATCAACTGGCTTTCACCGCCACCACCCAAGCTCATGTTAATCACATCTGCGCCATTATCGGCAGCAAATTTAATCGCTTCGGCAATATCGGCTACCGTACCGCCGCCATAGCCACTAAGTACCTTCAAAGGCATTAAATTGGCTTCGTAAGCGACTCCAGCTACACCCCAACTATTATTAGTAGCTTGGGCAATGGTACCGGCAACGTGGGTACCATGTCCGTTGTCGTCTGAGGCATTTTCTCTATCGTTTACAAAGTCGTAGCCTTTGACAAATTCGGTTTCAACTAAATCGCGCACCTTGGTAACGCCGGTGTCAATCACGGCTACCGTCACGCCTTTGCCTCTAGTTTTATCCCACGCCCCTTCAATGTTGATACTATTGAGGTGCCACTGTTGGCTGTAGAGGGGGTCGTTAGCACCTTTAAGACTTGGCTTTACTTCTTCTAAGATACCGTCGTCGGATGACTGTAAATATTCAGCCTCCCGCGCAATTTTATCTTGTTCGGGATTGCCCGATTCTGGAATTTTATATATATAGTTTGGCTCGATAAATTCCGTGTCTCTGGCTAGTTCTGACTTACGCAGTTTTTTGATGCGCTGCCTATCCCCTTCGATAATATAAACATTATCCTTTTTGGAAAATTGATTATCTAATCGAGGAGTCACATTGTACTTTTGAGCTATTGCTTGCAAATCTTGCTGCAATTCTCGGGCGGGAATATCTTCCCGGAAATCTAGTACAATCGTCTCAAATTCGCCCTGAGATGCGAGTCCCTTAACATTAACAAAAGTTAACAGGGCAAAACTCAACCCGATGACAAACAAGCAGAATAATATAAGTTTTTTCATTGAATCTAACAGTGGCTATTTGTCAGTTTGAACACTACCTTAGCTTACACACAACCTTCTTTACCTGAAGACAGAAGGATATTTACAAAGTTTGCAAGTTATGTATCCTTGAGCGGGACTTAGGCAAACTCCTCTTAGTCAGGAAGAAGATTGTAGCACCTGATATACTACATTCTTTTTTATTGTGGCGTAATTCTATTTTATTGTCAGCAAAAATCAAGGTTATTTTATGGAACGTGGACTTTTATGGCTACCTTTGCTAATAGCGTTTTTTTGGTTAGCTTGGCAAGGTTCTAGAGAATTTAAAAAAGTTGAAGCTTATCGTATTTGGGCAGAAAATTTTGACAGAGCGAAATACGATATTTATGCAGTTTTAGCTCAGAAAGAAAACGAGATGACCTGGGGTAAACCGACTGTCAAGGGTATTGTAGATTTAAAAACTTTTTCTTTAAACGATGTTGAAAATATAAATCTTTTGATAGATGACAACCCCATTAATATAGATGAATTACCCCAGAAAGCTACAAAAATTGAATTAGAATTTGTACTTCCCGAAGCTTCTGAATCTATTCGCGTACCTTTTACAGAAATTCCTTTAGCAGGAGAATGGGGAAAGTTTCTACAAAAGGAACTGCAAAGAATTGAACAACAAGCAGAAAAATAAAACACTTGAAAAAAATACAACTTGAAATTGTTACACCTTGAACGAGATCAAACTGTGAAAAATCCTGTATTTTAAGGTCATAGTTCCTAATGCGTATTTCTAAATAGATTGATGAACACCAAATCAACATCCAAGGTGCCCGTTGCTTTGACTATTGCTGGTTCCGATAGCGGTGGTGGTGCGGGAATTCAAGCCGATCTACGCACCTTCGCTTTTCATTGCGTCCACGGTACTAGCGCTATTACCTGCGTTACCGCACAAAACACTTTGGGTGTAATGCGCGTTGATGCAATGCCGTCATTAGCTGTTGAGCAACAAATTAAGGCTGTATGCGATGATATCGGGGTGCAAGCAGCCAAAACTGGAATGTTGCTGAATCAGGAAATTATTACTACAGTTGTCAAACAAATCGAAACTTTACAAATTCCTAATTTGGTGGTAGATCCGGTGATGGTGTCGCGCACGGGAGCGCAATTAATTGACGATGAAGCCGTGAAAACCCTTCGCGATTCTCTTATACCTTTAGCCGCAATTTTGACTCCTAACCGATACGAAGCCCAAATTCTTAGCGGTTTAGAAATTAAATCTCTCGATGACATGAAAGCAGCAGCGCAAACCATTCACGAAAAATTAAAAGTCAAAGCCGTTTTGGTTAAAGGTGGTGGAATGCAGGGAAGTTTGCGCGGCATAGATATTTGGTTTGATGGTAAAAATCTTGAAACTTTACTTATACAATTAGTAGCTACCAAAAATACTCACGGAACTGGTTGTACTTTATCCGCTGCGATCGCCGCTAATTTAGCACGAGGAGATAGTCTATTTAAAGCAGCACGTCAAGCAAAGGAATATGTTTCTCATGCATTAAGTAATGCTTTGGACATTGGCAAAGGACAAGGACCTGTAGGGCACTTTTTTCCTTTATTAAAAAAATAATCTTATCTATCTCGAAAATTGTTTCGCATTGTTAATTTAATGGTGACAAATGTCACCCTTAAATATTAAAAATCATATTTTTAATGATAAGTTTACTGTTATGCTTTGTCATACAAGTTAGCAAAGATATTTTTTGTTTTTAAAGCTTCCTTATATTATTCTCAGATATATCAGATACTTTTTACTTTTTATTTTTTAGTATTTGCAGACAATAGTTATAGTAAACCGGAATGACGTTTATCTTTGAGACTAAGTACTTATGCGAACAATTACAGATTCTGGCTACAACCAATCACCAACACCAGCAAACCAAGCTTATTCAGCTTCCGTACCGTTAAGTGTATATCGTGAATTAGCCGCAGAATTACAAGCGACACAAATAGCAATACATCAACTTAATCAACAAAACGAACATTTAGCGCAAGAAAATCACGTGCTTCGTCAAGAAATCGCTAAAACCGTTAATGCTGTTTTACATTTACAAAATGCAGTTAATTATAAAGCGAATGTTGCCTACAATAGCAGTCCGTCGCCTTCTTTCAACCAAACACCAGTAGAAACAAACCAGAAGCAATATGCACCACACAAACCAAAACCACAACATCAACGTCAACAGGTAGCTCCAAAGCGAGTAAAACATCATTCGCGTAAATCGCCAGTTATGCCTCAAGTAACTGAATATATTGAACCTCTACCAGAACCAATATTTATAGAAGAAGAACAAGCAACCTATTACTATGATGATGAATCGCAAATGTCACAAGTCAGTGGCTGGTGGCTGATTTTTGCAATTGTTTTTATTATTGTTATGGGTTTTGGCGCTGGTTATGTCGTTGTACGTCCTCTTTTAGAAAATCACACTCGCTGATAATTGTTAATGTTAGATTTTAGACTTTAGATTTATAGTTTATAGTTGATTTGAAAAGCTACAAAATAAGTCAATAAATCGTAAGACTAAAGCAACAGGAACCAGCATATTGGTATTAGCCATAAAACTAGTAATTAAGGCAGAAAAAATATTTACTTAGTATTTAATTAATTTATATAATTTTCTACAGTCAGATAAAATGAAGGTATGTGTCAGTTTATTATTAGACTTACGCAATTGTATTAAGAAATTAAGTTTCTCAGTTCTCAAAATTATCTTAAAATTTCCCAAGCATAGTAGCGGATGACCTAATTTGCGATCGCTGAGAATATCGTATTTTGAGAGACAGCAAATGGTACAAATTAATTGAATTGAGTTTGCCAGTTACCTTATGAGACTGGGAATCTGGTTAGATAGATAAAGCGAAATTTTTGTAAGGAGAAATTCAAATGAAAAAAGTAGAAGCGATTATTCGTCCCTTTAAGCTGGATGAAGTAAAAATTGCTTTAGTTAATGCCGGTATAGTCGGTATGACAGTTTCTGAAGTACGCGGATTCGGGCGGCAAAAGGGACAAACCGAACGTTATCGTGGTTCCGAGTACACCGTTGAATTTCTGCAAAAACTCAAAGTAGAAATCGTTGTAGAAGACGCTCAAGTTGATATGGTGGTAGATAAAATTATTGCCGCTGCCCGTACTGGTGAAATTGGCGATGGTAAGATTTTTATATCGCCGGTAGAGCAAGTTGTACGGATTCGTACCGGAGAAAAGAATACCGAAGCGGTGTAAAAAAGTAATGAAGTTTGAAGTCTGAAGTTTGAAACATAAAATTGAATCATTCTTCATTCTTTAAACTTCATTTTGATTTATGGTTTTAATTTTTCTAACTGGGGAAGTAAACTAGCAAGGGCTTTACCTCGATGACTAATTGAGCGCTTCACCTCTGAAGTCATCTGAGCAAAAGTTAATTGCTTTTCAGGTACCAAAAAAATTGGATCGTAGCCGAAACCTTTGTCACCGCGAATTTCATGAAGAATCTCACCGCGACAAACACCTTCAGACTCCAAAACAATAGTGCCATCCCAACGAGCAATAGCGATCGCACAAGCAAATTGTGCTTTCCGATTGGTTTCGTCTCCTAATTCTTTTAATAATCTAGCAATACGTTCGGAATCCGACGCACCGTAACGGGCTGAATAAACCCCCGGAGCGCCATTCAATGCATCCACCTGTAAACCAGAATCATCAGCTACAGCCCAATTATTAGTAGCAATTGCAATTTCAGAAGCCTTTAGACGAGCATTCGCAGCAAAAGTATCGCCAGTCTCTTCAACGTCTAATTCCTGCGGTTTGAGAACTAACTCCCAACTTAAATCCGCAAGATATTTTTGCAATTCTTTTAACTTACCGGGATTTGATGTAGCTACAACTAGTTGCATAAATCAATTCGATTTTAGATTTTAGATTTTAGATTTTAGATTAGGAGTAGGGAGTAGTGAGTAGGGAGTTAATAGTGAGGATTTAGGATTAATATTTCAAATTTCTCGCCATCCCCCCATCCCCTTGTCCCCTTGTCTCCCCCTCTCCCCCTCTCCCCATCACCTTACCGCTCTGCCCAATCTTTCGCCCAAGCTAAAGTTTTGTGTACTTCTTCAAGGGTAGATGCTTCGCAGTACAGGCGCAAAACTGGTTCGGTGCCGCTAAAGCGAATCATTAACCAGCTGTCGTCATCAAGACGGAATTTGTAACCGTCAATTGTTTTACAATCAACTACTTGCTTTCCGGCGATTTCTTTTAATGGTTCTTTTTGTAATTGTTGCAAAAGCCGCTCTCTTGCTTCCATTCCGGAGAGAGGTAAGTCGATGCGATCGTATGCTGAGTTAAAATTAACTTGTTTTTGTAAATGACTGTAATACTCACCCAAATCCATTCCTGATTCTACAATTGCTTCTAATACATACAATGCACTAAGTAATGCATCTCGTTCGGGAATGTGGCTTCCATAACCGATTCCACCCGACTCTTCACCACCTAACAAAACTTGTGCATCTAACATTCTATCGGCGATGTACTTATAACCGACAGGGGTTTCGTACAGCGATAAATTATGTAATTTCGCTACCATTGGAATCAAATCCGAACCGCTGACTGTTTTGACGATTTCGCCAGTAAAGCCGCGTCTTTGAGTCAAATGGTCAATTAATATGGGAATCAAGATTTGCGAGCTAAGGAAGTTTCCGTTGCCATCTACAGCCGCAATTCTGTCACAATCACCATCAAATACTAATCCCACTGATAAACCTTCAGGGTTAGCTTTGCGGTGATTTTTGATTACATTTATAAATTTAGAAATATACTTTGGTAAAGGTTCCGGGGCACCACCCTCAAATAACGGATCGCGATCGCTATTAATTTCTTGGACTTTATCCCCTAAAAGCATTCCCAATCCACCTGCGGATGCACCGTGCATTGCATCGGTAAATAAAGTCAGCTTACCCGAACTTATGGCATCTCGAATTTTGTCAATATTGACTTTACCAACTAAACCCTGGGTATAGCTTTGCCAAGGATCGAAGGTTTCGATCTTACCTTTTTCTCTATTTTCTCTATTAAAAGATAATTCTTCTGTCAGCAAACTTTCAATTTCTTTAGTCACATCTGGAGGTACCGAACCACCGAAACAACTTTTAACCTTTAATCCCGAATACTTCCCCGGATTGTGAGAAGCTGTAATTACCAAAGCTCCTAAAGCATTTTGAGCCTTTGCTGCCCAACTAAAAGCTGGGGTTGGAGCAAAATCTTCAGTCAAAACTACATCAAAGCCTGCATCCGTTACTATGTCAGCAACAAAACGAGCAAAATCTTCCGCCATGAATCGGCGATCGTGACCAACAATAATGGTACGACTACTTACCATCTTGCCGTATGTATTTAATAATACTTGCGCGGCTACTGGCGCAACTAAGGCTAAACGTTCAAAAGTGAACTCCGAGGCAATAACGCCGCGCCATCCGTCGGTACCAAATTTAATGGGTTTGCTGGCAACAGGCATTTGATTATCCTATATTTAATTTCTACTCGATGGATTCTAGCATTTACTTTATATAAGGGTAAAAAAAGTTTTACGTAAAATTGTAAAACCTAAGTAAAGATTTTATTATTTGCCGATCAAAAAGGTTAGTTATGATACAATTTTTAATTAAAAACAATATCTAGTACAAGTCGGCGTAAATAAGGCAACCATAAAAAATGGCTGAAAAGCTTAGAAAATCAAACTTCTTACTTCTTACTTCTTACTTCCGCGAAGCGGTACTAGCTGTATTTATTTCTGCTTAATTATTTAGTATAAATTATGACTGGTCGCGTTTAAGTTGCAAAAATAAACGTAAAAGTATGGCTGTCAAACATGATTATCCAAGTAGCAAGACGGTAGAGAAAAACTCGAATGAAGCAACCAACCGCCGTAATCGGATGTTTGACAGCAACACAAAATATACACACCCTGCTTTCCCTTAAAAATCATCCACAAGCTCGCTCAAGCGGCTGATTAAAGGGTCTTCCTCTTCATGAGGAGTTTTGATGTCGTAAGCTTGTACGGAAGTATTATTTACTACTTCCGGTACTACTGTTTGATTTGATGGCTGAACGACTAAACCTTGATTGACCATCATCGCCAACTGAGCCACTTGCTGACTAAGCTGTGTCAAGTGTTGTTCCATCGTCGCCAAGCGATTTGATTCCCTAGTAAAGAAACGTTCCTCAAGGTCAGCTATTTTTCTTTCCAGGTCAGCAATATATTCTCCCACCTCAGACGGTGGTTTCGGTTTTGGTATTGGTGCTGCTGTTGGCTGCGGATCTGGTCGCACAGATTCCGGCACGCACAAAGCTTGCCATAAAGCTTCTTTACAGAGGTCGCTGAAAGTCTTATCAGGCTCTTTTTCTAAGTGCCTTTCAACTACATCTAACAAGCTTTCGTCCGCTACCCCTGGATTGAACGTAACCGATTTAACTACTTTTTTTGACCATTGGAACATTAGTTTTAAGACCTAGAAGAGCGACTGGCCGATAATTGTGCCTCTCCATAAATATACTGCCCCAAGGCGTTAGCTTGTCGGGAAGGTGCAGCTAAATGAGCATTAATTTTTGCTTCTTTAAGTAAACGTTGAACGTCTTCCCAGAAAAATTCACCACCACCGCCGGTGAGAATTACATCGGTAACACGTTCTGGCAGCCATTCTAAAACACGAGTACAGATTTCGCGGGAAAACATTTCGATTAAATTGGGAAGAAAATCATCTAAATTAGTAGGTTTACTCGAACCTCTAGGACGATAGAAGCGTTCGCCTTTTGGCTTATTTACCGCAGCAATTAAGGACAAAGACTGACTATCGGCACCTTCAATTTCGGCGGCTACTAATTCGTAAAATTTGCTCATTCCAAAGTCTTCACTCTTAGAAGCACCTCTTGCAAAACGGAAGTTATCTACCATCAAGCAATCTGTTGTTTGGTGCCCAATGTCTACAATCGCCGCAGAAACTTTGGTAAAGTCGGCTGCTCCAGGTGCTTTCTTAGGCTGGGATTCACACCACAGTAAGCTACCGTAACCCTCTGGCATAACCCAAACTTTAGTCACGTTGACTGTAACAGGTTCGCCACGAAAGTTCATTACGTGAGGACCAGTAACTTGAGATATGAGTTGTGCTTTTTCCTTTTCAAACTGTTCTTGAGAAAGGTAAGGAAGACCCAAAATTACTGAAATTTCATCATTGAGTTTGAAGTATCCAGCACTTGCTAACACTTTGATCAGTGCAGATTCAACCTTAGATTGACCTACTCCTAAATCGGCTCCAAAGTCTGCTGCTAGTTGACCTACAGCATAACCATTACCTTGGTATTCCAGCCAAAGATCCATCAAAGGATCTGTTGCACGAGCTTCAAAAACTCCTCCTCGTACTTGTTCCATTGTCATTTGCTTGACGTTGGAAGATACGAAAACCACGCTACCAGGCTCGCGATTCACGGTGGTTTTGGTGGAAGTTCGACCAAGGTCTACACTAAGAATATTCTTGCTCCCACCAATCGGCGCATTATTGAGTTTGGGATTTGGATTAATCGGAGTAGATGCCGTTACTCTATTCATTGGTATAGCAGCGGCATTCATTGGGGTAGCAGCGGAAGGTTGGTCTGTCATGGAAATTCCTAGTTTCTACTTAGCTCTAAACAAGTTACCATGCTAATCTTACTTGCATTCATTTATCATCCATTCATAAAATGCGTCAACTCTAATTAAAACTTAAGCAAAATTTACTTAGGTACCTTACTTAGAGCTAGTGCCGCTGTTCGTTTGTGGATGGGTTAACAAAGTACAAACAATCGCAAAGTTATTTGAAGCCCGTTAAAGAAGGGCAGTAAGTTTACCTAAAACGTTAGTGAAGCCAATTTTTTGTGTTTTGTTACTTTCGTCTCAACTTCAGTTTTATCGCTTTAATCGCAAGCGATATAGCCACATTATTTTTGTAGAATTGAAAAGAGCGGGTTCTTGCGACTTAACAAACTACTCTATAACTGACTACAATACAGCGCTTTTTCTGAGTATGTTAGCAAACCTACCCATGTATCGCCACCATGTACGTGTAAAACAGGTAAGTTATTATCGGGATAAAGAGTAATGTATTTATGAATTTTAAATTACATAGATTATCCGTAAGCTATATCTCAATAACGTTGAAAGTACCAAACCACTGTTTTTGCCTTCCTTTTGGCTGGTTTAAATATTGCTGAATGCGAGATCCGACGGAGCTATCTTTGTTTTCATCAACAAAGCCCTAACATAAAAGAATATTTTTTAGGCTATGCTTCGTTGCGTTTTTTACTATATATCTATCTTGCGATAAATATTTATCGATGCAATATTCGACACACTCAACCTTAATACTATATTTTAAATTGTCACAGTATTCCCCAAAAATTAGCTGAATGTATATTCCATAAAAAGTGCATTATTTCTATGTCAAAAATCAAGTCAAATTGACTACACTATAGAAATTTTTTTATTTATCCGTCTGGAATTTGTTGCCAAGTTGAAAGGAGTAACAAGCAAGATGCACTTACTCATTACTCCCTATAAGCTAACAAAAGCAGGATTTACATAGCGATGACGGAAAGTATAGTTTTCTAAACCCTTTGGATCGGTAGTGCTAAGAAGATTAAAATCATGATGCAGTTAACCGCATTAATCCTGATGGGTAATAAAGATTTGTAGTATGAAGCCCTCTCACGCCTTGGTGCGGCGGCTAGCCAAGCGTACCGTAGGTATTGCGCCTGTCTGCCTTTGATATGGATCTTGCTAGCTTTGTGAGAACCAGGGAGCGAGACGCTGCCACTACAAATGCTTTAAATATAAGAATTGATCAAACGCAGCATTACTTAGATAGTAGGACTGAAGGACTGTATAATTGGCTCGGATTGACTATCTAATGGGTTCCAAACTTTATCAGATGCAGCCATTTGTTCGATTAAACTGGCTAATCTAAGAGCTTTGAGAGCTTGTTCGCCACCAACAGAAGGTTGATTGCCACCCCGCACGCAATTAACAAAGTGTTCAAGTTCAGCCCTTAATGCTTCTACATTTGAGGTGTAGACTTTTTCGATCAAACCATCTTGCTTATACGATTGTTGAAAATCTGTTGCCGAGTTAGATGTAGGATATCGGTGAATCCAAATTTCATTTTTGAGGAAATCAGCCTCGGTAAATGAACTTTTGCAGTGAGCTACTATTGTGCGTATTTTACGGTGAGTGATTTTACTAGCAGTCAAGGTAGCAACAATACCATTAGCAAACCCCAAAGTAGCAGTTACATAATCTAAATAGGTAGAGTTCGGAGTACGAGTTCCACTAGCTGATAGCTTAACCACTGGTGCGGCAGCTAATTCTAAAAGCAAATCAATGTCATGAATCATCAAATCGAGAACAACTGAGACATCATTTGCCCGATTTGAATAAGGACTCATTCTATGAGCTTCTAGCGCCAGTAATTCCTCGTTTTTAAGAACTTTAGTCAGTTCCCCAAAAGCTGGCTTGAAGCGCTCTATATGACCTACTTGTAAGATACAGCCAGATTCTGCTGCGGCATTGACTAAAGATTCTGCTTCAGAAATATTAGCAGCGATTGGCTTTTCAATCAGAACATGGATTCCTGCTAGTAGACAATTTATACCGACGGCATAATGCAAACGAGTAGGAACGGCAATACAAACCGCATCTACATGAGGTAACAACTCGCAGTAATCCTCAAAAAACTTAATTTTGAAATTACTAGCGGTTTCTAACCCTCGTTCAACATCAACATCGGATACACCAACTAGTTCCACATCTTTCATCGAACTTAGTACACGGGTATGATGTCTTCCCATGTTGCCAACACCAATTACGCCTACACGAATGGGGCGCGGTTGATGACGCTGTACGTATCCATTTTTTTCTCCCGCTGACATGCTGCTATCTTGCACTCTAATTTTCTCTCCTCAACCACCAACTTCAAAAACGCTACAAACGTTGGCTTTTATACTTTATTGCCAAAAAAGTAGCCACCTAAAACCATCCAGATGGTAACATAGAGGCTCTATTTATGAAGAATTTCAAAGTTTGCTATGAGTTCCCGATATCTGTCTTTATTTTGTATAGTCGGTTTTTCTGGATGATTTTTTTAATTTTTTACAAAAAAAATATTATCTCTTTTTATTAGCTTCAAATTTTGCCAACAACTTGAAGTTGCCGATCGCTTTTAGCCTAAGTTATAACACTGAATTAAATAAGTTATTTTATACAAATATCCGCAATTCGGGATAATTAGTTGTATGTCAGATTAATAACGCATATCAGACAAAATGAAGAAAATTATCATAAATGATTGATTGCAGAATAAATCATCTTTTAAGTATTTAGCAAAGATAAGTAGTGCTTTTTGATTCATCTAAATATAATAATATTTATCAAAGTAATCGGTAATATAAAATTTAAAACATCTTTTAAAACAAGATTTTTATTACTTGCAAATCTTAAATTAACATTTAATAAACTGAATTAAAAAAAAGCCAGTTTGCCGAATGTAAGACAGTTTTTGCAATTCTCTACGATTAACGATAATTAAATTATAGCGAATATAAGCAACCGTTTTAATTAATCGTCCTGTTTGAAAGGTAGGATATTTAAAATCCGATATTTTGAAGTAACATTTGTGCGAAAAACTAGTTCTTAAAATGAAAGCTATTATTTTATTATCTGGAGGACTTGATTCTTCCACAGTTTTATATAAAGCGCTAGCCGATGGGTATGAATGTCACGCTATAAGCTTTGATTATCAACAAAGACATAGAAAAGAATTGCATTCAGCACTTTCAGTAGCCCAAAAAGCGGGTGTTGTCGAGCATCAGGTGATTAAATTTGATTTAACGCAATGGGGTGGTTCGGCACTTACAGATAATTCTATCGATTTACCTCAAGAACGTTCCTTAAAGGAAATGTCTCAAAACATTCCCGTCACCTATGTTCCTGCAAGAAACACTATATTTCTAAGCTTCGCTGTTTCTTATGCCGAAACCATCGCCGCAGAAAGAATTTATATTGGCGTAAATGCTTTAGATTATTCTGGATACCCCGATTGTCGTCCCGATTATATTCAAGCGATGCAAGAGGTATTTCGCTTAGGAACCAAACAAGGGCGTGAAGGAAATCCCATCAATATCGTCACACCTCTAATAGATTTGAAAAAAACCGAAATCATTCAACTAGGTAATAAATTAGGAGTTCCCTGGGAGCTAACTTGGTCTTGCTATAGCGGTGGTGATGTAGCCTGTGGTGTCTGTGATTCTTGTCGCTTGCGTCTCGCTGCCTTCGACGAATTGGGATTAACCGATCCGGTGGAGTATGTGGTGAGGTAGGGGGATGGGGTGATGGGGGGATGGGGAGATGGGGGGAAATAATTACTAATTCCTAACTCTCCTATCCCCAATTGCCAATTACCAATTACCCATGCCCCATGCCCAACTTCTAACACCTAACACCTAACTCCTAACACCTAACACCTAACTCTTAACTCCTAACTAATTAAAGCCTTCTTACTTGAATTTGCTGTAAGCGAGGGCCAGTTACTGAGGCTACTGTAAATTCTAAATTTTTATAGCGGAAACTTTCGCCAATAATAGGAATTTTTTGTAGTTGATACAGCATGAAGCCTCCGAGGGTTTGATATTCTTTTGTTAAAGGTAAATTAAGTTCTAACACTTCGTTGAGGTCTTCTAAATTTATTTGTGCTTGAACTAGAAAAGTCTGCTCGTCTAACATTTTGATCAGCAAGTCATTGCTGTTTTGTGTTTCACCAATATCACCAATGATTTGAGCAACTATATCTTGGATAGTTACTAATCCTACAGTACCGCCGAATTCATCTACGATTACGACCATAGCGAGCTTTTCTTGCTGCATCATGGGCAATAGTTCATTTAGGGGTGTATGTTCGGGTACAAACCTTGCAGGACGCATATAGGAATGAATTGGTGTATCTAAGGTCAGTTGCCCTAATGCTAAAGGCTGCGTCAAATCTTTGAAGTAGACAACACCGCGAATATCATCCAAAGATTCCCCAAATATTGGGTAGCAAGAATGACCGGCATTTGCCATTTCTTCCAGGAAAATTTGTAAAGTTGTGTTTTTAGATAGGGCTACTATGGTGCTGCGAGGAACCATTACAGCTTGAACCGTCACTTCCCCAAACTCAAAAATATTTTTTAATAGTTCTCGCTCTCTTGCTCTTAACCCAGTGGATTCTCTTTCTGTAGAAATAATTAACAACAATTCTTCTGGAGTCACTGGTGGCCTCCAGCTTTTACCAGTGTATTCAATACCGAATAGCCGCAATAAGAAACGAGTTGATTGATTAAGAATCCAGATAAACGGGCTAAAAAATCTGACAATAGCTGTAACAGAAGGTCCCAAAAATCTTGCTAACTCTTCCGAATAAAGCATTGCTACGGATTTAGGACATAATTCTCCTATCACTATTTGTAAATAAGCTATTAAAAAAAAGGTTATGGGAACTGATAGAGAATGAGCGATAAAAAGATTTAACCCCCCCGGTACGGGTAAAGATTTCAACCATACATTAATCAGTTCAACAATTGTACTTTCCCCAATCCATCCCAGCGCCAAACTTGAAAGAGTAATGCCCAACTGGGTTGTGGATAGCAGTCTATCAATGCTACGTTGCAGTACTTCCACGGCGATCGCCTGAATATCCCCAGCTTGAACCAACTGATGAATGCGCGATCGCCGTACTGTCACCATTGAAAATTCTGCGGTGACAAAAAAGGCATTGATGGCAATAAGAAGTAAGACTGATAAGAATCTCAGCCCTACTTCCGTCCAATTTAGATTATGAAAACCATCCACCGCCTATTCTCATGTAAAACACAGATGCCAGCTAATTCCTTGATACTGAAATTTTAGATTTAAGAGATTTATCTTGAATTTAATTTTAATTAAAATCATTAATCTAAAATTCATAATCTCACATTTAATATTCCCCTTGACTACTTTTCTACAGGAATATTTGATACTTCCAAGCGTAATTTCTGTGCCGGGTAATCTGTAAGGGCTAAGGAAATCCGTTTGACATCATCAAGTAAAGCTGTGGGAATACTGATGGTACCGAAAGATGTTGAGCCATTGGAAGCTAATTCCGACGGTAAACCTTCTGTCGAAGCACTTAAAGTTCTTCCTTTATCATCCGTAACATCTAGGAAACTGTAAAGGAAGCGTACTGATTCATCACTTTTATTATCCATTTTTACTTTCAGCAATAAAGCACCTCCTGAATACCGGGCTGACTGCACTGAAAGTGTTACACCTTCGCTTTCGGCTTGAACGGGAAATCCTGCTTGAGGTTTCTCTTCGGCTTCGGGTGGCTTCTGCTCTCGTTTGCGTTTAGTGTCTTTTTTACCTTCTTCTAAGTCATCGACCTTTTTAGATTTAGCCGCCTTAGTTTTACCTTCAATTCGTGCTTTAACAATTTTAAGGATTTCTGATTCTTTGACAAAGGTTACTCCTTCTTTGTCTTGACCACCACTTGTCCCTTTCCTGGCAAACTTGGTAGTAGGACGAGCATCTGGTGCTGTGACACCTTTAAGAGCCGCACTTCCTAAAGTAAACCCCCAAAAGGCGCTTACGGAACCAGCCCCTAACATCAGGGTTAGCAAAATTAATGTCAGAAGTACAGTGGAATTTAGTTTCATCGCTGAATAAATATAGCTGGAGGGGCGTAAAGATAAACGAAAGCTATGGAAGTTTATAGTTCCTCAATATTCATGTAGAACTTGAATATTTATTAGTTTGCACTATTTTGTTGTCAAATGATGTAACATAATATCTGGCAATTAATTAGCGAGCTTACACAAAAAAGTAAACTTGCGATATAATTACTAATCAGCCAGGGTTGGCCGATCGGTTGAGGCAACGAACTCATAATTCGTGTTAGGCAGGTTCAACTCCTGCACCCTGGATTTTAATAATTTAATTTAATAATACAATTGAGTCATTAGAGCTTTTGATTAAGAACTAATGACTAATAATTTACTATGAGTATAACGCTCTATCTTTCGCCAGGTGGTAAGCTCTCAAAGGGAAATTCAGTATCTTTGTGGTAAGTTCTGTGGTAAGTTATCAAACCGGAATTCAGTTCCAACTTGTAACTGAGTTGCCCTTAAGCGGGGAGAAGCCAGTAACGAGGTGCTATAAGGATTTGGTAAATCTGGAGTCCGAATATATGGATCGTTGGTAGTTTGCTGTTCGAGCATATCTTGATAAAGAATGTTTACTAACTTAGCATCTCGTTCAATTTCATTTTCTGGAAAAGAATTTTTGAATAAAGAACCCGCTCCACCAAGTATCCAATCTATTTCCCGAAATAAACCATCGTTGTTGTAAAAGTCAGGATAGTTTTCGTAAAAAGCTTTTTCAAATACTTCATTTGGCGTTTGATAACTTGATGTTTCTGTCTGTGCTACTGCAATATTTGGAAAACTAATGGTAGCAGCAAGCACCAGTAAACCACTTAGGGCTTTTAAGTTTAAGGGCATATTAACAACTCCTGTATTTTTGTGCGAATTTTGACTTATTCTTAATTTCAGAACTCGCATAAGTTCGACTAATCCGGTGTAACATAAAATTTATTGATTTGTAATGGTTTATTACGCTGAAAATTCCACCCAAAAAGATTCATGGGCTACTAATACCGATTTAGAGGTTATTCGTCAAGGATTGTTAGATTTATTTTGTCAACTTGCTTATCAAGAAGGGGATTTTGTTCTTTCTTCTGGAGCGCGTAGCAGTTATTACATTAATGGTAAAGAGGTAACGCTTCATCCTCAAGGCGCTTTGGCAATCGGTCGTCTTCTCTTTAATATGCTGCCCTCAGATACTCAAGCTGTAGCGGGTTTAACTTTGGGGGCTGACCCCATCGTTAGTGCTGTGAGCATCATTTCTGCATTGGAAAATAGACCCATACCGGCTTTGATTGTACGTAAGGAAGCCAAAGGTCATGGAACGAAAGCTTATGTAGAAGGCCCGAATTTACCGGAAGCAGCTCAAGTTGTAGTTCTAGAAGATGTTGTTACAACCGGGCGATCGGCAATGAAAGCTGTTACCAGACTTACAGATGCTGGTTATACAGTCGATAGAGTAATTTCACTGATAGATAGAAAGCAAGGCGGAGAAGAATATTATAAGTCGGTAGATTTACAGTTTCAGGCTGTGTTTTCAATCACCGACATTCAGGAGCGATATAAGCAGATTTCTAATTAATTTGTTTGTAAGATAGCGATGAATCTCTTACTACGAACAAACATTAATGAGACGTAGCAGTGCTACGTCTCTACATTATCGGGACAAACTTTTAACTTTGCGTTACAGCTTGCTTGTCAGTTTTGGCCAAGAATTTTTCTAATTCGGTTAATGCGTCAGCATCAACTTTGGTTTGCATGGGGCAGAATTTAGGACCGCACATCGAGCAGAATTCAGCGGTTTTATAAATATCGGCTGGTAAGGTTTCGTCGTGATATTCTTTAGCTCTTTCGGGATCGAGCGACAATTCAAACTGACGGTTCCAGTCGAAGTTATAACGAGCTTCAGAAAGTTGATCGTCTCTATCTCTTGCACCGGGGCGATGTCTGGCGATATCTGCCGCGTGGGCTGCGATTTTATAGGCAATTAAACCATTACGTACATCTTCGGCGTTTGGTAAACCCAAATGTTCTTTTGGTGTTACGTAGCAGAGCATTGCAGTTCCGTACCAGCCAGCCATCGCTGCGCCAATCGCTGAGGTAATGTGGTCGTAACCGGGTGCAATGTCGGTAACTAAAGGTCCGAGAACGTAGAAAGGAGCTTCGGAACATTCTTCCATTTGCTTTCTAACGTTGAA
This sequence comes from Calothrix sp. CCY 0018, assembly GCF_963920925.1. Classification (NCBI taxonomy): domain Bacteria; kingdom Bacillati; phylum Cyanobacteriota; class Cyanophyceae; order Nostocales; family Calotrichaceae; genus Calothrix; species Calothrix sp. CCY 0018. The sequence continues at coordinate 60,843 of NZ_CAWUDI010000039.1, read as the reverse complement.
CTCGATTTGATCCATCGGTACGTGTCCGGGACCTTCTACCATTACCTGTACGTCATGTTCCCAAGCTTTACGAGTTAATTGTCCGAGGGTTTTAAGTTCGGCTAATTGAGCTTCATCGGAAGCATCGTGGGTACAACCGGGACGCAAAGAATCGCCCAAGCTGAAAGAAACATCGTATTTTTTGAAAATCTCGATAATATCTTCAAAGTGAGTATAAAGCGGATTTTGCTTGTGATGATGCAGCATCCAACGAGCAATAATACCGCCACCACGAGATACAATACCCGTGATTCGGTTTCTTACCAAAGGTAAATGCTCAATTAAAATTCCGGCATGGATAGTCATGTAGTCCACACCTTGTTGAGCGTGCTTCTCAATAATGTGGAGAAAATCATTAGCAGTTAGATTTTCAATATTGCCGTGGACACTTTCCAAAGCTTGATAAATTGGTACTGTGCCGATGGGAACGGGTGAAGCGTTGATAATGGCGGTACGAATTGTATCTAAATTTCCGCCACCTGTAGATAAATCCATTACGGTATCAGCACCATACTTAACCGCTAATTTCAGCTTATCTACTTCTTCATTTAGATCGCTGGAGTTAGGAGAAGCGCCAATATTAGCGTTTACCTTACATTTGGAAGCAATCCCAATAGCCATTGGTTCCAAGTTGGTATGATTAATATTTGCTGGGATAATCATTCTTCCCCGCGCCACTTCGTCGCGAATGAGTTCTACGGGCAGATTTTCCCGTGTGGCGACATGGTGCATTTCTTCAGTAATAACACCTTGACGAGCATAATGCATTTGAGAAACATTATCTTGTCCGCGCCGCTTAGCAACCCATTGTGTACGCATATTCGGTTTCCTCAATAAACAGCTTCCCTCCGCCGGTATTATCCGGACTCAGGTGCAAAGGGTGTAATCTCAGCCTGTTAAAAACAGGCACCCCTAGCATTGAAAAAAATACTATCATTTTTTTTGCTGACAAAAGAAATACGTTAACATTTCTCAGTTATTTGATGGGAATCGAGCATGGGATTTTAGATTTTAACAACTGATGCTTTTGTTTTGGATTGAAAATGACGAGTTGAGAGTTAGGAGTTAAAAATTTGAATTCTTTGGCTAAATTACATTATCTTTAACCTTTGACCTGTAACCTTTTTCCATGCCCAAACATCGCTACATTGTTTTTTACAAGCCTTATGGTGTGCTTAGTCAGTTTTCTAAAGACACACCAAATCAAAGTACTCTTCAAGACTATATTTCTGTTCCCGATGTGTATCCTGTGGGACGTTTAGATTCTGATAGTGAAGGGTTATTACTGTTAACAAACCACGGACAATTACAGCATAAACTTTGTCATCCTCGCTTTGGGCATCACCGTACTTATTGGGTACAGGTGGAACGAGTTCCGAATATGGATGCTTTGGATAAATTAGAGCAAGGTGTAGTAATTAAAAATTACCGTACCCAACCGGCAAAGGTAAAATTACTGTCGCAAGAACCACTTTTACCCGAACGTATTCCGCCGATCAGATTCCGTAAAAATGTACCTACCTCATGGCTGGAAATTACTTTGACTGAAGGGAAAAACCGCCAAGTTCGCCGCATGACTGCATCTGTGGGATTTCCTACTTTACGATTGGTGCGAATTCAGATAGCTCACCTTAAATTAGATACTTTGCAAGTTGGAGAATGGCGCGATTTAACTCCTGAAGAAGTGAAATTGTTACAAAAACTAGTTTTTCTCAAGTGATTCGCTGACTACTGAAAAGGGTATAACAACCATCACCCCCTAAAGTCAATATTTGATTAAAATTCGTAATAAGTAAGTTAATTACTAAAAAAATATAATTAAGCGGATTAAGGTATTAGATATCTCACAATAAAAAATCACTTACTATGTTATTTATATTACATAATTATTAACGAAATATCTTCGCTCAAAATGCTACGAAAAGCTGCAAAATAATCTTTTTTTATTAATCAACTTATTATTAACATTAGGGTGCATTATTGTTATGAGCTTAGAACGGTCGTTTAACTGGTATGAAACTCGCCGAAAACAAAATCTTGTATCTGCAAAATCTGCAAGCTTGGAACTTGTGCCTGAAACAACATCAAACTTAGAAAATTATACGGCAGAAACGCTACGTCGTACTCAAGCAGAATTAAATTGGTATCGTACTTTATATGACCAAATTCCTGGCATCTTTTTTAGTTTAGATACTACTGGAAAAATTTTGTCTGTTAATCAATTCGGTGCAAACTGTCTGGGTTATGCGCCTTGCGATTTGACTGAAAAATCTATTTTTATTTTATTTGCTTCTTTTGAACGGGAAAGACTATTTAATCTAATAGCAGGATTATTAAAAAGCTCATCAGGAGAAGTTGAAAATTGGGAATTTCATCTAAATTGTCCCGATAGTAAAATTGTTTGGGTAAAAGTCAAAGCGCGAACATTAATTGATGCAGAGCAAAATCTCACAATTTCGATGGTTTGTGAAGATATTACTGCTTACAAACTTTCTCAAACTTCAAAACAAAGCGAACAAAGTTTCCGTCAATTAGCCGATAGCGCTCCAGTTATGCTGTGGATGACTGATGAGAAGGGACTGCATAACTTTTTCAACTGTTCTTGGTTAAAGCTTACCGGACGTAAAATTGAGCAAGAATTAGGCTGGGAATGGTTAGATAATTTACATAATGAAGATAAAAACTTATATTTAGAAACCTATTATCAAGCACTTAAAGTAAAAGAAAAATTTCAAATTCAATACCGTTTAAAAAATGCCGAAGGTAATTATCGTTGGATTTCCGAAACCGGCGTTCCTCGATTTGCAGCCAATGGTAATTTTGATGGTTATATTGGCTGCTGCATTGATATTACTGAGTGTAAAAAAGCGGAAATTGCAGTCAAGGAGAGTAAAAAAGCAGCAAAAGCTCAATTAGAAGAGGTGGAATCTCTCAACCATCTTAAAGATGAATTTTTAAGTACGGTATCTCACGAGTTACGCACGCCATTAACTAATATGAAAATGGCAATTCAAATGTTGGAAATAAAGCTCGAAAACGATCGCCAAGCTTTAAAGACATATGAACCAATAAATAATTCTACAAAAAAATCTAAGATATCTCGTTACTTCCAAATCTTAAATAATGAGTGCGAACGAGAAATTAGCTTGATTAATAATTTTCTCGATTTACAGCGACTTGATACTAGTACAAAACCATTAGTTTTAGAAAAAATTGAGGTTAACCATTGGTTGAAGCGAGTAGTTGAGTTATTCAATGCACGCAACCGTAACTGCTGCAAGCAAAAGTTAATTTTAGCGATAGAGCCGAATTTACCGGCTATGGTTTGCGATCCATTTAGTTTAGAACGAATTTTGGTAGAGTTGCTGACTAATGCTTGTAAATTTAGTCCGCTTGATGAGCAAATAATTGTTGAGGTTAAAATGAAATCCGATAATATTCAGCTTCAAGTAATAAATACTGGAGTGGAAATTCCTTGTGCTGAATTACCGCGTATTTTTGATAAGTTTTATCGGATTCCCAGCAACGATCCTTGGAAACAAGGTGGTACGGGCTTGGGTTTAGCATTGGTGCAAAAGCTTACGAACCATTTGGGAGGGGTAATTCAGGTTGAAAGCGGTTGTAATCGTACTTGTTTTTCTGTTGAATTACCTGTTGAAAGGGAGTAGGGAGTTGGGAGTTGGGAGTTGGGAACAGAGAAAGAAAACTGGATTAATTATTGTTGCAATGATTTTGCTGAGAGTCTTTGTCAAATAGGTGTTTCAGCGTTTTAACTTTCAATCGTAAGAAGTCCCACACCTACCTAGCATAGGAGGTGTAGGGATGAATTACGAACCGGGTTTGGAGTCCAGCGAGTCTATCCAATCTTCTACAAGCGATGTCATTGATTTATCCACTGCGATTGAATACTCTCTTAATTTGGTTAACCTTCGTAGACTCAAACGGATACTAAATCTTTTATTTTTTTCCATAATGACTAGTCTATGACTGTACATTTATGTTAACGTATCAATAGATTGAATACAAGGTTTTATCAATGAGAACTTCTTACCAATATCGATTAAAACCGAATAAAGAACAACGAGAGATTATAGACAACACTCTAGATATGTTGCGTTGTCAATATAATTATCAACTTGCTCAACGGTTTAATTGGTATGAACGTAACCGTTGTTCTATTGATAGATGCTTACTTATTTGCCACTTACCAGAATTATCAGAAAAGCCAAATCGTTTTAGTCAACAAGCATCATTAAAGCAATTAAAAATTGACCGTCCTTGGTATAAAAATATTCACTCTCAAGTGTTACAAGAAGTACCAAAAAGAGTCGAGATTGCTTTTGATAAATGGTTAGCTGGCGATAGTAACGGTAAAAAAGCTGGAAGACCTAGATTTAAGGGAGTAGGGCAATATAAAACTTTTACTTATCCTCAATTCAAACAACATCATTTTGTAGGAAATAAAATTACGTTGTCGAAAATTGGTGATGTAAAAGTAATTGTTCATCGCCCTATTCCAGACGGGTTTGTTATAAAAACGGTCTCAGTTACCAAGAAAGCGAACGGGTATTACGTAACTTTGAGCCTTGATGATAAGACAGTCCCCACTATAAAACCAGACTTCAATGCTGATAATATTGTTGGCATTGATGTAGGTTTGATTGCTTTTTACGTAGCTTCTGATAATACCCGTATTGCTGCACCAAAACATTTACGAAAAGCTGAACGTAAATTAAAATCAGCGCAACGTAAAGTATCACGTAGAAAAAAGGGTTCTAATCGACGAAAAAAGGCAATTCAAAAAGTAGGTATTAAGCATAAAAAAGTAGCCGATGCTAGAAAAGATTTTCACTTCAAAACAGCTAAAATTTTACTATCTAAATATGATGTAATTGCTGTAGAGAAGTTGAATATAAAAGGACTCGCTAGAACACGTTTGGCAAAGTCGATTCATGATGCTGGTTGGAGTCAGTTTAGAAATATTCTCGAATTCAAAGCCGAAAATGCTGGACTTCGAGTAATAGCTGTAAATCCAAACAGCACAAGTCAAGAATGTTCTAGCTGTGGTCATAAAGTAAAAAAATCGCTGTCGCAAAGAATACATAATTGTCCGGTGTGTCATACTAGTTTATGTAGAGATTTGAACGCAGCAATAAACATCAAAGCGCGTGGGACGCACGCCTTGAAAGCTCAGTTTATGTCGTCAATGACGAGTCCCTGAGAAGCCTGCACCCGGCTCTGTACTCAGATGGGTGTGGGTACGTCACAGTTAGAGATAATATACGTCACAATTAAAATAGTCATATCTATTTTCTAGAAAAAGCATAAATATTTTATTGCTATGCAGCAAGCAGAGGCTAAACTACCAGTAATAACTAATTTTAATGGCTAGCACCTTCTTAGCGGGAATTAAGGACGCGGATACAATGCTGATTTGCCCTCAGTGCAATTTTGAAAACCCTAACAGCAACAAGTTTTGCCAACACTGCGGGGCTTCCTTAACTGAAAAGGAATGTCAGCAGTGCGGAGCCTATATTCCTCTAGATGCAGTAAAATGTCATAGCTGTGATACAGCTTGTGACGAAATTTGGCTGGCGATCGCCATTAAAGAAGGTGATTCGGCTGTTGAAACAGAAAATGAAGAAGAGAAAGTCGATAAGCCAGATAAATTACAGCAAAACAATAAAGATAATACTACTAATCTTTCTCAAGAAACTCCTAATTTATTTGAAGCAGGTTGTTATTTAGATTCTGAAGGGCGGTATAAAATGCTCGAATCGCTACCAACTTTTTTTGAAAATACCGTTAAAGCTGAAGCCTGCGTAAAAGTTCTCGATTGCCAGCCTTATCAAGTGTCGCTAATAGATGCGATGTTGGCAAATCCTCAATTAAAGCAATCTACAAGTAACTCGGCAGGTGAAGATAAGATTCCTAGTCTCGCTAAAACTTATATCGCTTTACAACCACACTGTAATTTAGGGATTCCTGCTATTCATGATGCATGGCAAAGCTCGAATATGCAGGTCATTCTAATTGAAGACCGTTCGGATTGGTTTTATTTATTAGAACTATGGCAGAATGATGCAACTACATCGTTGCAAATTATACATTATTTTTCTCAAATGACTCAGTTGTGGGATGTGTTAGAACCCTTCAATTGCCGTCAAAGTCTTTTAGAATTAAATAATTTACGAATTGACGAAGATCAGTCTCTGGCTTTACAACGCTTGTACCCAGATATACGTAAAAAATCAGTTGTTGACTCTGAAGAAGATACACAAACAGTTAAAGCTTTAGGGAAAACTTGGCAGGCATTATTTAGAAAATCTCAACGGACTCAATTTGGTTTATTATTAGAACTTTTGGAGAATTTAGATAGCGGTAAAATTGCAACATCTGAAGAATTGCGATCGCGATTGCAGTTAATTTCTAAGGAGTTGCAAGGTGAGTCGAATCAAAATGAAGATAGTCCGCAAGATATTTTCACAGATAATTCAACAGATAACTTAATTGTTGCTTCTAAGGCGGAAGTTTCAAGTGCTACAGTTTTGCAGTTAGATCAATTGGAGCAAAGTCCAACAAAAATTGACGACACACCTACGGTAGTCTTACCAATGCAGCTAGCTAGCTTAGAAAATGCTGGGCTTACTGATGTCGGCAAACAACGCGATCGCAATGAAGACTATTTTGGCATCGAAACAAAAGTTAATAAAGTCGAATTGCCTAAAAGTAAAGTTGCAGGAGCAAAGGGTTTGTATATTCTTTGCGATGGAATGGGTGGGCACGCAGGTGGTGAAATAGCTAGCGAGTTGGCGGTAAGTACTTTACGGCAGTATTTTAAAGAAAATTGGAAATCTGACGGGCTTCCGAATGAAGCAGTTATTCGTGAAGGGGTTTTTCAAGCAAATAAAGCTATTCACGATATCAATCAGCAGGATGCTCGTTCTGGTGTAGGTCGTATGGGTACTACTTTAGTGGTAGTTTTGATCCAGGATACTCGCGTAGCGGTGGCTCATGTGGGTGATAGCCGTCTTTATCGAGTTACTCGTAAAAGAGGTTTGGAACAAATTACTGTAGATCATGAAGTAGGGCAAAGGGAAATTTCTCGTGGAGTTGAGCCGAGCGTAGCTTATTCTCGCCCAGATGCTTATCAGCTAACGCAAGCTTTGGGGCCTAGAGATAATAACTTTATCACTCCAGAGGTACAGTTCTTAGAAATTAGTGAAGATGCGCTGTTTGTTCTAACTTCTGATGGTTTATCGGATAATGATTTATTAGAAAAACACTGGCGGAGTAATTTACTCAATTTAATTAGCTCGGAAGCTAACTTAGAAAAAGGTGTAAGAGATTTAATCGATCTAGCAAACAAGTATAACGGTCATGACAATATTACCACCGTACTTTTGCGAGCAAAGGTACGTCCAAATTTAGAAAGTCAAACGTTAAAAGGGAGTGGGGAATAGGAGAAAAATTAATCTTTTATTAAGCTTAATGTTATTTTCCAGTCAAAAGCTTGAAAACTTGACCATTTTTACTAATATTTACTGTTCCCCGTTCCCTATTGCCCGTTCCCTTCCAACAAATATGTACGTTGCGATAAAAAATATCTTTCCGGATAATCGAGCATAAATATTGTTACAATCAAATTTGAATGTTTCGATAGACACATTAATCAGCAGATTTTTAGATAATTATTCTTAAATTACGTTAAAGCTGATTTTTCAGCCAGTAAATAAACAGTTAATTAGCCGAATATTAAAATAACAGGACTTACGCAGCAATAATGGAAAGTATGGTGTTCTAGACATTAAGATCCCCCCAACCCCCCTTGACAAGGGGGGCGCTATTAAGTCCTATGAGTAAATAAACAGTTAATTAGCCGAATATTAAGATCAGTATGCGGGGAATATGGATTTAAAAACCGCTCTCATACTTGATGATTTTATCCTTCATTATTTATAGTTCCTAAGTATAGTGATTACTCTAACCCTACTAGAAGCGCAAAACAAAACACCGTTAGAAAATTGGCGCTTTGATGAATCCTCGGTGATTCGAGTGGGGCGAGCAGCAGATAATGATATTGTTTTGGATAGTAATTTAGTTTCCCGATATCATTTAGAACTGAGAAAAACAAATTCTAAGAAAAAGGTTGATTCCTGGGAAATTGTTAGTAAAGGTACTAACGGTACTTTTATGGATGGGGTTTTAGTAACTCAGGCTGCGTTACCTGGTAATTGTTTTCTGCAATTGGCTCGCGGTGGCCCGATTTTGCAACTAGAATTTTTAAAACTCGAACTGCATCCGACTCAGCTAACATCTGCAAAAATTTCTGTGGCTGCATCGGAAAGTTGCACCCATGAAGGGAATTCACCCGATAACTTGTTTTGCATTTATTGCGGTAAACCCCTCTCGATACAGTTGACAATTCGCCATTATCAGGTGTTGAAAACGTTAGGGCAGGGAGGCATGGGCACTACCTATTTAGCTTGGGATTCGGGGGGCGTAACTACTAGCCATCCGAAGCTATTAGTGCTTAAACAAATGAATGCCGATATGGCAAAAATCGCTAAAGCACGAGAATTGTTTCAACGAGAAGCGCATACTTTAGGATTACTCAATCATCCTGGAATCCCCAAGTATTACGACTTTTTCATAGAAGACAAGAAAAAATATTTGGCAATGGAATTAATCCACGGCCAAGATTTAGAAAAACTTGTTTATCGCAAAGGACCTATAGCAGTAAATCAAGCCATAGAATGGATGATGCAAACCTGTGAGATTCTTGATTATCTGCATGGTCAAAATCCACCGTTGATTCATCGCGATATCAAACCGGCTAATCTGATGGTGCGAAATTCCAATAATCGTATAGTTGTACTGGATTTCGGGGCTGTCAAAGAAATTGGTACTGCACCAGGGACTCGTATCGGTGCAGAAGGATATTGTGCCCCCGAACAAGAACGAGGACAGCCATTAACTCAGTCAGACTTATACGCTATTGGGCCAACTTTAATCTTTCTACTAACAGGTGAAAACCCATTTAAGTTTTATCGTCAACAAGGACGAAGCTTTCGGTTTGATGTCGCGAAGGTTCCTACTATTACCCCTAAGTTAAAAGAACTGATAGACAAAGTTACAGAACCTTTACCACGAGATAGATATCAAACCGCGAAAGAAGTTGCTTTCTCGTTAGCAGCCTGCCTGCTGAGCGTATGACGTTGGTTAATTAAAAAAGGTAGGATGAAGCGAGAATTAATTTTGACCTGCCAAATGTACGCTGCGACAGGGGCAAAGTACACTTGCGCGAATACAGATTTAGAACCTGCTTAAGCAAGCAGATTTTAATTATCCAGCCACGTTAGCCTTACTCTAACGAGTCAGTAAGCTATTGCTTGCGTCGCCCGGAGGGCGATACGCGCGTCCACCATTAGATGCCGTTGAGCGTGCGGTGTTAAGCGGTCTTCGGAGCGTCTCTGTTAGCAAAGCGTGTCCGTACCGAAGGTCGTCCCGAAGAAACTTAGGACATAGGCGATCGCGTCTCCCGGAGGGGATATTTGATTTACCGTTTACTACACATACATCCTGATAAAATTAGCGTGAAATTCAATTATTCTTCATCCCATCCCTCTACTGCAAGTAACTCCTTAACGGGGTCTTGCATAGTAAATCCGAAATCAACCAGTTCGCGTTTCCAGTGCTGCCATTCGTCGCCATAAAGTAAAGCAATTTTCCAGATGCTATCAGTAGGCTTAATGATCTGAGAATTTACGAGCGATTGAACATTGCGTTGCAATTTCACCATTGGGTGAATTACTTGTTGAGTCATAACCTCAATTAAAATCTAATAAAAATTTGGGTAAATGCTGGGCGCAAAAATGCTTTCCGTTTTGCAATTAATAGTCTCTGCGTAGAGTTCGGTAATGCACGCAAAGCAAGTCTCACTATTCTTGAATATAGCATAACTAATTCTACATGGTTACTGTTAATTTCGGTTTTGTTCGGTAATCACCACTAATAAACTTTGGAACTCAGCAAAATTTACAATTGCTTATTTACCAAACAAGTTAATTTGTCAGCAACTTTGTAGCTTTAGAGCAATCTGATAAATTTACGATCTTCAAATGCTTAATTCAGCACAATATGCACAAATCATGACAATTCCGATATAAAGCAGGAAATTCGGAAATTCGCTATACGATTTTGCACAATGGTGATATAGAATAGCGAGCTACAAATATTCGCTGTTTTCTATTAATCGTTACTTACATTATCGCAAACATCCAGATTTTTATACTATCTAAAGATTATTTTAATATTTTCTTAATAATTGCTTTGCCCTGGCAGTGTCTCAGAGGTAACAGAAGATGAGTTGTAGCCAAAGCCAAGAAGTCGATTCAAGGTATTATGTATGTTTGTTCGAGATTATGGAATTATAAATAGTTTATCAGTCAGATTAATTTATCAAATTTTTATTCATAGGATAATCGTGGCTTATTTTAGTTTGGATAAAAATTTAAACGAGGATGGGTAAGATTACTGTATTTGATTAAACTTGTTGAATTTAGGAAAAAAATCTTTACATCGCTCCTTTGTAAGGGGAATTATGTTCTATTTCTAGAATTCAATAAATAATCTCACTGTTATGTTTCCTGTAGTAAGAAGTTAAATTTCATCTATTGCGATCGCGTTTCAGTTTTGATTTAAAGTAGGTATGCAAATATGTCTACCTTACGAAATATATTCTGTTATCTTTGGGTAAGTTTTACGAATCTTTTTGAGAAGATTTGGTGTAGTGTGGTTTTGATTTTTATTTAAAAACAGAAAGCCCGCAGGCTATAAGCCTGGGGCTAATATTGCGAAGCCCACCGGCGTGGGCTAGAACAAATACTACAAGTATTGCCGATTTAATTCTAAAGGTTCGTAGTAGCGCTTCAGCGCCTCATATTCCGGAATCTGGAGCCTGTAAAGCGCTACTACGAACCGATCAAACGTTAATGGGACATACAGGTGTAAATTCTCTATTTCAGCACTTATGCAAAGCCCTGTTTTCTTGTAGAGTGTGTGACACTTAAAGTTAATTTGAACGTAGTAACAAGGCCCGTCTGTGTCACGCACCAACCGGGTATTGTGACAACAATATCGTAAGTCCTATAAATCTAATATCTTGCACCATTGTTGTTAAGCCCAAATTCCCGCCTCGGAATAAATTCCAAGGCTAATATACAAAGTACGTTAAAACGCACTAAAAGTCATACCCAGTCTGATTTATCAGACTTTGTTTTTGAGCCTGGGAATTTATTCCAACGTGGTGTTGAAAATGGTGCAAGATGTAAGATTCATCGGACTTTTGCTATTAGACTCTTAATTGAATGGCACGCTTGTTAAGATGCAGCCCTTGCTCTGACTGCTTCCCAGCCTCCGGGCAGGGAACCCATTCCTGGAGGCTCTGCCTCCAGATGTGCGTTCCCAGGCGGAGCCTGGGAGCGAGTCAGGGTAAAGCTTTGAGTTTTTCTTAGTGCCATTCGACTCTTAATTACATTTCCTGGCGAGCTGCGATACAAACCCATCAGATTTAATTAAATGTACCAGTAGTGAGTAGTCGTCAACCACATAAGGCGGGGTACAAAGATTGGTAGTAGCCTTTGTGTGAGTTATCTATTTAAAGTTATTGCAATAAAAAAATATAGCTGAAGTGATAGTTTTGCTAAGGTGCTGGGTATCCTGAGAACTGAAAGAGTTGATTAAACTCAGTATTTACCACAACTACTACTAAAACATGGATGGTTCTAAGGAAGAATACGTAGTTAAAAACCGCGAGAAAGCTAAAAAGCGGCAAAAGTTAGTAATTTTAATCTCGATAATATCTTTTTTCGGTTCTACCGTCATGGCAGCAATTCCTGCTATGCAAGAAGTTTTTCGAGAAGATAGTGCGCCGCAAGCTGTATCTGTGGAATCAACTTTAAAACAGCAGGAAAAAGGTTTTGAGTTGGTGTTACAACGAGAACCAAATAATCAAGTTGCGCTGGACGGTTTATTGCAAGTGCGGTTACAGTTGGACGATATTCCAGGTGCTATTGAAACTTTGGAAAAGTTGGTGAAGCTGAATCCTGAAAGGAAGGATTATGAGTTGGGTTTGGAGAATTTGAAGAAGGAATTGGGAAAGAATACAAATCAGGAAACTACTAAATAATTTTGTTTATTCTTGAAACCCTGCACAAAATATAAATTGTTCTTTGCGAATTAAATTAAAGGAATTAATCTCAATTATGTCAAGTATTTCAGTCTGTATGATGGTACAAAATGCAGAAAAAACATTAGCAATTGCGTTAGAATCTTTAGGCTATATTTACGATCAGCTTATAATAGTTGATGGTGGTAGTAATGACTCTACTTGTGACATTGCTTTAAGTTATGGAGCGCAAGTAATACATTCAAAATGGACTGGAAATCACTCTGACCAAAGGAATGTGTATTTAAAGTACGTTCAAAATGAATGGATTTTTGTTCTTGATTCGGATGAATTTATTAGTACTCAAACTCTAAATTTTATCCAAGATATTAAGTCAGGAAAAAGCAAACTAACAGTCGATAATTTTTGGCTACCGAGGAAATGGATTGCTCCTTTAAGCTTAAATAAATATATTATCAGTAAGCCACATTATCCTGATTTACAAAGAAGGTTGTTTAAATACAATAGTAATATTTTATATACTGGGCAAATTCATGAAAGTATTCAGAATTTAAACGATCAAGGAAAATGCTTACCTGAATTAGGTATTTATCATTTAGATTTATTTATCAACAATGAAGAAAAGCGCAAACAAAAAGTTCGTAAATATTCTCGCTTAGACCCGCGTGATGGAGGTCGTCATTATTATTTACCTGATAAACAAAAATTAGAAACGAAAGAATGGAAGTATGAAGAATTATCACCTTCTATAATAAGATTACTAGAGAATCTGCTAAATAGTAAAATTAAAAATTCAGAACTTAATCTTGTAATTCCACCTGAAATAAAAAATGATAGTTTCTACTATGCTATTCAACAAATAGTAAGCAAAGAAAATATTAAAAATGTATTAGAAATTGGTTCATCTTCTGGAGGAGGAAGTACTGAAGCATTTGTAACGGGACTTCGGGAAAATGCTCATAGTCCAAAATTATTCTGCATGGAAGTTTCAAAAACTAGATTTGCAGAATTAGCAAAGAGATATAATAACGATGATTTTGTGAAATGCTATAATGTTTCATCAATATCTTTAGAAGCATTTCCAAACAAAAAAGAAGTTATTGATTTTTACAATAACACCCAAAGTAATTTAAAATTATATCCTCTAGAACAAGTATTAGGCTGGTTAGAGCAAGATATAGAGTATATTATAAATTCTGGTGTAACTAATGATGGGATAAAAAAAATCAAGCGAGAAAATAATATTGAGTTATTTGATTTAGTTTTAATTGATGGCTCCGAATTTACAGGTATTGCTGAATTAGATCAAGTATATGGAGCAAAATTTATTTGTTTGGATGATATAAATACTTTTAAAAATTATAAAAATCATCGTGAATTACTTTCAGATATCAATTATGAATTAGTAGTACAAAACTCTTCAGTTCGTAATGGATTCTCTATTTTTAGGAGAATAGATGATTCTGAGAAAATCTTTATAAACAGAAAACCCGATTCATCAAATTTACCAATTCATTTTTTCACAATAGTTCTAAATGGTCAACCATTTATTCGTTACCATATTAATGTATTTCAACAACTACCTTTTAACTGGCATTGGCATATTGTTGAAGGTGTAGCAGACTTAAAACATGATACGTCTTGGAGTGTTCCGCAAGGTGGATGTATTGCGGATGAAATTCACTCTTTAGGACGTAGTATTGATGGAACTAGCGAATATATAGACGAGCTAGCGCAACTTTATCCTGACAATATTACAATTTATCGCAAGCCCGAAGGTGTTTTTTGGGAAGGAAAACGCGAGATGGTTAATGAACCATTATTTAACATTCAAGAAGAATGTCTTCTTTGGCAAATAGACGCTGATGAGTTGTGGACTGTTAAACAGTTATGCAGTGCAAGACAAATGTTTGTTGACAATCCTCATAAAACCGCTGCTTTTTATTGGTGCTGGTATTTTGTTGGAGAAGACTTGGTAATTAGTACTCGTAATTGTTATGCTCAAAATCCTCAACAAGAATGGTTAAGAACTTGGAGATTTAAACCTGGGGCTGTATGGGTAGCTCATGAACCTCCAAAATTACAAAAACAATTGTCCAATGGTCAATGGATTGATGTGGCTAGTATAAATCCATTTACACATTCTGAGACAGAAGAACGAGGTTTAATTTTTCAGCATTTTGCTTACACTACAAAAGAGCAACTCAAATTTAAAGAAGAATATTACGGTTATAAAGGTGCTGTTTCTCAATGGACTAATTTGCAGCAACAAACTAAATTTCCTGTTTTATTGCGCGATTATTTTGCATGGGTTGGCGATGACACAACTGTAGATAAAGTTAAATCATACGGTATAGTACCCATTGCTCAACCAGAACATAATTCTGATAATTGGCGATTCTTACAACCGGAAGAAATAGATAAAAAAGTTGCCATTTTTAACAAACCAGTTCCGATAATATTAATTGACGGTGTATTTTTCCAACTCTACGAAACGGGAATTGCTCGTGTTTGGAAATCGCTATTAGAAGAATGGTCTACAAATGATTTTGCAAAACATATTATTGTTTTAGATAGAGCCGGTACTGCTCCTAAAATTGCTGGTATTAGATATCGTCAAATACCCCAATATGACTATAACAATACCGATACCGACCGTGAAATGCTTCAGCAAGTATGTGACGAAGAAGGTGCCGATTTATTTATTTCTTCTTACTACACAACACCGATTACAACGCCTTCTGTTTTCATGGCACATGACATGATTCCAGAACTAATGGGATGGGATTTAAATAATCCCATGTGGCGAGAAAAACATTATGGAATTCAGCACGCTTCAGCATACATTGCTGTTTCTGAAAATACAGCGCGAGATTTAGTTAAGTGTTTCCCCGATCTCAATTCCGATTCTATTGCTGTAGCTCCGTTAGGAGTTAATAATACTTTTCATCCAGGGCAACTAGAAGAAGTTAATGTTTTTAAAACCAAATACGGAATTACAAAACCTTATTTTCTTATAGTTGGTGCTTCAGGTGGTTATAAGAATAGTGCTTTGTTCTTTAAAGCATTTGTTCAACTCGCCAGTCGGAACGGATTTGATATTATTTGTACCGGAAGCGGTGGTGTTTTAGCACCTGAATGGAGAACTTATACGTATGGTAGTACGGTACATATGTTGCAACTCAGCGATGAAGAGTTAGCAATAACTTATAGTGGTGCGATCGCGCTGGTTTATCCCTCTAAATATGAAGGTTTTGGTTTACCTATCCTTGAAGCAATGGCTTGTGGTTGCCCGGTAATTACCTGTGCTAATGCTTCGATTCCCGAAGTGGCTGGAGATGCAGCAATTTATATTAATGATAGTGATGCGGAAGGATTAGCAAATGCTCTTTGTGAAGTGCAAAAACCTGGTATTCGTCAATTATTAATTAATAGAGGAATTGAACAAGCGAAAAAGTTTTCTTGGTCATCAACAGCAAAAAGTGTAACTTCAGTGTTAATTAACACTACAATTGCGGTTTTAAATCTCAGAGAAATTAATTTAATTATTTTCCCCGATTGGACGCAACCAGAAGAAATTCTTGGAGGTGAGTTGGAAAAAGTTATTGGCACTTTAGCGGCTCATGCCGATAGTCAAGACATGACTTTATTGATTGATGTCAGTAACAGTGATGGTGATTATGCTGAAATGTTGCTATCTGCTGTAAGCATGAATCTTTTGATGCAAGATTTAGATATAAGTGAAGGTTTAGAAATTTCTCTGGTGTCGCAGTTGGGTGAAATGCAGTGGGAAGCTTTGTTACCTCGTGTTAAAGCTAGGATTGTTTTGGAATGTGAAAATAAAGAACAACTTATAGCGGTTAAAGCCGAAAAATTGAATATTAGCGAATTAAACAGCTTTCATCAACTAAGTATTATCTAAATTTAATATTTTGACATTATGTACTACCAACAATTAAGCAACGAAATATCAGATATAGAAATAGTAGAAAAGCTACATAAAGAAGCAGTGGGTCTATATCATAATAAACAGTTAACTGCTGCCGAACACAAATTTAAAGAAGTATTAAAGTTCGATAATAGTCATGCAAATGCTTGGTTAAATATTGGTACTCTATACTACACAACCAAACGCTATTCAGAAGCACTTGAAGCTATTTTGAATTCATTAGAAATTGACTCTTCAAATGCTTTAGGACACTATACTGTAGGTTTAGTACTAGAAAAACTTGGTGCTATTTATAAAGCAATTCAGGCTTATCAACGAGCAATACAACTTGATTCTCAATGGATTGATGCCTACAACCAGTTAGGCAATATTTTTGGAGAAATTGGAGATTTACAACAAGCTGAATCTATATATAGAAAAGCTATTGCAGCAAAACCAAAGCATTTTGGTAGTTACCTTAACTTGGGAAATGTGTTATTAGAACAGGAAAAAGTAGATGACGCAATAGCAGCTTACGAACAAGCTTTGCAATTAAAACATCGCGACCCAAATATTCTCTATAATTTAGGAGTCGCATTTGAAGCTAAAAACGATCATGCGGAAGCAGCACAATATTATGGATATTCTTTTTACAGGCAAGGAAAATATCAAGAAGCTATCGAACAATATCAAAAGTCTTTAGAGAATAAAACTAGCGATGAATTTTTATATGTTGCTTTTGCCGAATGCTATAAATCTTTAAATGAATGCGACCAAGCTATAAAAATTTATCAAGAAGGATTAAAAATTCATCCTCATTCAAGTTTATTGTATTTTCATATCATAGGTACATTACAATTCCAAGGAAGAATAAAAGAAGCTATTTCAGTTGTTCAGTATGCATACAAATTAAAACCAAATGTTTTATCTTTTAAGCTGGAAGAACAGCGATTACTGCCTATTGTTTATGAAAAAGAAGAAGAAATTGAATTTTATAGACAGCAGTTTATAAAAAGTTTACAAGCATTAACTCAGCAAACATCTTTAGATACTCCTGAAGCTCAGAAAAGTGCTTTGGAAGGAGTAGGTTATCGCACAAATTTTTATCTTCAATATCAAGGTAAGAATGATATTGAACTACAAAAAGAGTACGGTCAGTTTGTTCATCAGGTAATGGCTGCTAATTATCCTGAACGGGTAAAGCCACTATCTACAACATTTCCAACTCAAAATAGAAAAATTCGTGTTGGTTATGTTTCTAACTGTCTGCGAGCGCATACTGTCGGTAAATTAATGCTTGGCTGGATTAAAAATCATAATTATCAAGAGTTTGAAACTTACTGCTACCAGTTAGATAGAAATATTGATTATCTCACTCAACAATTTCACCTATACAGCAATCATTTTCATCATATTCCAGAAGATTTTGAGGGCATTTGCAAACAAATAATTTCTGACAAGCTAGATATCCTAGTAATATTAGATATCGGTATGTATCCAGAAATGACCAAAATAGCAGGATTGCGACTTGCTCCAGTACAGTGTACCAGTTGGGGACATCCAATTACTTCTGGTATACCCACTGTAGATTATTTTCTTTCTTGCGAATTAATGGAACCAGAAAATGCCCAAGAACACTATTCTGAAAAATTAATTTGCTTACCGAATATTGGAGTTTCTTACGCAAAACCAGTTATTCCCGAACTGAAAAAACCGCGTTCCGAGTTTGGATTAAAAGATGAATCCGTAGTTTATCTATCGTGTCAATCTTTGTTTAAATATTTGCCGCAGTATGACTATATTTTTGCAGAAATTGCCCAGAGAGTGCCTCAAGCGCAATTTGTTTTTATATCTCATGACAGCGTTCACATCACTGATATATTCCGCAAACGTCTGCAAAATGCTTTTGCTAAGTTGAACTTGAACAGTGAAGATTATTGTGTTATATCTCCGCGAATCGGTTGGAATGATTATTGCAATCTTAATCAGCTCTCAGATATCTTTTTAGATACATTTAGCTGGTCTGGTGGCAATACAACATTAGAAGCAATTGCCTGTAATTTACCTATTGTTACCTGTCCTGGTGAATTTATGCGCGGTCGTCATTCTTACGGTATCTTGCAAATGTTGGGAGTTACAGAAACAATTGCTAAAACTGAAGACGAATATATTGAGATTGCTGTCAAATTAGGAATGAACCAACAGTGGAAAAGTAGTATTGTTCAAAAGATGATAGAGCGTCATTCTTATCTCTATGATGATCAAACTTGTGTGGAAGCTCTTGAAGAATTTTATAAGCGTGTTCTACGAGAAACTTAATTAATAAAAACCTGTAAAATACAAATATAACCTAAACAAAATTAAGCCTACTTTAACGGTGGGCTTAATTTTTTATGTTTGTAGAGACAACTTATGTTTATTTATATTACTGTTCCATAGTTGAGGCATTTTGGCTATTTACCGCTAATATAAATCTGCCACATTTGTTCATAAGCCTTCTCCATCTCGCGAGTAAATTGTTTCGCATTCCATAAAGGAGCAGATTTCCGAGATTGCTGTAATTGCCAACTAATTTTTTGTCGTAGTGCTTCGTCTTTACCCAAACAAATACCCCACTCGATATATTCTTCTTCACTCCAAGAAATACCCTCTTTCACACCAGTATTCATCATCATAGTGTAGCTGTTACGTGCCGCAAATTGTTCGCCTACTTTTGTAACTAAAGGAATTCCCATCCATAGAGTTTCTAAAGTTGTAGTTGCACCGTTATAAGGATAAGTATCTAGTACAACATCAGCTATTCCCAAATTTGCACGATGTATTGCTTCTGAAGGAACCATAGGAAGAAATCGTAGTTGATTGGTATCCACTCCTTCCTCAAGTGCAATTTGATTAAAAAAGCTTTGAATTGTTTCTTCTTGTGCTAATCCCTTAATTAATAAATAGCTATTTGGTACAGCCTTTAAAATTCTCATTTGTAGCCGTATTGTATCGGGATGTCGCTTAGAACCGCTTTGGGCGGTAAGATAAACTATAGCATCATCGGGAATATTGAGATGTTCGCGGCGTAAAGTAGGTACACCTACTTCAAAACCATCTACGGCAATATAAGTTTGAGGTAAACGCCAAATTTTCTCTGAATAGTAATCATCAGCATTCTGTGGTAATACATAAGGGTCAGCAATAAAGTAATCAATTGCTGGAATTCCTGATGCATCCCAGCCTAGCCAAGTAGCTTGAATTTTCGCCGGTTTTAATGCCATTACCTCACAAGTAATATCCAAGGTGAGACTATCTAAATCAATTAGGATATCAATTTCGTCTTGATAAATTTGTTCGGTAATATCTCGGGTTTCTGTACCTATTTTGTGGGCGGTTTCAAATTGTCTGGTATACCATTCTTGTAATGGATCTTCTTGGTTTTGAGAACCTACAAAATAACCATAGAATTGAAAGCTCTCACGATTATGATTTTCAAACAACCATCTTGCTAACCAACCCACTGAATGTTGTCTAAAGCAATGGGAGATGTAGCCAACTCTCAAGGGTTTAGTGGATTTATTAATATGCTGCGATCGCTTACACTTTTGCTGATACCATTGTGCTTCTTCCTCAGCATAATTTTGTAAATTCCGCTGACACAAAGCCGCCAATTTATTTTGTATTTTACGAAATATTTGAGGATTATCTTGAAAATACGGGAAAAAGAATGTCGAAAGAAGCGTTCGTGAAATTTCCGCGCTATCATCCAAGATTGGTTGTTGCTCAATAAGTGAAGGTAAGAGATTTTCTTGACGTTTTAAAATTTCTTCCGCTTCTTCCCAGTATGAACCTGCATTGATAAAGGTTTTTAAGAGCAAGTGATTACCATAAGCTCTATCTGCTAGGGTTTTATTTTCTAATAACAAGTAACACTTGTTCGCTGTTTCTATTGCTTTGGCATAATTACCAGAATTTTGATAAAAAGCAGTTAAATGTCTTAATAGCTCAAGATTTTCATCATCTATCTGTAGACATATCTCTGCTAATTTCACTCCTTGCGATGGTCTTTTCACTGAGTAGGAAGTATCTATTGCAGCTACCAGTACGATAGCAAAGAATTTATATAAATGACCTAAATAGGGTAAGCAAGCTTTAGCAAATTCTAACGGTAATGAATGTAGCGGATCGTAGTTTAAAATTTGCTCTAGCACTTCCATTAATAGGTTGATACTTAGTTCTTCCGATCTATATGACTTCAGAAGTTCAATTATTTCCCAATCAGCTAAGTCATCTCCAGTAAATGTTTCTTGCTTGATAGCAATTTGAATTAAGTGTAATAAATTATTAATATCTAATGGTTGAATTTCGCGTATATGTTGCCGTAATAAATAGGTTGTAGAATAATCCTCCTGTGCCAAACATCTTTGTGCTTCAGCTTCTATAATCTTTACTAGTTCGCAACTCCACAATTCAACTTGCTCTGCTTCTCCTTCCATTATTGCCAGTGCCCAAGTTGTTTGTGCTTCTACTTCTTTGCCCTGTAAAAGCAGTGTCAACCCCAAATACCAGTAGTTATACTTGATATTTGGTTGTACTTCTATTGCATATTCGTACAGACTAGCTGCTTGATAATACTCACCTTGCATAAGACATTGATATGCCTTCTGATGCAAATTTTCAGTAGATTTAGTCAAAGCGGAATTAGAAATCATTGCACACACTCAATTTAAATTAAAGAGAGTGAGTAGTTTTGACTACCCACTCCAGTCGAATATTGAATCTGAATTTATTGTAATTTTCGTTAATGTAACTACTCGCAGAGGGATTACTTAATTGTTCTCATCTCACCGTTGACATCATTAGGACAAGCACCATTAGTAGTACCATTGCTGATTGCAATACCAGTAGCAATATCAGTGGTTGCTGGCTTCGCACTTTCACACATAACAGCAAGAGTGATTGCGTCAGTAACACCGTCCACTGTTTGGCTAGCAGTATAGGTAACGCCAGCGTATGACTTTAACGCTTTTTTAAGCGCACTACCTTTATTTGTTACAACTGAACCTGTAGTCGCTACAGCGTCTATGGTGTATTTAAAATTATCAGTAGTCGTTTTAATGCCTAGTGCTAATGTTACAACAGAAGTTGTAAATGCATTATTATTCTCTAAGTAAAATGCTTGTTGCGCTCGGTTCATAGAACCAACATAATTCTTAGCTTCACTTTGTCTAGCTTTAGTTGCTTGGTTTAAGAAAGAAGGTAAAGCAATAGCAGACAAAATACCGATAATAATAATTACAACCAACAATTCAATTAAGGTAAAACCTTCGTTTTCTTTTTTCTTGCGGAGGATGTTTTGTAAAAACTTTGCTTTAAGTTCGGTTTTCATTAGTGTTTCCTTTAAGTGGGGATGGGTTATCGAGTTCTAGGTGTAACTTACCCACTTCGACTCAAGGAATTATCATTTTGGAAAAAAGTTTTTTTGAAAAATTGGGAAACAGTTATTAGTTAACTTCTATGTGGCAGGTTTCACAAGGCTTTTAAGGAATATAGAGAACAAGGAACGGGGAATAGGGAACAGGCAATGAGCAATAACAGCCCTAATGTGTTTGTTTTATTACGCTGTTTTCATGTCTATGAAGCAATACGGTTCAGTTAGAGGAGAATTGTAGGTTGGGTTGAACGATAGTGTTAGCGTAGCGTGCCGTAAGGCATAACCCAACAAAGTCTTAATAATGTTGGGCTTCGTTCCTCAACCCAACCTATGCTAGTTTTGATTTTCAAGCTTAACTGAACCGTATTGGTCTATAAAGTTGCTTCCAATCCACCCACGGCAATTATGTAATCCTTAAGAAAGTCAAAGCCCCAAAGAAACAACCAATTTAAGCGAGGTATTCCAACATGGTGGCAATATCAACACCAGCAGAAACCAGAACTTTACTTGAGAACATTAGCTGGCAAACGTTTAAAGCAATGCTGGCGGATATGGGAAGCTCAAGAAATACCAGATTAGCCTACGAAAATGGAGTATTAGAAATCATGGCTCCAGATATGCCACACGAAAACTCAAATCGCGTTATCGAAGGTTTTGTTGTTGCGTTGTGTGAAGAAGTCAATAAAGAGTACAAACGTTCTGGCTCTTTAACTTTGACGCGAGATGACTTGGAACGAGGTGGAGAGCCAGATAGCAGCTATTACATACAAAACGAATACCGGGTTAGAAATAAGGAAAAAATAGACCTAAACATCGATCCACCGCCAGATTTGGTACTAGAAGTAGAATATTCCAAACCGAAAGTAGACAAGTTTAAAATTTACGCTGCAATTGGCATTCCCGAATTTTGGCGGTTTAACGGCAGCGTTTTACGAATTTATATACTTAATGATGGGCAATATATAGAAGTTGAACAAAGCCCTACTTTTGCTCAGGTATCTGTAAAGGAAATTCCTCGGTTTATTCAAGAAACTCGAATCAATGGTGAGATGGCGACAACTCGCGCTTTTCGGGCTTGGGTGAGAGGGCAGGTTTGAGAAGGGTAATTTTACGTTTTACCCGGCGGTTGAAACCGCACGCCAGTTGCTTCAAGTCGGGGAACCCGCCCAACGCACTGGCTTAGCTACACAAACAAAACCCGCCGTGGCAGCGGGTTAAAACACCCCTCTCCCAAGCTTGGGAGAGGGGCTGGGGGAGAGGGATTTATGGTAATTTTTAACTTTATTCGATGGTGCGTTACAGCCTGCATCAAGCATATCTATAAAAATCCAATCGTTTCCCGCTGTAACACACCCTACAATAATAAAAAACAGCAAAAAGTGCATCGGCAGTCATGCACTTTTCTATGAAATATTCAAAGAAATCCCCGAATTATTCTTTGAATTAATTGGGCAACCAGAAAAAGATCCAAATATTTATAAGTTTCTAGCACCGGAAATTAAGCAGAGGGGTTTTCGTTTAGATGGCTTGCTTTTAACTCCGGAAAATTACCCATCGGAACCAATTTATTTTTTAGAAGCTCATTCTTATAAAGATGATAATTTCTACAATCAACTTGCTGCCGAAATCATTCTTTATCTGACTCAATATCAACCGCCAAATGAAGAATGGTATGCCATCGTTATTTACAACGCAAAAAGTAATGAAGGAAATTTCCCTAGATACTTAAATTTCTTGTTACCACACCTACGTCGCTTTTATCTCGATGAACTAGCGAAAACTCAGGAAACATCGCTCTCAGTGGGAGTAATGCGTTTAATCGTCGAGAATAAAAGCCAAGAAAAAACCGGAGAGCTTGCCAGACAGTTAATCAGTCAAGCTCAACAAGAGTTAACCGATGCCACTTTAGAGGAAAGAGTTTTAGAATTTATTAAAGCGGTGGTAATTGACAAATTTTCGAGTTTGAGCTTGGAGGAAATTGAAGCAATGTTGAATTTAGATTCTTTGAAAAAAAGTAGAGTTTACCAGGAAGCCAAAGAAGAAGGTATTGAGCAAGGTATTCTTAATCAAAAACTGGAGATGATTCCAATCTTATTAGATTTAGGGTTAACTGTTGAGCAAGTTGCCGAACGTTTAAAGCTAGACATAGAAACGGTAAGAAAAAATACTCAACAATAAACTCGTTTGCTGACAACAAGCGGGTAATTAACTTTTTAGGCTCCCTAAATTCGATGGTGCGTTACAGCATTATCAATCATATCTATAAAAATCCAATCGTTTCGCGCTGTAACACACCCTACAAGATATAGATAGCCCACGCAGGTGGGCTTTGTTTGTATAGCCCCACAATTCTATTGTGCGGGTACAAAAATTGCGAACAACCTACAAACTATGCTAAATTAAGCGTAGTGGTTATGAGTTTGTTTAAAAATATTATGACAAATATGACAAATCCAACTGTAGAAAATTTAGTAATTATCGGTTCTGGCCCTGCTGGCTATACTGCTGCTATTTATGCGGGGCGTGCGAATCTCAAACCCGTTGTTTTTGAAGGGTTTGAAGCTGGAGGATTACCCGGCGGACAGTTGATGACAACTACTGAAGTGGAGAATTTCCCCGGTTTCCCCGCAGGTGTTACTGGCCCGGAATTGATGGATAAGATGAAGGCACAAGCAGAACGTTGGGGGGCTGAACTGTATACTGAGGATGTGATTTCGGTCGATTTGAGTCAGCGTCCGTTTACCGTGCGTTCTTCCGAGCGGGAAGTTAAAACTAATACTATTGTAATTGCAACCGGAGCTACGGCGAAGCGTTTGGGTTTACCCAGCGAGCATACATTTTGGAGTCGTGGAATTTCAGCCTGTGCGATTTGTGACGGTGCTACTCCGATTTTTCACGGTGCTGAATTAGCTGTAATTGGTGCTGGTGATTCGGCTGCGGAAGAAGCTATTTATTTAACTAAATACGGCGATACGGTGAATTTACTAGTTCGTAGCGATACAATGCGAGCCAGTAAAGCTATGCAAGACCGGGTTTTAAATAATCCCAAAATTAAAGTGCATTGGAATACCGAAGCTGTAGATATATTCGGTGACGAAAATCATATGCAGGGTATTAAAGTCCGTAATAACGAAACCGGCGAAGAAAGTAATTTAGCAGCTAAAGGATTATTCTACGCGATCGGACATACTCCCAACACATCATTATTTAAAGGACAGTTAGAACTAGATGATGTTGGTTACGTTGTTACCACCAACTCAGTAGAAACCAGCATAGAAGGTGTATATGCCGTTGGTGACGTACAAGACCATGAATTTCGTCAAGCCATCACCGCAGCGGGTTCTGGCTGTATGGGAGCGATGTTAGCCGAGCGTTGGTTATCCGCTCAAGGATTGCTGCAAGAATTTAGTCAAAATCCGGAAAACAACGAACTAAAACCCCAAGAAGAAGAAAAAACTGCTGCCGATACCGAAGATGATTTTGATATTAACAATACCCGTCATATAGGTGGTTACGCTCTCAGAAAAATATTTCACGATGGCGATCGCCCATTAATGGTAAAGTACGTTTCTCCCGGTTGCGGCCCTTGCCATACGCTCAAGCCGATATTAAATAAAGTAGTGGATGAATTTGACGGTAAAATTCACTTCGTAGAAATCGACATTGACAAAGATAGAGAAATTGCCCAACAAGCAAACGTAACCGGAACACCTACAGTACAAATATTCAAAGATAAAGAATTATTGCAAGAACTCAAAGGAGTGAAGCAGAAGAGTCAGTATCGCGAATTGCTTGAAAGCACTCTTTAGGAAATTTGGATTGGGATTTCGGAGTTAGGAGTTAAGACAATATTTGGAGTGGGAGCATCTTGCTCCCTATTTTATTTATCTTCTAATGCCCCATGCCCACCTTCAAATTGTGTATTTATATCTTTGCCGGGAACCATTTCACCTGTAAAAATGGTCGGCAGGTATGTAATATAAAATATTAATTTTTGAGTTTTGAGTTGACAAAGTGACTCTTATAACCTAAAACTCATTACTCATAACTTATAAATTAACCTATGACCGTTGCTAAAGGTTTCTTGCCGAGATTTTTGCCTTTCATCAAAAAAAAGCCTACTCTTTCTCAACAATTAATGTTGGTTGGGTTAGCCATTACTTTGGTGTTTGTTTTTCTGGCATTATTTTCTCCCTTACTTCAAGCTTTGGGTTTGCTGCAAGATCCAACCGAGTTTCTCGATAATCCGATTCATACACCACCTTCATTAAAATACTGGTTTGGTACGAGTCGTTTGGGCTATGATATCTTTTCTCGTACTGTTTTTGGCGCTCAAGCTGCATTACAGGTGGTTTTATTAGCTACTGCATTAAGTATGCTGGTTGGCGTGCCTTTGGGTATGTTGAGCGGCTATATTGGCGGTCGCTTGGATAAGGTTTTGCTGTTTATTATGGATAGCATTTATACCTTACCCGGTTTGCTGCTTTCGGTGACGCTGGCATTTGTTGTAGGGCGTGGAATTATAAATGCGGCGCTGGCAATTAGTATTGCCTACGTTCCGCAATATTACCGAGTTGTTCGCAATCATACAGTAAGTGTTAAGACAGAAGTTTTTGTAGAAGCAGCACAAGCAATTGGTGCTAATACTTGGCAGGTACTTTCGCGATATTTATTTTTGAACGTAATTCAAAGCGTACCCGTATTATTCACCTTAAACGCCGCCGATGCCATCTTAGTATTAGGTGGTTTAGGCTTTTTAGGATTGGGGCTTCCCGAAGAAGTACCAGAATGGGGACACGATTTGAAACAAGCTTTAGCTGCTTTACCTACAGGCATTTGGTGGACTACACTTTTCCCCGGATTAGCCATGACAACAATGGTAGTAGGGTTATCACTACTTGGTGAAGGGTTGAATGAGTTTGTCAATCCGCGTTTAAGGAAACGACAATAGGATTTTGGATTGAGGATGAAGAGTTAGGAGGCGCGGAGTTAGGAGTTGAGAATAAATATTTCCCCTTATCTCCCCCTCTCCCCCTCTCCCCCTCTCCCCCCTCCCTGCTTTCTGCTCCCAACATTAAAAATTATGGTAAAAGATAAAATTTCGTTGATTGCTGCTGCTGCTGGTGGTTTTATGTTGTTTGTGTCTCTGAGTGCTATTTTACAAGGGGCACCCGTAACGGTTTTACAGGCACAACATAGTTTTGATTCGACTAAAGTTGCCGATTTGCAGTTGCAAAAAGTCCACCTTGATGAACCAATAAACTTGTTAATTTCTCCATAATCGCGGATTAAATTTCAGTCTTACTGATAACTGGTTACTGCTCACTGCTCACTGCTCACTGTTAACTGAAAAAAGTGCTAACTCAAGTAATTGGTATTGATTTGGGAGGAACGGCAATAAAATTAGGACGATTTACGTCTGATGGTTCTTGTTTAAATTCGTTAACTGTGCATACTCCCCAACCAGCAACGCCGGAAGCGGTAGTGGCGGCTATTGTTGATGCAGTTGCTAAAGTCGATCCACAAGGAAATGCTGTTGCGATCGGTGTTGGAACTCCGGGGCCTGCGGATGAGAAAGGACGCATTGCCAAAATTGCGATTAATCTTCCTCAATGGCGGAATGTTTTTTTAGCAGATATTTTGGAAGCGAAAATCGGTAAACCCACAATTATTGAAAATGATGCAAACTGCGCCGGTTTAGGAGAAGCTTGGTTGGGTGCTGGCCGTTATTATCAAAATTTTATTTTATTAACTTTAGGAACTGGTGTTGGTGGAGCAATTTTTATTGATGGTAAGTTGTTTACGGGAAGATTTGGATCGGCTGGAGAATTAGGTTTAATTAGTTTAATTCCCGACGGCCCGCAATGTAAAAGCGGCAATCAAGGTTCTTTAGAACAGCATACTTCGGTAATCGCAATTCGTCGCCGTACTGGTAAAGAACCGGCGGAATTAGGAGCTTTAGCCAAAACTGGGGATGAGGAGGCATTGAAGTTTTGGCAACAATATGGTAGGGACTTAGGAACTGGAATCACAAGTTTAATTTACGTACTAACGCCTGAAGCGGTTGTAATTGGAGGCGGAATTAGTGCGAGTTTTGAGTTTTTTCTACCATCAATGAAAGCAGAAATTGAACGGCGAGTAATGCCCACATCCCGCGATTATTTGCAAATAATCGCGGCGGAATTGGGTAACGATGCGGGGATGTTGGGGGCTGCGAAGTTGGCGATTGAAAAATTTGTTAGTGGATAGTAGATAGTAGTGAAAAAAACTAACAACTAACAACTAACTCTCAGACAACGTGTATCCCGTTGTTTGATGAATGTAATTTAGGACTTTATCGTAAGATTCGGGATTGCTTGCCGGGTTGATAATTATAGGTATGCTGCTGTCGGGCAACCAAAAGGTTATCCTACCGTTTTTTTCATGACAAAATGATGAAATACATTTGAGGTTGATGACGTATTCGTTTCTTTCGTAAAAGATTCTTACCCAGTAAGTATCTTCTGGTTCCGAATTGTTGACTCTTTGAATGTATTCCAAGATTTTTTGGTAGTCTTCTTGGTTGTTGCGGGGGATAATCACGATAGGTATGGCACTATTTGGCAGCCAAAATGTCACCCGACCGTTTGGTTCGCAGCAGAAAGCTGTGACGCGCTCAAAATCAACTACATATTCTTTTTTTTCGTAGTAGATTTTTACCCAATACGCCACAGTTTCTCCTCTTTACCTTCCTGGAATTTAGACGACACATTTTTAGCAACACTCCTGTTTCAGAGTATAAAGCCTTCACCGCCTTGCCGTTGTGAGTAAATACTCTGGAATCACAACACTTGAGCGGCGGGTGCTATTAACCCATCACGTTCGCACGAATAAGTAATAGCTGCTTCTACTAAACCTTGAAATAGAGGATGCGATCCGTTGGGACGCGATAAGAATTCTGGATGAAATTGACAAGCAATAAAGAAGGGATGTTCGGGTAGTTCAACCATTTCTACTAATTTTCCGTCGGGGGAAGTTCCGCCAATTAAATAGCCAGATTCTAAGAACAATTTCCGGTAAGCGTTATTGAATTCATAACGATGGCGGTGTCTTTCGTAGGTAATATCTTCACGGTATAGCTTAAAGGCAAGAGTATTGGGGACAATATGGCAGGGATATACACCCAAGCGCATTGTGCCACCCAAATCAACGACATCCTGTTGTTCTGGCAGCAGGTTAATAACTGGATTAACGCTGTTTTCGTCAAATTCGGCGCTGTGAGCATTTTTGAGTTTGGCGACGTTTCTTGCCCATTCAATCACGCAGCATTGCATTCCCAAACATAAACCGAGGAATGGTATTTGCCGTTCGCGAGCGTATTTGATCGCGGCTATTTTTCCATCCACTCCACGAGAACCAAAACCTCCAGGTACGACGATCGCATCTACTCCCTTGAGGTGCATTTCTGGTGGTTCGCTTTCTAATTCTTCCGAATTTATCCAGCGTATGTGTAGTTCTCCGCGAGTAGCGATCGCCGCGTGACGAAGTGCTTCGACTACCGAAATATAAGCATCGCTTAACTGGACATATTTACCTACTATGGCTATTTCTATGCGATGCTGAGGATTGTACATCCGTTTGACTAAAGTCTGCCACTGCTGTAAATCTGGTGGCTGCTTTGTCATTTGCAGCAAGGAAAGCGTTTGAGTAGCCAATCCTTCTTGCTCTAAAATCAACGGTACTTCGTAAATACTTTTAGCGTCGATACAAGGAATTACGCATTCAACTGGCACGTCGCAAAATGCCGAAAGTTTTTCTTTTATTCCTTCTGGTAGTTGACGGTCGCATCGACAAACCAGTATATCTGGTTGAATGCCAATAGACCTTAATTCTTTAACTGAATGCTGGGTCGGTTTGGTTTTCATTTCTCCAGCAGAAGCAATCCACGGTATCAATGTTACGTGCATATACAGCACGTTTTGCCGTCCTACTTCTTTACGAAACTGACGAATTGCTTCTAAAAATGGTAGAGATTCAATATCGCCTACCGTTCCGCCAATTTCAGTGATTACTACGTCGGGATTAGTATTTTGAGCAACGCGAGTAATGCGATCTTTAATTTCGTTGGTAATATGGGGAATTACCTGTACGGTACCGCCGTTATAGTCGCCGCGCCGCTCTCGGTTAATCACCGATTGGTAAATCGAACCAGTTGTAACGCTGTTGAGACGGGACATAGAAGTGTCGGTAAAACGTTCGTAATGTCCCAAATCTAAATCGGTTTCAGCGCCATCATGAGTAACGAAAACTTCACCATGTTGAAAAGGACTCATGGTTCCTGGGTCAACATTAATATATGGGTCTAGTTTAAGAATCGATACCGAATAATCACGCGATTTTAGCAATCGTCCCAGACTAGCTGCTACAATTCCTTTACCGATACTAGAAACTACGCCACCAGTAACAAATACGAACTTCGTCATACAATTTTTCAGTTTCAAGCAACTTATAAAAATTACATCCCGTCTTGTGCCAGAGTAAATGTTGAGATTTTTGTTGTAAACCACAGACGTGAAACCACTTTTAGGATTAGTAGTATTAGCTTCAGTCGCAACTCCCAACTTAGCTTGGGCACAAGAACAACCCTTGAAAGTGGTTTATCCCCCGACAAACCACAAAACAACCTCAGATAAAATCTTTTTCATCGGTACGGCTCCACCAACCGGACAAGTTCTAATAAATGGTAAGCCAATCAAAAGATCCGAATCCGGTCATTTTGCACCCAGCTTTCCCCTACAAATAGGAGAGAACACATTTACAATACGCCATAAAGACCAAGAAATTCAGATTATTGTTACCAGAACCGATAACTCTTTGAGCGTGCCCCAAGGGTTAGCCTTTACGAAAGATTCTCTAAGTCCAGAAGTTGATATTGCTCGACTTCCAGGAGAACTTATTTGTTTTAGCGCGATCGCACCTCTAAGCGCTACAGTATCCGTGAATTTGGGTGAAAATAAACGGGTTCCTCTTTTGCTACAACCACCGCAGGCACAGTTACCTAGTAACTTAGCGGCTTTAACAGGAACCAATCAACCTCAAAATGCTACAAACAGCAAATATTCTGGCTGTACCACAGTAGAAGCTACGATGCAAGCAATACCAGAATATCAACTAACGCTTAAAGGCGAAACAATAACTCAAAAAGCCCCTGGAAAAATTACCGTTTTAGAACCAAGCAATTTGCCGGTTGTGGAAGTAAATGCTGAGTTTGGTGTGGCTCGCACCGGTCCCTCTACTAATTATTCTAGACTAACCCCATTACCCAGGGGTACCCGTTCGGCTGTAACGGGAAAGACTGGTGAGTGGTTGCGTTTGGACTATGGAGCTTGGATTAAAAGTTCGGAAACTGTTGCTTTAGCCAACGCCATTGTTCCCAGTACGATTATTCGCAGCGTTGCTTCGAGCCAATCCAAAGATGCAACTTTGGTCAGTTTTCCTTTGCAAACTCCCGTTCCCGTAACCGTCAAGCAGGAGTCGGACAAATTTACTTTGACGCTGCACAATACTACTGCCCAAACGGACACTATTCCATTTAATGACAACCCATTTGTATCGCGCCTGGATTGGCAGCAAATACCTCCATCCCCAGGAGGAAATTCAACTGCGGTGCAATATATTTTTAATTTGAAGAAAAATCAACAGTGGGGATACAAGTTGGGATATGAAGGCACGACTTTAAAGTTAAAGCTGCGACATCCTCCCGAGTTACCTCGCAGCAGACGCAAACCTTTATCTGGAATCAAGATTTTAATAGATCCTGGGCATGGTGGTGAAGAATCGGGAGCTACCGGGCCAACAGGTTTACCAGAAAAAGATGTAAATTTAACTGTATCCAAGCTCTTACGGGAAGAATTGGTCGAAAAAGGGGCTACGGTGGTGATGACGCGCGAAGTTGATAAATTTGTATCTTTGGAGGATCGCCAAAAGATAATTGCCCAAGAAGAACCTACCTTAGCGCTGTCGGTTCATTACAATGCTCTTCCCGATTTCGGCGATGCGGAAAATACCAAGGGCGTAGGAATGTTTTGGTACCATCCTCAAGCTCATAGTTTGGCGGTATATCTACATAACTATTTAGTTGAAAAACTAGATAGACCTTCTTATGGCGTATTTTGGAATAACTTAGCGCTAACTCGTCCCGAAGCAGCACCTTCATTATTGTTAGAGTTGGGTTTCATGAGCAACCCCGAAGAGTTTGAATGGGTGAGCAATCCCAAGCAGCAGAAAAAGTTAGCGGGAACTCTTGCTGATGGTATTGTCAAGTGGTTGAAAAGTAATTGAAAACAAGGAAGTTGATTGCAGTATTTTTTTGAGGTGTGGGCTTTTACTTTGTTCGTGAGAATGAGATTAAAGCCCATACTAAGTTTTTCTAACCGTTGACAACTAAGTAAAATGATCCTGTGGATTTAGATTTATCCAAATATGTCTAACTATGGGTGGATTTACTTAGCTTGTGCAAAGGGTAAATTTATATAAGTAATTTTATCGGCGCTACAGGTTTATTGTCAGTAACTCAGCCAATACGGGGTCTGAGCGAGTATTCGTTCAGAAAGCTGACCAGACTAAGTACCCACAAAGAGTGGCTACTACATTTAGGAGAAAGTTTAAGAACACACCTTGGGATGCTCGCCAGTTCCAAGCTCTGTAACCGGGGGATTAAACAGATGTACCTGAGTTAAGCCAGTGTTTCCCGGACGTGCTGCTCCTAAATTTTGTCGAGGCTAACATAACCATTCTGCGGACTAACCATCCATAAAAAAAAGAAAAACGGCAACGGTGGTTAAAACCACACGCGGCGTTTTTCCACGAGCGCTTTAAAAAGCGTGAGTTTCCAAACTACCGAGATTTTCTTATGATTGTTTTTTTTGATTGCTCTTGATTACTATGTATTGCGATCGCGATATGAGAAAGTAATCAGTAGAAAGAGAAATTCCTCAAATTAATAATCCTATAGTTATTAGAAATCAATATAACTTGATAATTTTTTATTAGGAAGAGTTTCTAATAATTATCGGTAGCCCATAGCATTTTTACTTGATTTATGCAATTTAACGGTGCTGAGCTTGTATATTCAGCCAGGAGCATACCGATGTGAATTTAACTTAAATATAGGGGAAATTACGATGGGATGCCTTAAAAGCGATCCTTATTATTTCCGAATACCGATCTTTTTTACGAGTTTTCACGGTAGCTTTACAATTTCTTTACTATAGAGCATGGCTTCTACACATTAACTTTACAATAATTGGTTTAAATTATTCCAATTAAAGTTATATTAAAGTTTGTGAGCAGAAAAATGAAGAAATACAAATAAACCGTTATAATTTGCCTCGATTTAAATTATTTCAAAAAAATGCTTTTGATTTAAATGCTTTTGGATGAGTGTTAGACGAAGATTTTAAGGCAGTTATAATACCGCACCTCAAAGTACGGTAGTACGATCAATCCTTAAAACTCTAGATCGATAAAAGCTATGTAATATTGCCACGGCGTATCTACTGAAAAACTCAAACATTTATTACGCATATGTAGTCTAAGACACTTGTACATATTTACGTATAAAATGGAACATGGAAATGGAATTGCATTAGATACCGCTTTGGTAAGATATTGCTTGACGCTCACAGATAGCTTTAGCCTTGCTTGAAAGATAAGCAGGGATTATGTCACTCGAGGGGGCTGTAAGTTGATTAATGCCATAGGTCGTTTTGTAGAGGAGTACGGCTTATCGGCGTATAGAAACGTATGAAAAAAAATACTCAGATTACAAGGGTGGCTCTTGGCTTATTCTATAGTCTGATTTGAGTTTCCTTAATTATTGACCTCCCCTGGCTAGTCATTGATAGACACTTTATTTTAAACGTAGTAGTGCTGTTTGGATGCAGGTAATGACACAGGTGCAGTTGCTGAACGTAAACATTAACAACGTCGCGATGAGCGACTTATTAGATAAGTTGCAAGGTGGTGGTCTTGTTGTTACCCCTAACGTGGACCACCTGATGAAATTGCAGCGAGATTCCGATTTTTATGGAGTTTATCAAGAAGCAGAATACAGAGTTTGCGACAGTAAAATACTGATGTATGTATCTCGTTTTTTAGGAACGCCCATTATTGAGAAAATTTCGGGTTCTGATTTGTTCCCAGCGTTTTATACTTATTATAGAAACGATCGAAGTATAAAAATATTTTTGTTGGGTGCCGAAGACGGAATTGCTGAAATTGCTCGAAGAAATATCAATTTTAAGGTGGGTAGAAATATAATTATTGATACTTACTCACCTCCCTTTGGCTTTGAAAAAGATCAAGAAGAATGTGAAAAAATTCTGAGACTAATAAATTCCTCTAATGCAACAGTTTTAGCAATTGGAGTAGGCGCTCCCAAACAAGAAATGTGGGTTGCAAAACATAGAAAATATTTACGCTCTGTCAAGATATTCTTGGCGATCGGTGCAACGATTGACTTTGAGGCAGGACATATTAAACGTTGTCCTAAATGGATGAGCGAAGTTGGTTTGGAGTGGCTATATAGACTTTGGTGCGAACCGAAGCGGCTTTGGAAAAGATATATTCTAGATGCACTTCCATTCATTTATTTAATATTCAAGCAACGGCTTAAAATATATAAAAATCCTTGGTCAAAAGTCAAACGCAATTGAAGTACAACTATTCTGTTTGGTGTTAGAAGTTTTAAGAGAATGTCGAAATAGTTTGTACTTCTCTTAAAAGTACATCAAGTAATAAGAGTTAGTATTTATCAAAATATTTTTGTGCTATTTATAAAAGTAAACATACGCGATTATTACGAACTATGGAAAATCACAACTATCCAGAAGAGATAGATTTACAGAAATATCTGTTAGTTTTAAAACGTCGTTGGCTGGTAGCAACTGGAGTTTTTGCAACGTTTGCTGGTTTAGCTCTGTTTGCGGTGTCAGTTCAAGAATCTGCTTACGAAGCTAGTGGAAAACTACTGTTTCAATCGAATCGTACATCATCTTTAACAGGAGCAGGAGAAAAAATAGGCGATTTAGAAGCTTTAAAACGCGAGTTTAATCCTTTGGATACTCAAGCTTTATTAGTTGAATCAACATCGCTTAAAGAACAAGTAATTGATGCTCTTGATTTAAAAACCGAAAACGGCGAACCTTTGAGTCCGGGATCGATTAACCTTCAAGCAAGTTCAGTTTTGGGTACTGATGTATTAAAAATAACTTATGCTTCGGAAAAACCTGAATTGGCAAAAAAAATAGTCAATCAGGCAATGAAATCTTTTATACAAAATAATATTGGCATTAACCGTTTAGAAGCGAGAACAGCAGGTAGGTTTATTCAAAATCAAATTCCGGACGCGCTAAGAATCTTAGAACAAAAAGCGGAAAACTTGCGTCGGTTTAAATCTAAAAATCAAATTATTGATTTGCAACAGGAAACATCCGGTACAGTTTCAACAATAAACAAGTTAAATGATGAATTAAGTCTAGCTCGTTCTGAATTAGCAGATATGCAGGCAAGGGAAACTGAATTACGCAGTCAATTAAAATTACCTGAAAATTTGGCTGTAGATATTACTTCTTCTCAAGTTCCAGCAGTGCAAGAGGTATTACAACAGTTACAAAAAGTTCAATCAGATTTAGCAACATTAGTTACTAGATATACCGAATCACATCCAGAAATAATTGATTTAAAACAGAAAGAGACAGCCTTAAAAGCTTTATTAACACAAAGAACTGGAGAAGTTTTAGGCTATCAGCCCTTTATTGCACCCAGTAAATTGCAGATGGGGAGAATCAAGCAAGACTTGACTGCCGAGTTGATAGAAATACAGGCCCAACGCTTAGGTGTAGGACAAAAAATAGTAGCTTTAGAAAAACAAAGAAATTTATTCAAAGAAAGGGCTGATATTCTACCAAATTTGGAAAAACAGCTAAAAGAGCGAGAGCGTCAGGTAGATGTAGCACGAGCAAGCTTAGAAAACTTGAGTACGAGGTTGCAGGAGATTAGAGTTGCAGAAAATCAAACTGTAGGTAACGCTCGGATCATCGAATATGCTGACGTTTATCCAAGCCCCACAGCAGCGAAAAAGAAAATGGGGATTACCGCAGGTGGTGTATTCGCAGGCTTACTACTTGGTGTAGCGGCTGCATTCTTTGTCGATCTAATTGATAGAAGACTGAAGACGGTTAAAGAAGCAGAGGCATTATTTGGATATACTGTTTTGGGTTTTATTCCCAAATTTGAAGTTAGTGATAATACAGTTACTTCTGAAGAATATTCCAGCAATGCCTCCCAAAGGGTGATAGTTGCAACATCTCCGCGCACTGTGATTCACGAAGCTTATCAAATGCTTCAGGCTAATTTAAAGTTTATTAGCTTAGATAAAAAAATTCGCTCAATTGCCATAACGAGTTCTGTCGCTCAAGAAGGTAAAACCGAAGTCGCGGCTAATTTAGCCGCAGTAACTGCTCAGGTAGGGCGACGGGTACTATTGGTTGATGCAGATATGTACAACCCATCCCAGCATCATATATGGGGTTTAATTAACTCTATCGGTTTAAGTAACGTGATGGTTGGCGAAAACGATTTTGAGAATGCAGTACAAAAAATAACTAATAATTTATCTGTATTAACAGCAGGGGTGATGCCTCCTAATCCTTTAGCGTTAATCGATTCAGAACGTATGACCAACTTTATCGAAATGCTCTCTGAAAAATATGATTGTATAATTTTTGATGCTCCTGCTTTAGTTGGAACCCCAGACGCGGCCGTGTTATCGCAAATGGTAGATGGAGCCTTGGTTGTGGTTAGACCAGGATTAGTGAATTCAGCGAGCGCTAGTGCTGCTCACTCTTTGCTGGAAAGGTCTGAAGCAAATGTTTTAGGAATTGTTGCTAATGGTGTAAATGTCAAGTACGAGCCGAATAATTATTTTTATTCCAACACTCAATCAGAATCTAGCGTTGAAAGAGTTGATGCGAAGGTGCGTTCTTCTTAGATTTAGGAGTTAGCAGGAGCGCAGTTAAAGGTAAAGTAAATTGTAGCTTCTCAACTACGGATCTATGAGCCGTCTATCAAAATTAATGTGGTGCAAAAACTGGTCTGTTTGATTAATCTTGATGAGATTGTAGTAAAGGATGGATCGCCCTTTCCTGACTACGAAGCTTCTTAAAACTAATGAAACGTACCACTAATACCCGATCAATAATTGAAATTGAACTATGAATGCGCACCTAGACGAAATAACAAATAAGCAAACCGCGCTAACTAATGATTTGAGTTTGTGGGAGCAGTTAAAGGAAGACTGGATTGCTCACGGAAGAGATTGGACAAGACCGGGATTTAGAGCCGTTGCAGTTCATCGCTTTGGAGTTTGGCGGATGAAAATTAAGCCCAAACTTTTACGATCGCCCTTGAGTCTTTTGTATAAAATGATGTATCATAAGGTGCGTAATACTTACGGAATTGAAATACCATACACGGTTAAATTAGGGCGACGGGTAGTTATTGAACATCAAAGTGGGATTGTAGTTCATGGATACTGTACGATTGGCGATGATTCGATTATTCGTCAGGGTGTAACTTTAGGAAATCGCTATTTAGAGCGTCCTTTTGATGCCCCGAAGTTGGGGAAAAGGATAAATGTAGGAGCGGGAGCGAAAATTTTTGGCGACGTTTCAATTGGAGATGGAGCAAATATTGGAGCCAATGCTGTTGTTTTAAAGGATGTACCCGCAGGAACAACCGCAGTGGGTATACCCGCGTCTATTATTAATTCTGAAAAATTTAGTCAAGTATCTGCTCAATTACAAAACGGCTTCACGGGAAAAGACTCAGTTAATCCTTAGAACTAATCAAAATCCTGAGATAAAAATCTGTTGCTTAAAAAGGTGAATAAAAATTTAGCAATTTAACCACAATGGCTATACCTGCGCTTATTCTCACTTTTGTCAAGTCTCATAAATCAGCTACTCGAACTCAAATGATTGGAAAGTAAAAAAAGTCGGAGGATCTAAATAATGATAACTGGGTGCCTTAATAGTATTTTATTAGTTATTGCTGGTGGATTATTGATTATATGCAGCATACTTTTTATTGAAACTATTGCTGGACTGTTACCTGTTACCAAAGGTACGAGCAAGCAGTCAGAGCAAGCTAAAAAAATCAAATTCAAAATTTTAATTCCCGCTCACAACGAAGAAGTTGTGATTGATTCGACGCTAAATGATTTAAAAGCAAAGTTAAATAATTCGCAGAATATAGTAGTGGTTGCGGATAATTGTACCGATGCAACCGCAGAAATTGCTCGCTCTAATGGAGTTCAAGTTATCGAGCGTCGCGAACCCAATCTTAGAGGTAAAGGTTATGCTCTCGATTATGGCTTGAATTATCTCAAGTCCGAACCACCCGATGTAGTAGTTTTTGTTGATGCAGACTGTAAGGTTTCTCAAGGTGCGATCGAGCAATTAATCTATAAAGCAGCGTCTGCGGTTAGGCCGGTACAAGCGACTTATTTAATGGCGAAATCCAACAATTCTAGCCCTAAAGCATCGGTATCAGCATTTGCGTTCAAGGTGAAAAATTTGGTTCGTCCTTATGGGTTAAGTCGATTAGGACAAGCTTGTTTATTAACTGGAACGGGAATGGCTTTTCCTTGGAAAGTAATTAATTCAGTAGATATAGCAAACAGCCATATTGTTGAAGATATGAAGTTGGGTTTCGATTTGAGCATAGCTGGTTATCCACCGATGTTTTGCCCTCAGTCAAATGTGACTGGATATTTACCGCAAGAGATGCAAGCGGCTAAAGGACAAAGAACGAGATGGGAGCATGGACATTTAGAAACTTTATTAACTTACGTTCCCCTGTTATTAAAAGCAGCGCTGAAACAAAAACGATTCGATTTATTTGTCAGTGCTTTAGATTTGTGCATACCGCCATTATCTTTACTTGTAATTGCTTGGTTGGGAGCAACAACTTTTTCATTTGTGACGGGATTCTTATTAGGAATATGGACTCCAGCCATTGTTTTAAGTTTAGCGGGAAGCTTACTTTTGCTAGCGATATTATTTGCTTGGGCTAAATTCGGACGTTCCGATTTACCTTTTTTACAGATGTTGTCAATTCCTTTTTATATTTTGTGG
Organism: Calothrix sp. CCY 0018; assembly: GCF_963920925.1. Classification (NCBI taxonomy): domain Bacteria; kingdom Bacillati; phylum Cyanobacteriota; class Cyanophyceae; order Nostocales; family Calotrichaceae; genus Calothrix; species Calothrix sp. CCY 0018. The sequence goes on along the minus strand of NZ_CAWUDI010000039.1, from coordinate 22,093 downwards.
AAAATTCCGCTTTATTTCCAGTTTTTGGTTAAACGTCAGAAAACATGGGTTCGGACTAAACGAGATTCTGCAAATGTTTAAAACCCCCAAATCATTTTTATAATTCTTCTCCCTCTATTGTCTAGCTAATAAAAATGAATTTAAAAAATATAGAACCAGTCGAAAAAATTTTTAGTGTTTTAGCTTTAACCTTTTTTACTGGAGGACTATTGTTAGGAGGAAATCAAGGTTCGATTCCACCAACTCCAGGACTGATTCCCACATATATTGTTACTTTAATTAGATATTTGATTTGGTTCGGTTCAACTGTTTTACTTTTACTTCGGTGGAGAAACACTTTAGCGGTAGCTTCCAGAGATTTAGTGCTATGGATATTAGTAGCATTAATTTTGCTATCGTACATTTGGTCGAATTTACCAAGTTACACTCTTCTTGGGGGACGCGAAGTATGGCAAATGACTACATTCGCACTGTATTTTGCTTCGCGCTATAGCTTAAAAGAACAGGTAAGATTAGTTGCTTGGACTTTTGGTATAGGCTCTGTATTTAGTTTAATTTTCGCTTTGGGATTTCCTTCGATTGGTAAACACGGAGCCGATCATCCCGGCTCTTGGAAAGGAATTTACGATTATAAAAATACTTTAGGTAGCATGATGCTAATTGGTTCGTTAGCATTTTTTCTGCTACCTGTAGATAATCCTAAAAGAAAATTTTTAAAATGGTTGGGGCTTTGTTTGCCTTTATCGGTAATCGTACTTTCTACTTCTAAAACAGCAATTGTTGTTTGTTTTTTGCTGGCTGTAATGTTGATTTTTTATCGCGCTTTTCGCTGGCAAGGAAAAATATCTGTTATCTACTTAGACTTAACAGTATTAGTTGTAGGAATTGTTGGGACTTTTGTTTTAACTAACTGGACAGCACTTTTAGGAAGTATGGGAAAAGACCCGACTCTAACAGGAAGAACGCTAATGTGGGATATGATAATTAAGTTTATTACGGACAAGCCCTTTCTAGGTTATGGTCGTGGAGCATTTTGGGCACCAGGTACAGGGTATCCGGCAATTGTTGGCGGTACCCTTTCACATCGATTTGTTGCACCTCACGGTCATAATGGCTATCTCGACTTTGCCCTGGATGTGGGTTTAATCGGCTTAGGATTATTTTTATTTTGTTTTATCAACGCTTTCATTAAAGCATTGAAAAGAGCTTATGCTGCAAAAAGTCCTGAAGAAATTTGGCCGCTCGCTTTTCTTTTGTTCCTGGGTATGAATAACATTATGGAAAGTTATCTCTTGCGTTTGGCTAACATTTATTGGGTTTTATTCGTGGCGACTGTTCTTTCTGTTCCCCAGATAGTGCCAAAACATTTTCCTAATAAAACTCCGGATAAAGCCTTCAAAAGTGCAAAATCAAAGCGTAAATATAGTCACTATAGGTATTAGCTATTTTGTTTCAGGTAAATAGCAACTATTTAGATCGGCATAACTTACAAAAATCATGGGAGAAGGAATTACCAGTTTGGACGGAGATGGTTAGGGGTACAAGAGTGCTTTCAAGAAATCGGATGCGCGAACTGTTTCCCGATAGCAAGTTTTATATAGAACGAAAATTATTACTAGAAAAGTCTTACGCTGCTTACAAACCTTGGAAAGCTGACACTTGATTTTTAAATAACACAGAGACGGTACGATCGCTGTCTTTAACTTATAATCCTTTTCAATTATTCTTTAAATTGATTTAATAAATAGATTGCAGGAGAGAATTTCGATGAATTCAATTGGGGTAGTTGTAATCGGAAGAAATGAAGGAAAACGTCTCAAAGAGTGTTTATTATCAGTAATTGGTGAAAGCAAAACCGTTGTTTATGTTGATTCTGGTTCTACCGATGGAAGTGTAGAATTAGCTATAAGCTTGGGTGTAAATGTTGTTGAGCTAGATTTATCGGTTCCTTTTACTGCTGCCCGTGCGAGAAATGCGGGTTTTGAATATCTATTAGAAGTGGAACACAAAGTTGATTTCGTTCAATTTGTTGATGGAGACTGTTTAGTAGCAAAGGGATGGTTAGAAAAAGCAACCACTATATTGAATGCTGAACCCGAAGTTGTCGTAGTTTGCGGTAGAAGACGCGAAGAATTTCCTGCAAACTCTATTTACAATCGCTTATGCGATATCGAATGGGATACTCCTGTGGGTGAAGCTAAAGCTTGCGGTGGTGATGCGATGATGCGTGTTTCTGCTTTGAAGCAGGTTGGAGGGTTTAATCCTACTTTAATTGCTGGAGAAGAACCGGAATTATGCGTGCGGTTGCGTCAAGCTGGCGGCAAAATTATGCGTATAGATGCTGAAATGACTTTACACGATGCCCAAATTATGCATCTTAAACAGTGGTGGAAGCGTTCGATTCGTAACGGTCATGCTTATGCTGAAGGTGCTTTTATGCACGGACGACCTCCGGAAAAGCACTGGGTGAGAGAAAGTCGCAGAATTTGGGTTTGGGGTTTAATATTACCATTTTTAGCAATTGCTAGCGCCTGGGTAACTAAGGGGATAAGTATAATCCTGCTTTTCTTAGCTTATAGTTTATTATTCTTTCGCGTTTATAAATATGTAAAAACAAAAGAAATTACTTCCTCAGATGCATTGCTCTATAGTTTGTTTTGTGTGTTAGATAAATTTCCCGGACTTATAGGTCAGATTAAGTTTCATCTATCTCGATTATTAGGAAAGAAGCGCACCATTGTCGAATATAAAAGTGCGTCAGTTAGTTAGGAGTTGGGAGTTAGGAGTTAAGGATTAAGTAGCAAGTAGTGAAAAACATTCCGTTTTCTCCCACCCTTTGTTACCTGTTGCCTATCAGGATCGAGAATCAAACCGGAACAAAACAGTAAATAGTATTTAGTCAGAAAAAAGAAAAGAAAAAAAAGTCTATGCTGCTAAAAAATGTGTTTAAGATTTCTAACTTAGTTAGAAAGCCAGATTTATTATTTTTTAAAGATTCAACATCTTCAGCTAACCGAAATGGTAAGAAAAATAATTTATCCTACAAATCTATTGCTATTGTTGGTTGCGGTTTTGTTGCTGATTATTACCTGAAAACTACGGAGATGCATCCGCAATTAAAACTTGTGGGGGTAATGGATAAAATTGGCGATCGCGCCTTGAAGTTCGCCGAATATCATAATGTCGATCGCGTTTATGATTCCCTCGCCGATATTCTTGAGGATAATACGGTCGATATAGTATTAAATTTAACTAACCCCCGCAGTCATTACGAGGTTTCTAAAGCTTGTTTGCAAGCTGGTAAACACGTTTATTCTGAAAAACCTTTTGCGATGGAAATGACTCAAGCGTCTGAGCTTGTAGATATTGCTTCATCGAAGGGTTTGTACCTTTCCTCGGCACCATGCAGCTTGTTAAGCGAAACCGCACAAACGGTATGGAAAGCATTGCGAGAAGATAAAGTCGGAAAAGTCCGCTTAGTCTATGCCGAAATGGATGATGGGTTAGTCCATCAAATGCCCTATGAAAAGTGGTTGAGCGAATCCGGTACGCCTTGGCCTTACAAAGATGAATTTGAAGTCGGCTGTACGTTAGAACACGCAGGCTACTATGTAAACTGGCTTACTGCTTTCTTTGGTCCTGCGGAGACTGTTTCTGCTTTTTCATCCTGTGTAGTTCCAGATAAACATACTAATATAGCCTTGGATGTCGATGCTCCAGATTTTTCAGTAGCTTGTATTAAATTTGCTTCTGGTGTAGTTGCCAGATTAACCTGTAGTATCGTTGCTCCTCACGACCATTCTTTAAAAATTATTGGCGATGGCGGTATCCTTGGCATTGAAGATTGCTGGTATTATGGAACACCCGTTTATATTCGGCGAAGTATTACTATAGGACGTAAAAGACTCGAAGGTATTTGGAAGCAAAACTATCCTTTAGTCAAGAAAGCGCCTAAATTTGGATATAGAGGGGCACAGCAAATGGATTTCTGTCGGGGTGTTGCAGAAATGGCTGATGCAATCATAGAAAACCGTCCTTGTAGACTCTCATCAAAATTTTCCCTGCATAATAACGAACTTGTTTTAGCAATCCAAAACTCCTTAGAAACGGGTTCTGCCTATAGGATGACAACTTCTTTTGAACCTATGGAGCCTATGGATTGGGCTAAGTAGAAGACAATTATCAGTTATCAGTTATCAATTGTTCATCATTTATTGCTAATTGTTCATTGTTAACTGATAATTGTTCATTGTTTATTGCTTTACTCATGACTTGATAGAGTTTTTCAGCTTCGAGATTTATATTAAATTCTTTCTCTACTTTGTTTCTTCCTGCGGTACCGAATTTAGTTCTTAATTCGGCATCGTTGAGTAGTTTTTCGATGCTTTGGGTTAACGAAACTGTGTCGCCAGGAGGTACTATATAACCGCTAACGCCATCTTCTACTAATTCGCTGATTCCGGCAATTTGTGGGGCAACTACAGGTACTCCTGCTGCCATTGCTTCCATTAAAACTACAGGTACTCCTTCGGCAAAGCTGGATGAAACAAATACATCCGCTTCTTCAAAGTATTTACGTACTTCTGCTTGTGATTTATAGCCTACAAATTTTACATTGTCACTCAAACCTAAATCGGCAGTCATTTGCTCTAAATAAGTGCGATCGCTACCGTCACCAATTACTGTTAAAATCACATCTGGATGGTGTTGTTTTAAAGAAACTAAACTTTCTAAAAGTATCGGTAAACCTTTAACAACAGTTAGTCTAGCGATATATATCAACCGTTTCCCTTGTCCTTGGTGAGATACAAGTTTAAATAATGCCGGGTCGATACCGCAGTGAACTATATGCATTTTGTTCCATTTTTCTATGGATGAAAATATCATTCCCTGACTGCGACAATAGTTACTAATACAACTTATAAATAAGGCTCTGTTTATTTTTTCATCTAGTCTCCAATGATACGGCTGAAAGAAAATATACGGACCGTGTAAGGTGAAGCTATAACTAAAACCTCCTAACTCTGCTGCTAACATCGCAACGCTACAGCTAGAATCTCCGAAATGGTTGTGTAAATGCGGGATTTTTCTTTGTTTGATTTCTTGAGCGAGAATACCAGCTTCTAAAAAATAGAATAATTGATAGAGATTTCCGCGCAATCCATGTATTCTAGTTGACCACGCTAATTTAAGTGCCTGAAAATATCTTTTTGGCGAACCTATAAATAAATTAAAATGCGAACGCGCTAATTTAACAGGTTTTGGAGGAAGAATATAAAAAGTTTGATTTCGTTCTTGTTTTTGTTCTTCTCCTACCATATGTTCTTCGCCAGTCGGACGCACGGAAAATGTGTGTATTTCAGCACCTTGTAGTCGAAGAGCGGCAACTTCACGTTGAATAAAAGTATCTGTAGCTCTGGGGTATTCTCCGGTTAAATAAGCAATACGCATATCGGAATTTTGGATTTTAGATTTTAGATTTTGACAACGGATGCTTTTGTTTTAGATTTTAGATTGAAAGAGTGAGGAGTTAGGAGTTAATTCTTTAACCTTCCCCATCTCCCCATCACCCCATCTCCCCATCTCTCACTAAGATGCAACACCCGTCTTATTCGCTGCATCTGAAAGTAAATCCACATCGCTACAGCTACGTTTTAAAGCTTGATCTAAAGAGTATAAGGGTTGCCAATCTAATATTTGCTGGGCGTTTTCATTGCTGTAGCGAAATGGTTTGAAGCGGGCTTCTAATTTTGCTGGTACTAAGATACCGGGTAGTTTCATTTTTCCGAACAGCAATACGTTGTTAAATAACCAAGCGCTACGAGATAACAAGCGCATTGCAGTCCAATCTATGCCAATTGTGGAAGGCTGACGCGGTAAAAGTTTTATAATTTTATCGGCATAAACTTTTGAGGAAGGTAAATCATTATCGACAATATTCAAAGTCTTACCGATCGCTTCAAACCTGACACAAGCGTTAACTATTGCTGTCGCACAATTTTCTACATAAGTAAGGGGAAGCTGAGCGTTTCCACCGATGCGAATCCACAAACGGTTTTTTAGATTTACGCCTAAATGAGCATTCCATAAATTGTTTCTTCCGTAAACTATCCCCGGACGGAGAATAGTGACTTCTCCCCGATTTTTCTGTTCAAAATCTCGAAACAGACTTTCTTGAATCAGTTTGGTTTGGGCATAAACGTCTCTATCTAAAGGCTGACTTTCAATGGGTGAATCTTCATTGATAATTCCGCCATTGGGTATATGCAAGTAATCGAAGACGCTAAACGTACTTATGGCTACTAACCGCTTGACATTTAACTCTAGCATTGCTCTTAATAAATTTTCGGTAGCGATAACGGTATTTGCATACTGCGTGTCGTAGTTACCCTGTTTGGCTGCGGCTAAATGCACTACAGCATCTATATCTTTTAAAGCATCTTCAAATCCAACCGATTGGGTTAAATTTATGCGTATTAATTCTAAATTATCAGAATTGCGCCAAGATAGACGTTTTTCATTGCTAGTATGTCTTATTGCCGCACGTACTTGATACCCGCATCGTAATGCTTCGGCAACTACATATTTTCCTAAGAAACCAGATGCTCCTGTAATCAGTAATTTCATATTTTAACAGCCTCTTCCTTCCCCAACTTGACTTTACGACTTAATTTGATCAATGGCTTTTCGATTAATTCATCCATAATTACAGCTATAACTGTGTCTAATTAGCAAGAATCTTTACAATAACTTTGAAAAAACCTTTTTTAATACATCAAAAATTTATAATCTAAGTATAATGATTGATTTTACTTTGAAAAAATATTATATGATTGTTTCAAATGTTTAAAGATTATGTAAATATAGTTAAGTAGCTCAGAGTGAATAAATACATAATTGCTTGCATAGATTTTGAGTAAAATTGTTAATAATTTATCGCTATATGTAACCGTTGTATTTTGATGCCGATATATTAACCCTAATAATCAATAGATTAGTGGTTTCAGTTTTATTTATATAAAAATTAGAGTAGTGTTTCCTTGACTATTTTTCGCATTAGTTAGAAGCTTTAATTCGATGGTTGTATGAAGAAAGTAAAATTTGATTCGCGATATTGCCTGAATGGCAACAATAAAAATGCGACATTGACTACCTTGGTTAAATAATTCAGCTTCATTCATTAGATTTGCACGGGTATTTTATACATTTATGACATCATTAAAAAAGCGTGCTTACCAGGGTGCAATCTGGACGATTGCAGGTTATGGAATGAGTCAGGTTGTTCGCTTCGGTGGCAATTTGATTTTGACTCGCTTATTAGTTCCAGAATTTTTTGGTTTGATGGCTGTTGTCAATACGTTGAGAATAGGTATAGAGTTATTTTCTGATATCGGTATTTCTCAAAGTATTGTTAATAGCAAACGTGGGGATGAGACAGCTTTTTTAAATACTGCTTGGACGTTACAAATAATTCGTGGTTGGATAATTTGGTTGTTTTGTCTGATTTTGACATTGCCAGTTGCTTCATTTTACGAAGAAGAACGTTTGCTTTGGTTGATACCAATTGTCGGTTTATCTTCGGTGTTCGATGGGTTTAGTTCGGTTAGTATTTTAACCTTAATGCGTCGGATGGATTTAGGTAAATCAACTTTATTTGAATTGAGCGTACAGGTATTTACTTTAGTATGCTTAATAGCCTGGGCTTGGTTTAGTCCGAGTATTTGGGCTTTAGCATTTGGAGTTGCAATTGGGGCTATATATAAAATGTTCGGGAGCCATTTTTTAATACCCGGATATCGAAATCGTTTTGCTTGGGATAAGGATGCAGTTAAAGAGATTCTCTCTTTTGGTAAATGGATGTTTATGTCATCAGCCTTAATGTTTGCATCCGAACAAAGCGATCGCTTAATTTTGGCTAAGTTACTTTCTTTCCAAATGTTAGGGGTTTATACAATAGCTTATACCTTGGCTAATTTACCCCGTCAAGTTATCAAACAACTTAGCTATAAAGTCATTTTTCCTACGATTTCTAATCAAACCGAACTTCCCCGAGAAACCCTTAGAGCCAAAATTATTAGTCAGCGTAGATTCTTACTAATAGGTTGTGCTGTAGTGTTAGCAACTTTAGTAACTGTAGGCGATTTAGTTATCGGTACGCTTTACGATGAAAGATATACCCAAGCAACATGGATGATGCCGATTCTATCGGCTGGTATTTGGTTTTCCTTGTTATTTTATACAATTAGTCCTGCTTTATTAGCAATTGGCAAACCTTTGTATTTAGCTCAGAGTAATTTAGCTCGGTTTGTGATGATTGGGTTAGGATTACCTTTAGCTTACTATAGCTTTGGTTTAATTGGCGCAATAATCGTCATAGCCATTAGCGATTTACCTTTATACTTTGTCAATTTATATGGACTTTGGCAGGAAAAACTTTCTTGTATTGCCCAAGATATTCAAACAACCATCCTTTATTTAGCAATCTTGGCGTTGTTTTTATATATCAGATATTCTTTGGGTTTTGGATTCCCTATTCAAATAAATACTTAACTGTATAAGCAAGTGGCGCAACCCGTAGGGCAGTAGAAATAAGGAAATGAGGCTTAAAAGCATTATTGTTACATAGGTATATTTTTTGATGGCGATTTACTTAAGTATTAATTCTTAATATAGGTTAAACTCCATCTAAAAAAAAATCATTAAAATTTAAACTAAGCATTATCTAATTTATTGCGATAAAAGCACGCATTTGTCAGTTTATTTAAAGGTAATACATTATGACAATGGCACAATTACAAAACAAGCGAAAACCACTGCGAGTAGTATTAGTCGCAGAAAATGTATCTCGCCGTATGGGTGGTGAATCTGGCAAAAACCTTTATTACTTTCATCTATTTCAAGAACGTGGAGTTGAAGCTCAGATAGTTTGTCACGAAAGGGTTAAAGACGAACTTCGGTTAGAGTTTCCTAACGACGAAGATTTTAATAATTTTTATTTCATTAAAGACAATTGGTTACAAAAACTTATTTGGCGGCTCGGCAAATTATTTCACTATAGAATTGAAGACTTAATATTTTTGCAAATGGTGCATTGGATTACTCAAATCAAAGCTAAAAAAATTGTAAAAGAACTGATTAAAAACCAAGATGTTGACATTGTATTTCAGCCTTCACCAATTAGCCCTAAAGGACTAAATTTTATGTACAATTTGGGCGTACCAGTAGTACTAGGTCCTTTGGCAGGTGGCGTTGATTTCCCTCCAGCTTTTCGCTATATGGATTCTAAATTTGCTACTGTATCGATAACTTTAGGAAGGTTATTTTCTAACATCTTACATAGAATTGTACCGGGTAAATTAAAAGCGGAAACATTAATTGTCGCTAATTCTCTCACTAAAAAAGCTTTACCAACTGGATGTAAGGGGAAAATTTATCAAGTCATTGAGTGTGGAGTTGATTTAGATATTTGGCAACCAAGAGAAACCCAAGAGATTAATTCCTCAAAACCAGTTCGTTTCGTTTATTTAGGTCGTTTTGTTGACTGGAAAGGAATTCAGTTTTTAATTGATGCTTTTAAAGAAGTTGCTGAAAAAACAAACGGTATTTTAGAGTTAGTTGGAGACGGAGAATTACAGCAAGATTTAGAAAATAAAGTTGCCGATTTAGGTTTAGAAAATAACGTTAATTTTCACGGCTGGATCAAACGCGAACAAGCATCTAAATTGCTTTGCGAATGCGATGTATTTGTAATGCCTTCCTTACGTGAAGCTGGTGGTAATGCAGTTTTAGAAGCGATGGCTTTAGGATTACCTGTCATTGCAACAAAATGGGCTGGCCCTGCAAATACTCTACATCCCGATTGCGGTATTTGGGTAGAACCAACTTCTATAGAAGCTTTTGTGAATGGATTTTCAGAAGCAATGATTAAACTTGCTGAGTCACCCGAATTGCGTCGTCAAATGGGAGAAGCTGGTCCCAAACGAGTACGTACCAACTACTTTGATTGGGATTCTAAAGTAGATAGAATTATTGAGATTTTTTACGAAACATTAAATCCTCAGCAAAAACTTGATACTAATAACCAAAACAATCGAGTAGTAGAATTGCATCAAAATATTACTAAGTAATTTTCTAATATTTGGTTCTTCCGTACAAAGGGATGCTAATGAAATAGTCGAAAAAAGCGGTACAGGCAATAGGCAACAGGGAACAGGAGAAAAAAGAGTGTTAAAATCTGGTTAATAGCTGTTTAAATGATTGTCTAGCAAAGGTTTCAGTATTTTTTGTATGCTGCTTAGCATACCAAGTACTAAAGAACCAAATATTTTTGATTAATACAAGACTTTCTTTTGAATAAAAGAAAGTTTTTCAAATATATTTAACATCGGACATTCATCTACCAGGGTAAAATATCAACAGGACTTTCTTTAGATGATTATTAGTTTATTGTATAAAATCATTTTTTGTTAAATAACGGACAAAAGTATAAAAATGATATAATAAATTCTTGAAAAGAATAGAAAATCTATAATGGCATATCATTTAGCTCTCAGCACTTGTGTTGATTTGGAAGATATCAATCGAGATGCTCAGATTGGTAAATGCCCCGCCCATACAATGTTGGACGTTAGTCGGCTATTAAAGGCAAAAATCAATCAACCAAGCCAAGATTTTTCACTAATACATTTAGTGCCTGCAAAAATTCTCGAACTGTATCAATACTGGGCTTTAGCATATAAAGTATCTAGTACTCTTACAAAGAATGACGTAATATTTTGTACCGATGAACAAGTAGGTTTACCGATTGCTGCACTTTGCGGAGGAAGAGAAAAGGGACCGAAAGTAGTTTTATTTATCCATAATCTTAATAGACCGCAAGGACGTTTAGCTTTGAAGTTGTTTGAGATCGGAAAACGTGTCGATCTATTCATGACAGCAAGTCCACAACAAGCCGATTTTCTGCGTAATTATCTAGATTTATCCGAAAACCGCATCTGTCTATTTCCTTATCAGCCTACAGATATATCCTTCTTCATGGCAAAACCCGCTTCACTACATAAATCGCGTCCATTAATTGTGAGTGGAGGTTTGGAACAACGGGATTATCGAACTCTTGCACGAGCAACTAAATCTCTCGATGTCGATGTGAAAATTTCTGCTGCGTCTCCAGTTCAAAGTGTAAATTCGCAGACTTTCCCCAAGGTTATTCCTGCAAATATGTCTTATGACTACTATGATTGGAATTCTTTAGTGCAGCTTTACAGCGATGCTGACATTGTTGCAATTATCCTTTATAAAAACAATTTTCAAGCCGGTTTATCTACTTTGTTTGAAGCGCTTGCTTGTCGAAAGCCAGTCATCATTACTCGCTCTTCAGGAATTATTCAAGAATTAATCGATGCAAAAGCGGTATGGGGCGTAAATCCCGGTGATTCTGACGGTTTACGTCAAGCAATTAACAGTCTGTTAAAAAGTTCTAAACATAGAGAAGCTTTAGCTGAAAAAGGTTATCGGCTGGTACATGAACGGTACAATCACCATGTCTATGTCAACGCTTTGGTGGAACAATTGATTAACGTTTAATCAGTTTTATATTTGAATGGAAGATTTCGCTTTTTGCGGAGCGTGTAAAATCGGCATTGTGAATAATCCCCAAGCCAAACCCGTAATTAACCCAAACGGTGCGACTATCAAATTGTGAAAACTCCACCAACCCAAAATTTGTGCTGCCATTTCCAAGGGATAAGCCATCATTAATACAGTTGAAAACGCCGCACCATTCCAACCGTATTGATGCAGCCAGTAAAAAGCTTTTCCTTTATCAGTAATATACAGTAACCGAGTAGTAAATAAACCCATTACGGTTCCGTAACAGCGCATACATACAGCCATAAGGGCGGGTGGTGCTAACTCAAGTCCCATCTGAGGTTGCGGGCAAACATGATGACCCATAAAGTAAATGATGTTTGCAATAGTTGGTAAAATTGGCAACCCAGATGCAGCCAGGAAAGGAGCGACAATTGGCCCAATAACCATTCCTGTTAGGAGAAAATCGGCAATAAAACTTACGGGGTTGATTTGTAGTTGCTTATTGTGGATTGTTAGTTGCATTTAATGAAAGCTGTTCTGAACGGTGGTTTCTGAGATTTTTATTTGAAGTTATGAGTTTCGATTTGATCTACAGTTAATAACTATAATTATCTATTAGGATTGGCGCTTACGCCTATGTCATAAGAATAAATTATGGCATTGATTTTTGCGACTCCAACGCATCATAGAATAAAACTAGGAGCAGACGAACTATTTTATTAGCAGCCATTTAGACTTAAGCTAAGCGGAATTCAATCGTCACCACCATAAGTTTAATAATTTATTAATGATTAATTTGCTACCGTATAAAAAAATAGATTTAGGCTTTAACTATGCAAATGAAAGAATACCTTGTTCATCAGCTAATTGGCACCCCTTTAGAAAAGCCTGCTGTTAAGTTGCGCGATTTTACGAGAAGTTTAAAACGTAGAAAATATCCCGAACTACAAGAGCTTTATGTCGAGTCTGCCCGATCTGAATTGGCGATGACTAAAATTATCAATAGTTCAATGAATTGCATTGATATTGGAGCTCATTTGGGTTCGGTACTTAATCTGATCGAAAAACTCTCACCTCATGGTAAACATATTGCGATTGAACCCATTCCCTACAAATATAATTGGTTAAAGCGTAAGTTTCAAAATGTAGAAATAATCCAAGCTGCCTTGGGTGAGATTAATGGTGAAGTAGACTTTTATTTGCAGTCTCATCGTTCTGGTTACAGCGGATTACAGCTTCATGGTTTTACCAATGGCAAGCAAAATGTTAAGATTATCAAAATAAATTGTGTCAGATTAGATGAAATTGTTCCACCTGATTTATCTATAGGATTTATCAAGATTGATGTAGAAGGGGGTGAATTAGCAGCACTAAAAGGTGGTGAGAGTACGTTGAAGCGCTGTCATCCAGCTATTCTTTTTGAATGCGCTCAATCTGGTTTAAAAGCTCATAATGTTTCTCAATCTGAGATTTACGACTTCTTCCATGCTCATGGTTATTCTTTGTTTTTAATTAAAGACTGGCTTGCACAAAATGAACCACTTAGTTACGAACGATTTGTCAAATCAATGGAATATCCATTTCAAGCTTTTAATTTTCTGGCAGTTTATCAATAAGTACCCGTGCCAACATTTTCTTTCGGCAGGGAATAGGGAAGCGCGTTAGTTTTTTTCTTAGAGGATGTTTAAGAAGTATCGTTTTTAGGGCAATTCTCGGATTATCCCCCCTTCCCCCCTTAAAAAAGGGGGGTTAAGTCTTCCTTTTTCTTAGAGGATGTTTAAGAAGTATCGTTTTTAGGGCAATTCTCGGATTATCCCCCCTTCCCCCCTTAAAAAAGGGGGGTTAAGTCCCCCAAGCGGGGGATTTAGGGGGATCTAAAAAACGCAAGGGTTTCGCGTCTCTACATTAGTTAAAATGATTAACCAGCTTGTACGGTATAGGGGCTTGTTAATTTATCTAGTTGCTGTACTAACAAGCTGAGGAATAATCCTACATCTGTAACTACACCAACTGATTCTACGGAACCTCGATCGCTTAATTTTGTTACTACGGCTGGATTGATATCGACGCATACCATTTTGACTCCCGCAGGTGTCATGTTACCTACTCCTATGGAATGCAGCATGGTTGAGAGCATCAATATCATATCTGCTCCTTTAAGTAATTCCGCGTATTCTTCCTGTGCTTTGATTAAATCCATTTGAGTATCGGGTAGGGGGCCATCATCTCGAATGGAACCTGCAAGGGCGAAGGGTATGTTATTTTTTACGCATTCGTACATCACGCCTTTTTGAATCATTCCTGCCTGTACGGCTTTGGCAATGCTTCCGTGACGACGAACGCTGTTGATGGCTTTGAGGTGATGGCGGTGTCCCCCGCGTACTGAAACACCTCGCTTCATGTCTACACCCAAAGATGTTCCCATGATTGATTGCTCGATGTCATGAACTGCGATCGCGTTTCCACCCAGCAATGCCTGTACGTAACCTTCTCTGACCAACTGTGATAAATGTTGGGCACCACCAGTATGTATTACAACTGGCCCCGCCGTGACAATAACTTTACCGCCCGTATCGCGGATTTTACGCAATTCCCAGGCAACTTGTTCGACAATTAATTCTACGCGACGTTCGCTCGAAACTCCAGATGACATAAAGCTGAATTCTTCGGTGTTGCGTTTTTCTCGCGATTCTGGTTTGCGAATGGTGCGGATACCTTGTACGTCAACAATTACCTTTTCTCCTGCTTGTAAATCGCGGAGTATTTTACACCGAGCATTAATACCTTCGGGAGTTTCGGTAATTGCGATCGCGCCATCCATACGTTGGGCATCCACTTTTACCCATGCGCCATCGATGCGAACTTCGGTAGGATAAATGGTACTAACGTAAAAGTCATCTGGTGCGACTCCATTTTGAATCACGAGTTCGAGTTTAGCATCTCGTTCGTCTTCGGGTAAGTTCATCGCACCCAAGTCAATTAGATGAGATACGATGCTTTCCATAACTTCGTGAGAAGGTGCGGAAACTTTCACCTCAGCAGCAGAAGTACTTTGACGCTGTTCCCCCAAAAGGAAATTTTGGACTTTGAAACTTCCACCATTGTCTATAATTAAATCCAAAGCGCGGTTAATCAAACCGGAATCGAGTAAATGTCCTTCCATACGGACAACTTTACTTTCTACCTGAGAAATAGCGTGTACATCTTCTAATACGGGTTCGTTTACTCGCAATGTTAAGCATTTTGCCGCACCACCCGCTTTCAAAAATTCGGTTAGTGGAGTTTCAATCACCTCGAAAGCAACTTTCGCCAAACGTTTCTTCAGCGAATCGGAAGCTTTATTCATTACCACAATGCTTTCCACATTCACTGTATTGCAAGCGAAATTCACAGCATCGGCTTCTTCTATAGCAATGCGCTTTTCTGGTACGACACGCATTTCAATCAAGCGGTTGGAATAAGAGTCAAAAGCGCCGGGATAGTAAAGTAAATAGCCGTTAGCTAAAGGGCAAAAGCAAGTATCGAGATGATAAAAACGTTCGTCGGTTAGCCGTAAAGATAATACCTCAATATCCAACCATTTTGCCAGATAAGGATGAGAATCTAACTCCGAGCGAAAACCGTAACCAGCCCATAACCAGCGCCCTTCTCGATCTAAAAGTGCATCACCCGCACCTTCAAAAGGTAAATCTTTGGGCAATTCATAAACATTAAAGCCATTTTCTTCAAACCATGCTTTGAAATAAGGCTCCTCTTTTTGACGCTCTTTATGTAAAAAGCGACTCAAAACCACATTATCATCCAAAACCAAACCAGCATTAGCGGTAAAAACCATATCGGGAACACCTTTATGGGGTTTTACCAAATTAACAATTGCGTGTTGTTTAAGTACATTATGCAGTTTTTGCCACTGTTGCACTGCACGCTCTTGAGATGACTTGTGAATATTTCCTTCCATCCAAGGATTAATCACATAATCGACATCATAATGTTCCGGGGCACACATCAAAAAGCGGATTTCAGAAGTTTTCATAAGTAAGTACCCATCTGGAGTATAGATGCAACGTTCCTTGTTTATTCTATTACCTCGGAGGGAGTGGGATGGGGAGATGGGGAGATGGGGGGAATTAGTTAGGAGTTAGGAGTTAGGAGTTATCAATTACCAATGCCCAATGCCTTATTCCCAATTCCCCTTTTATTAGATAAATTTCTAAGATTAAAAGAATATTAGCTAAAAACTGATTTAATAATGTGGTTGATAACATAACATTATTGAAGATAATTATTACTCAACTGTAATATTGGAAAGGTGACAGAGAATTCTAATCCAAGTTTTGACAGTGGTCTAAAAAAGCTACTTAATCGGTTAACGGAAACAATAAAACGGGATAGTTTAATTACGGAAACTACATCCCGTCTGCGAGATACATTTGATGTCGATCGCGTCGTTTTGTATCACTTTTATTCTCAGTGGGATGGGCAAGTCACTTTTGAGTCTTTGAGTTCGGATAAATGGTCTATTCTTGGTTCTACTGGCCCCGATGACTGTTTTAATGATGGTTATGCCGAATTGTATTTACAGGGAAGAATACGAGCAATTCCGGATATCGAGTCAGAACCTATTGCTGATTGTCACCGCGATTTTTTACGTAGTTTGCAGGTTCGCGCTAATTTAGTTACACCTATTTTAACTGGTAAGGGTTTATGGGGTTTATTAATAGCTCATCATTGTCAAACGCCTCGTTTCTGGACTCCATCAGATATAAAAATGATGGAGAAAGAAGCTAGAAATTTAGCTCAGTCGGATTCGATTCGTAATTCTTAGATTTTGGGAATAGGGGATTGGGCATTGGTTAATAAAAGTATTTAGATAATTTTAAGAAATAATATACTTAGCTACCTATTTTACAATTCTTCGTTAAAGCCAAAATTTTTGTATAGGTTGATTCATCAAAAATAAATTTATACTAATTGCTGAGAGTAAACAGATACGGCACTACAAATAAATTACATACAAAATGTTAAGTTGGGAAATTGTAACCTGGTTACTTTTGCCCAATTTTTGTTAGGGAATATTGCTCAATGCCTTACCTAAAATCCGCAGATCAAATTCGTTCTCTGATTGTTAAGTATATTAAAAATAATACAAAAACTCTTTGGCTAGATACAGAAGTTGCCGATTACGATACTCGCAATCCTAAACTATCGCTGATTCAAGTTTTGGATGATGGTACGGATTTAACCGGAGAAAGTATCTATATTTTGGATGTACTCGAACAACCAGAAATTGTTGCCGAGTTTATAGACCAAATCATGATAAATTCTTCTATAGAGAAAGTGTTTCATAATGCCAAGTACGATTTAAGGTTTTTGGGTAAAAAGAAAGCTAAAAATTTCACCTGTACTTTAGAAATGGCGAAACAAATTCCTTACTATATTTTACCTCTACCTAACTATCAATTAAAAACTTTAGCAATAGAACTTTGTCATTTTCAAAATATTGACAAGCAGCAACAAAGCAGCGATTGGGGAATTCGACCTTTAAGTGAAGAACAAATCGAATATGCTTATCTTGACTGCATTATTCTTGCTCAAGTTCATTCGCGTTTGTTAGAAATAACTCAAAATACAAACTTTAATGCTGCAAGAGAAGATTTAAGTTTGCTTGGTGCAAAATATGTTGAATTAGAACAACAGTGGAAATTATTAAAATCCGAGTTTGAGCATTTGCAAGAACGGATAAAACTGGCAATGCAGGCTCAAGATTTATCTGAAACCCCGCATTTTAAACTTAATAGCTACGAACGCACAACAACTAAAGTGCCATTTTCCGAACTGGTACGGTTGATTGAAACTAAAAATATAGATTTAGATTTTGATATTACCCTAACTAAGGATATTCAAAAGAACTTAGGGGATAACCTACAGCAACTTGCTGTAGATGTATCAAAAACTAACACGATTAGATTGATTTCTAAACAAGAAGATAGTGTTGAATAAAAGGTAAAATGTAAACAAATTTGGCTCTCGAACCATGCAAAAATAGTCAATATAGCTCGAAAGGAGCTACTATCTATAAAAAGTTAAGAAAAATGAATTTATTGGTGGAGGAATGTCAAAATTGTGGGTGTATTGATAAAAAGTGAATTATGAAACAGTGGTTGTTTAAGCAAAATTTGACAGGAGTTTCCAAACCATTTAGTGTAGCCTTGTTGAGTGGATTTATCGCAACTGTAACTGTTTCTTGCAGCAACGATAAAGACGTATTGGTGACTGAAATCGGAGTTAGCCCTGTAGCAAGCCCAGCAGCTAATCCATCCACTGCAAAGGAATTTTACGCTCAGGGGCAGTATAAGCACATTCAGGGTGATACTCAAGGTGCGATCGCCTCATATACAAAAGCCTTAAGTCTCGATCCTGAATACGTTGAAGCTTTTAACGGGCGTGGATTGGTACAGTTTGACACCGGAGACAGACAAGGTGCGATCGCCGACTATAATCAAGCATTACGCATTAGTCCCGATAATGCCCAAGCTTACAATAATCGTGGTAATGCTCGTGCCGCTCAAGGTGATGCAAGCGGTGCAATCAAAGACTACGATCGAGCTATTGAATTAAATCCCAATTACGCTGAAGCATATAATAATCGTGGAAATGCTCGCGCCGCAGATGGAAATAGAAACGAAGCAATAGCGGATTACACGGAAGCCATTCGCCTCAATTCTAACTACGCAGTTGCTTATAACAATCGCGGAAATGCTCGCGCCGCTCAAGGAGACAAAGAGGGTGCGGTTTCCGATTACGACGAAGCCATTCGCCTCAATCCCAACTTTGGTGCTGCTTATAATAACCGAGGAAATACTCGCGTTGAGTTAGGAGATAAAGATGCTGGTTTAGCAGACTTACAGCGAGCAGCAGAGATTTTTCAAGAACAAAATAACCAGCAGCTATACAAGCAGGTTATGGAAAATGTGAAGGAAATTCAATAATCAATTATCAATGAACAGTTATCAGGGAAAAGATTGGTAATTGGTAATTGGTAATTGATAATTGATACAAAGTATAGAAATAACTTGATAATTTTTGTGCTGGGGTGTATAAAAAGTCTGTAAGTGAAAGAATTGCAATATCTTGCCAAATTCCCATTTCCTTATTATGAACAAAACAACCGTTCATCTAGTTGTTGGTTTTGAAAGTCTGACATTATTGGTTTTTCACACTGAAGTAATGGAATGGCAATTTAGAATAATAAGTTCTGGTGGAGAAGTTTTCGGTGAAAGGAAACTTTACTATACTCCCGAAGCTGCGGAAAAAGCTGCGCGAGAGTGGCTTTCGTGGGGAGATTGAGGAGTATATAAAATCATTCATATCGCCAAATTTTAATCGTCTTATCGTCACTAGCGCTATATAAAGTTTGCCCATTGGGGCTAAAAGCGAGGGAATTAACTTTAGCTGAATGTCCTTTTAAAGTACATATTTCTTGTTCTGTATTCATGTTCCATAATTTGATGTCGTTATCATAGCTACTACTAGCAATAATCTCACCATTTGGACTAAAGGTAATGCATTTAACACCTGAGAAATTAGCGTTAAAAATACAAACTTGTTGCCCGTTACTTAAATTCCTAAGCTGGATAGCTCATACTAGGAATCATTGAGGAAATATATACTAAGTATTCCCCGGATTATTCAAATTATTACGAAAATATTTACAATAATTTATTCACATCGCCAAACTTTAATAGTAGTATCCTCGCTACCGCTAAATAAAGTTTGTCCATCGGGGCTAAAAACAAGGGAATTAACTTTAGCTGAATGTCCGGTTAAAGTGCATATTTCTTGTTGTGTATTCAGATTCCATAGCTTGATAGTTCGTGCACTACTACTAGCAATCATCTCACCATTTAAACTAAAAGTAACGCTCCGAACGCCGCCGTTATGATGTTGAAGGGAATAAATTTCTTCTCCGGTACTTGCTTTCCAAAACTTGATAGTATCATCGTCGTTACCAGTAGCAATCATGTTTCCATCCGGGCTAAAAGCAACTGAATTAACCCCGGAAAACATACCATAATGATGTAATTTATGGAGTATTTGTCCTGTACTTAAATTCCAAATTATAACTGTTCTGTCAGCACTACCGCTAGCAAGAATTTGTCCATTTGGACTGATAGAAACACTGCTAACCGATTGTTTATGACCTTTGAAAGTACGAATTTCTTCTCCCGTACTTACATTCCACAATCTTACTGTTTCATCGCTACCAGCACTGGCAAGATACTTACTGTCGGGACTAAAACTCAAACAATTAACCCCAGCCAAAAAACTTGTATATTCTTTAAGAACACCGATTTTACTAAGCGAAGTTACATGCCAAAGTTGGATATTGTTTGCCGAATCACCAGCGGCAATAATTAACCCATCGGGGCTAATAGCAACGGTATTAATTGAGTAGTTACAGGCAAAAGTCCCAAGTAATGTATTAGTCTTGATGTTCCATAGTTTTATCGGATAGTAGTAATCGCTGCCACTAACAAGAATTCTCCCATCTGGGCTAATAGCCATAGAATTTATCGGAGAAGAGTAACTATACAGCGTGTCAATACATTTCCAACTATAATTTGAATCATTATATTTTAAATCTCTAAATTGCTTAAGAGTTGAAATATTTACGGTTTTTTTAGTATCTGTATAACGTGAATATCGATTACGTTCAGCAGCAACTAGTTCTTTCTCAGTACTTTCTGCAAAAGATGTCATTGCCAACTGGTTATTATTAAAATTAATATCTTTTAATACTTCAGTTACCGATTGATAGCGGCGACTTGTAGCATTTTCAATAAGTTTGTCTAAAATATTCCCAAGTTTATCGCTAACAGGATTATCAACTAAATACTGTCGCCATACCCAGGTATATTCGTAAACATCAAATAATTCAAACGGGGAAACTCTAGTTAATAAATAAATACAGGTTGTTCCCAAACTATATAAATCGCTGCTGTAATTAGCTTTACCCCTCGATTGTTCTGGTGCAACAAATTCCGGAGTTCCAATGCTAGTTCCGGTTTGTAATATTGCGGTTCCTGTAACAAGTTTTGCAGCACCAAAGTCTACTAAAAATAGCTTTCCATCTCGACTGCGGATAATATTTTCTGGTTTAATATCTCTGTGGATAACGTCACGAGCGTGAATAAATTCGAGTACGGGTAATAAACTATTTAATAATTCCCAAATCTGCGCTTCTTTAAAAGTGCCTTGTTCTTTTAATATTTGCGCTAAATCATATCCATCAATATATTCCTGTACTAAATATTGATGTTTTTCTTGAATTAGATAATCTAACAAACAAGGTATTTGATTATGTTTGCCTAAATTACCAAGTCTTGAGGCTTCCTGTTCAAATAATTCAGCAGCTTTTTGAGTATTACCAGTAACTTGTGATTGCACAAGAAACTGTTTGATAACGCAAACTGGTTTCAGAGGTTTGCTTTCATCAACAGCCAGTAAAGTTCTGCCAAAACCACCTTGCCCAATTGGTTTGATTGCGCGATAACGTTGTTTTAAGAGCAATTGAGTACCGCAAGTCACGCAAAAGTTATCATTTTTTTTATTTTGGGGTTTTTGACAATGCGGATTTAGACAGTAACTCATAAGCTGTTACGCACTTAATGTAAATCGCTTTACCTCTATTTTGTTCCGGTGCAAAAAATTCGGAATTACCGATATTAGTTACCGTTTTCAATATTGCCGTATCCATAACAACATTAGCAACACTAAAGTTTACTAAGAATAGCTTTCCATCTTTACTGAGGATGATATTTTCTGGTTTAATATTTCTGTGGATAACGTCATGACTATGAATAAATTCGAGTACGGGTAATAAACTATTTAATAGTTCCCAAATCTGCTGTTCTTTAAAAGTGCCTTGTTTTGCTAATATTTGTGCTAAATTATGTCCATCAATATATTTTTGTACTAAATATTGACTTTTTTCTTGAGTTAGGTAGCCTAATAATTGTGGAATTTGATTGTGTTTGCCTAAATCATTTAATCTTAAAGCTTCCTGTTCAAATAATTCAGTAGCTTTTTCAGCCTTGTTAGTACCTTGTATTTTAAGAATAAATTGTTTGAGGGAGATCCAGATCGAAAAAATAAAATTCCGCACTTTTTTACAAATATTCCCAACAAAACCGAGATATAGTGGGGTACGATCTGGTCTAGCTACACCGACGTTAGCACGTTTTAGAATCTGTAATTGTTTGATGACACAAAGTGGCTTTAAAGGTTTGCTTTCATCTACAGCTAATAAAGTTCTGCCAAAACCACCTTGCCCGATTGTTTTGATGGCACGATAGCGTTGTTTTAATAGCAATTGAGTTTCGCAGGTTGAGCAAACTTGAGCATTCTTTTGATTTTGCGGTTTTTGGCAATGGGGATTTAGGCAATAGCTCATAAGAAAATCTCGGTACGTGGGAAACCCAGTCTTTTTAAAGCTGGGAGGGAA
>NZ_CAWUDI010000038.1:0-81357 GCF_963920925.1 Calothrix sp. CCY 0018 | reverse complement strand
TCATCTTAGAGAAAAGTTAGAGAGGGTTTATCCGCAGATAATGACAAAAATCAAGGAAGAATACGAGCGTTTAAGGACTTCACCCTTTCATCGGCGTGAGCCGTAAAACGAAAACTGCTGATAATAAATACCAGCAGTTACGTCATTCCAATAGATATAAATGAATTACAAATAGTTAACTCAGTTATGATAATTTTTATATGATTTTGCTCAACACTTATTCTAATTCTAAACTAATGTTGAAATGAAGCGTCACTAAATTAATATCTTAGCATTGCAGTTTTATCAAAATTATTAATACTTCCGTATTCTTGGGCTTGTGAAATTTCAGATTCACAAAAACCAGTTTTGTTAATAATGGCTTTATATATGTGGGTAAGATTACTAGCAATTTGATTGGGACAATAACGATTACTTGCCCAAGTAGAGCCGTTGTTTCCTAATTCTTCTCTTAATTTAGGAGAGCTAAGTAAGTCAGATATACCTTGAAACAAAGCATTAATATTCTCTTCTACTACTAACCCAGTATTAGCTGCAATGATTTCTGGAGCAAGCTGTACACCAGGAGTTACTAATACAGGTTTTCCTGCTGCCATTGCTTCTGCTGTGGCTATACTGAAGTTTTCCGAGACAGAGGGTAAAACGAACATATCTGCACCTTGTAGTAATAAATTCTTTTGCTCGTTTTGCACAAAACCAGTAAATGTAACGCGATTAGTTAAATTCAAAGATATAAGAAGTTGTTTCAAATAGTTGACATAATCCGGTTCTCCAGTGCCTGCAATCAAAAGATGAAAATCTTGAAAATTGGTATTTATAAGATTGAGTGCTTTGATTAACATATCTGGACGTTTGTTATGACGCAGCCGAGAAAGGAATAGTATTATCGGAGTCTGGGGGGAAATGTTGTATTTAGAATGAAGTTGTGCCACCGCTTGGGGATTAATAGCAACTTGAGAGACACCCAAAGGTAATTTGATAATAGGAGCTTTAACACCATAAAAACGTACATCAATCGCTTCAGCTTCCGTTGTACAATGTATCGCTGCTGCATGGTTGAGATTGCGACGTTCAACCAATGTTGAATATACTTGTTTTCTTAGCTTACTTTGAGTTAGCGCCCAAGATGTTAACTGCCCTTGAGTACGAATCGTATAGGGAACATTGTGCCACCTGGCGATCGCCGCAGCGACACTGGGAGCATAAGAGAAAAGATAGTGGTTATCGAGAATGTCATAGTTCTTAATATTTTGCCACAGCCATTTGGTCATAGCAGGAGAAAAGATAAACTCTTTCATCGGTGGCGAAAAGTAAGGTAAAAACCAAACAGGAACTCCTTGGTATTCGATTTTTTGGTATAAAGGAACATCAAGTAATTTTGAACCGTTGTGGTTGGTTGTAACGATTTCTGCTTCAGTTCCGTTGTCTAGTAAAGCTTTAACTAAATTCAAAACTACAGTAGTAGGGCCACCCAATGATGGGCTAATTGAGGGAATTACATGAAGTACTTTCATAAAATAGGAAATTGGGAATAGGGAAATTAAAAGTAAATATACGCAATTAATACTTGCAATCAGTTTGTAAATATGGCAATTTAACTGCCATATAAGCAACTAGCCAACCGGGTAAAGCATGAACTGAACCGATGTTATAAAATCCTGATTCAAAAAAGCAAAGACATAGTTCAGCTAAAAGAGCGGCTCCTAATGCTAATCTGAATTCAAAATGCTCTTTGTTTATATAACCTGAACTCTGTTGAATTTGATAGAAAACTACCGACCATAAAGGAAGAAATGTCAAGAAACTACCAATTAAACCAATTTGGTAGGTTAAACCAAGGTAAGCATTATGAGCGGTTCCTACCCATAAGCTTTCAAAGAAAATGCTTTGAGCAGATTTATGTAATAATAAAGCCTCTTCACTACCCCAACCGTTACCAATTAATATCGAAATTGGTGAAGAGAAAATCTTTTCAATAAACAAAGGCCAAAGTAAATTAGTGCGATAACTTGTAATACCCGCACCTGTAGAAGTAGTTAAATTGTCGTATAATTTTTCAAATAAAGATGATTGCAAAAAATCTACACTTAATATTAACAAAGTGCTAATAGCTATTGTAGCAATGCCATATATCATTAACATTTCTGTACCTTTATATCTCGACCAGCATATCAGGTAGTAAAGTAATAAGATACTCAAAGCAACTAAGGGAGTTCTTGCACCACTGATAATAATCGCAGTAAATATAGTTAGTGTTGGGAGAAACCTTAAAATTCCCCAGTGTTTCTGTCTGGATGAAAACCAGATAGATAAAGGTAAAATAACAATTCCTAGAGCGGCTGTAGCATTTGGATTGAAAAATATACCGCTGGGAGCGCCCATTAAAATAGGAATGACTCTAAGTGCATTTCCAATTAATCCAACAGTGTAAATAACAGTAGCACTGTAAACTAAATTTTTAATAATTGCTGTAGCATCGTCAAAGGAATTAAGTACGCTTTGCACTCCCCAAGTTAAAGATAAATAAGCTAATAGAAAAGAAACTGCTTTAAAAATACCTGTTTGATAAAAGTCTGCTGCATACAGTACCCCATTTATATCGGCATAAGCTGTACTAATTATAATGACTGTAAATACTAAAAAAGCGAAGCGGTCAAAATTATTGCGTTCCCATTTTCCAGAAATAAATACTTTGTTTAAACCATAAACTAATAAAACGATTAATCCTATCCATCTTCCCCAATAAGCAAGTGCTGTTCCAGGAGGAATAATAAAGCTATTGATTGCTAAAGCGAAAGGAAGCCATCCAAATGTAGGCAGCCAATGTAACCATTTTTTGGTTTGTGTTGGATTATTAATTTGTGGTTGATAGGTTTGAGTCACTGAATTTTGGATTTTAGATTTTGGATTTTAGATTAATATATTGATTATGAATTAAATCGGTGGTGAGCATATCTTTATAAACCCGATTTGAATTATTATTTATATTGCCTAGTAAACTCATATATTCAGGAATCTTAACAGAGAAATTTTGTAAAAGCATCGGAGCTATTTCTAAACAAGAAAGCTGCTTTCTATTTTTATTGATGCTAGTGTCTTGAGGGTCGTAAATTAATAGAGAACCGGAATTTACATGATAAGCATTTGTATTAGTTTCATCTTCAATTGAAATATTTTCTAAACCAAGTTTTTCTAAAGATATTAAACGTCCTTTTAATAGTGCAGTTGTAACTTTTTTCTGAGGTAAATTAACCTGACCAAAAATTAAAGCAAATAAGCCGTCTTCTTTTTGAGCAAATTCTATCAATCTCCTTTCTATAGATAACTGACTTAGGCTATTGCCAAATTCTTCAACCCATTGCTCTTTGACAACAATCCCGAATTCAGGGAACATAGCAGGAGTTTGATACCAAGCATCATCGGGAATACCCAAAGCAGACATGAATTTTTCCGAATGGGTTAAATTTAATTGGGTTTTTACCATCCATGCGGTGGTTGCACTCTGTCCCATACTCGATGCTATCCATAATGTATATTCGGGATGATTATCGACGAAACGCACTAGTTGAGTAAAAAACTTTTCAAATTTACTCATTGCAAAATCAATCTCGCCATCATATCTAGAAACCCACTCATCGTTATAGCCAAAATTTTGGTAATCTTGTGGAAATAATGCAGCCCAATAACGATGCATGGATGAAGCTACATGGTTGGTGAAAAAGGTAGCGAAATCTGGCTGAGTGCTTTTGAGTTGTTTGAGGAATAAGTCAAAAGCAAGAACAGCTTGATAAGTGCGTCTGCGATTTTTTCTGTAGGGTTTTAACTGTTCTGTTAGTAATTGTTTTGCTGTGTCGATTAATGTTGGTATTCTTAAACCAAGTTGGGGAAGATGAGCCAATAAGTTTAAGGTGGCTTCTACAGGAACTTTTGTAGAGATATTACGAGATGAATTTCTTGCCATTAACAAGTTGAATTCTTGGAAGATAGAAAGATTTTCTGGAAAGCATTGGCTGTTAGTTGCAAAGCTATCTGGTACGTAAAAGCTATAGTTATCTAAATTATCAGGTAAAGGGTAGCTGTGCAGAGAACCAAAAACCCCAGTTTTAATACCATTGCTCGATAGTATTTGCTCTAGAGGGGGAAACTTTTGATTAATTTTAGTTAGATTCTGATTGAAATGGTAAATGCCGTGATGAGTTGCATCAACACCTCGATGCAATGTAGCCCAGGTTATCCAAGGAGACAGTATTGAATCTACTGCATGAGTTTCGTATTGATAGCATTGGGGTAATTTTTGAGCTAAAGCTGAATTGGGATATTTTTGAGTATAGTAATCGATTATCCGAAAGGGTACTTCGTTTAATTCAAAAAAAATAATTTTTCTACCCAATATTTTTTGATTCATTGAATTTACTCATTTCCCTACTATTTCAACGGATATCTACATACAGTTACGAATTAAGTCAGCTATATAAGTAGCTAGTGCTTAGTTTTAGATGTTTCTTTTAATTGATTCAGCATAAGAAGAATTATAAAATTTGGGAATTGAATTAGCTAGTGGTTGAGGAGATAACGCTGTGTTGTTCCTATAGATATTTTCACAGATTTTTGCGGGATATCTAGCTAAAAGTTTAAAAAAATTGGTTTTAATACCATGTTCCCCACAAGCTTTGATAACCTCTCGATTAGATATCCATCTACAGAGTAGGTTCTTATTACTTGCTCCTCCCGGTCGCATTCTGACTAAAACTTTGGGAAGATAACTGTAAGATATTTGATGAATTTTGATAAATCTCAAAAGTAGCTCATAATCGGCAGCGAGTTGATAATCTGTTTTAAAATAACCATATTTTTCATATACCTCTCGTTTGAGAAAGCAGCTTGTATGAGCCGGTATCCAACCCCAACTTAGTAATTCGGGATTAAACTTTGCCGAACTATAGTACCTAATTACCTGGTGGAGGTTTTGAGGGTTAACGAATACTATATCGCCAAAAATCAAATCAACCTTTGTGCGGATGAACTGTTCCACAACTTCGGAAATTACCTGCTTATGTTGGTAGAAATCATCTGAGTTGAGCAACCCGACAATGTTTCCTGTGGCTAATTTTAACCCTTTATTCATCCCGTCATACATACCTTCATCAGACTCGGAGATAAATCTGTTTATTTTCTTACCGTAGGATTTAATAATATCGACTGTAGCATCTTGGGAACCACCATCAATCACAATATATTCAATATCTGGATAATCTTGACTCAATACCGAATTAATCGCATGGGCAATACTCGCCTCATTGTTACGAACAACCGTAATTATAGATACCTTCACTTTTGCACAAAAATTAATTGAAGCTAAAACTTGTCTAAGTTAACATAAATATCTGGATTAGTGTAGTTTATATTACATAGATATTTTTTTCTTTTGTAACACTTTTTTTGAGAAACTGGTAATTATAATCAAGGTATTTTTGCTAAAATATTTTTCTTTAAGTAAAACAATTTCTTTTAAAATGGCTACAGGTGTACGGCGAATTTTTATCGGTGATGTTCACGGTAACTACGACGGTTTAATGCTTTTGTTGAATACGATATCACCATTAAACAACGACCAAGTTTACTTTTTAGGAGATTTGATTAATAGGGGTGCCAAAAGCGCTCAAGTAGTAGAATTTGTCCGTCAAAGTCCGTATTATTGCGTATTAGGCAATCACGAACAAATGTTTTTAGACTACTTTCAAAGCAAGAAAATTACCAAACAAGTTATTGAAAAAGCTGCTTCTACTTATAAAGAAACCATTAATAGCTACCTGCAATTGGACATTTCTTTGCTACCCGTTCACCTGGAATGGTTTTCCAATTTACCAGTATATCTAGATTTGGGAGACATTTGGGCGGTTCATGCGGGAGTTAATCCCCAACTTTCACTGGATAAGCAAACCCAAAAAGAATTTTGTTGGATTCGTCAACCTTTTTACAGCAGCAGCAAGCCATATTTTCCCGATAAATTGATTATTGCAGGTCATACACCAACTTTTAAATTCGGGGGTGTTGTTCCCGGAAAATTGGTGCAGGGGAACGGTTGGCTGGATATTGATACGGGTGCTTACGATAGCAGAAGCGGTTGGTTAACTGGTTTGGATATGACAAATAGAAAGGTTTATCAAGCTAACGTATTTAGCAGAAAAACTCGCGTTTTAACTTTGGAAGATGTTGTACAAAGGATTGGTTGAGATCCCCCCAACCCCCCTTTACAAGGGGGGCTTTATATAAGCGTTAAAATTGATAAATGTTTTCTATTCCTTCCTATGTATTCTTACGACAAATTTTCAATAAGTTAATTATTATTTAAGTGCAAACACTGAAGCCCCGAAGCAATTGGTTTATTTAGACTAATACCGACTATTTATAATTTTGGATTAGAGTCGAGCATAGTTCAAACGGCTAATCTAGGAACAGTCATCTATCACTAATAAACCAATATGCTCAATGAGCGTAATTTTAATCAAATGTAATTTTAAAAGTGCGATCGCATGACTGAATACTTAGAAAAAATTCCTTCACAACAACAAAAAGTTGACCCTTGGGAACTTGGTCAGCTAGCTGCGGTGCTGCGTCGTCGCTTATTTTTGATAATCCCCATTGCTGTGTTTATAACTGCTGGGGTGATGTATCGAGGATGGCTGCAAACACCGATATACAGAGAACAGTTTCAATTGTTTCTCGATCCATCAGCGGAAACTAGTGTTAACCCGCTCTCGGAACAGACACGAGCATCATTTGTACCACCGCAGTTTCGAGATTTTAAGACGGAAATGGAGGTGTTGACGAGTTATAAGGTTATCTCTCCTCTATTACCAGAAATTCAAAGTCGTTATTCTGACTTGGATTATGACAAGCTGGTTAAAAAACTGAAGCTAAAGCATTTGGAAGGTACGGCAATTATCGAAGTTAGCTATCAAGATACTAATCCAGAAAAAATCAAATTTATTTTAAACAAGCTCAAACAGGCTTATACAGATTATTCCTTAAATAAATTAAAAAGTAGTACCGTCCAAGCTGAAAAACTGGTTGATACTCAATTACCCGACTTGAGAAAGCGTGTAGACAGACTCCAAGGAGAACTACAGATTTTTCGACGTAAGTATAATCTCGTAGATACCGAACAGCAAAGTCAAGTTTTAAGCGAACGTTTGGCGAATGCTTTACAGCAAAAACAAGAAGCTTTAACTTTGCTTGGGGAAACTCAATCTAGTTATCAAAGTTTACAGAGGGAGTTAGGAGTCGATATCAAGCAAGCGCGGGTAATTTCGACATTAAGCGAAGCTCCGCGCTATTTAGCTTTGCAAGAACAATTACAACAAATTGATACTCAACTTGCAACCGACACAACCAGATATACAAATGGACATCCTGCAATTGCCGATTTATTGGAAAAAAGACAGCGGATGTTATCTTTAATTAGACAAGAAGTTGTAGCGGTTTTAGGTATTGAAACTCTTAAAGAACTCAACATTAAAGAACTCAATCAACTTCCAGCAATTTCTGCTCAACAATCAACCCGCTTGCAGCTTGCCCAAAAATTAATTGAAACAGCAACTCAATTACAGGGATTGCAAACCAGAATAAAATATTTGAATGCTATAGAAAACCAGTCTCGCAAAGATTTACAACAGTTTGCAGTAATTATTCGTCAGTATACAGATTTAAATCGAAAATTAGAAATTGCCAACCAAAGTTTAGGTCGATTTCTTAGTGCAAAAGAAAATCTCCAGATTGAAACAGCAAGAAAAGTTTCTCCTTGGCAAGTAATCTCTCAAATTGAAGCACCGAAACGACCAATATCACCCAATCTTCCCCGAAATTTAGCTTTAGGTGGAATTGCTGGTGTGTTAGCTGGAGTGGGAGCCGCAATTATTGTTGGTAAGCTGGATAATAAATATCATTCCCCTGAAGAATTACAAAACGATGTTGGACAAACCTTTTTGGGGACAATTCCCTATCACAAGCAGTTAAAAACAGCCATCACTCAGCTATCCCGTAATGGAACTTTGGCTAATTCTGCTTATTGGGAAGCTTATATATCATTACAAACGAATTTAGATTTTCTCGAACCTGATAAAATACTAAAGTCCCTGGTTATCAGTTCGGCTTTACCGGGAGAAGGTAAATCTACTATTTCTCTATATTTAGCTAAAGTAGCAGCAGCGATGGGTAAGCGAGTTTTGCTCGTAGATGCAGATATGCGTAATCCGACAGTTCACCGCTATGTCGAGAGTTTAACGAATACATGGGGTTTATCTAACGCTATTTCCGGTGCCGCAGAAGCCCACGACTTAATTCAACGTTTACCTGAAGAAGAAAATTTATCCGTACTTACAGCGGGACAAACTCCTCCGAATCCGGCGCGGTTGCTTGCTTCTGGTAAGATGAAAGATTTATTATTAGATTTTCAAACTAAATACGATTTAGTCATCATTGACACTCCGCCATTACATGGTTTTGCTGATGCCAAATATTTAGCGAGTCAAGCGGATGGCTTAATGATGGTAGTTGGTTTGGATAAAACACAAAAGCCAGCAGTCAGACAAGTTTTAAAAGATTTGTATCTCTCGCATATTAATTTATTAGGGATTGTTGCTAACGGTGTCAAAGGTTATAAGTCGAGTTATTCGGGTTATTACGACCATTACTATAACAAAGGTAAAAATGATAGCGAGCGTTATGAATTGATTGCGACCGTTAGTAGTAAAGAAGAAAGTGCGAAAATTCAAGATAAATAAAAAAAGGTATGTCCTAATGTCCTGACGGATACGCAATACCTACGGTAGCGACCCTAAGCGCTAACGGACACGCTCCGAAGGCACGTAGTAAGCGATTTATAGCTCTTCTTCTAGGACTAAAGTCCTTACTACAAACAATTATTTTCTCACTATAAAGAACAAAATCTTTCATGAATATATTAGGAATAAACGCTTTTCATGGCGATGCTTCGGCTTGTTTAGTGCAAAATGGTCAGTTAATCGCTGCTGTTGAAGAAGAAAGATTTACTAGAGTTAAACATTGGGCTGGATTTCCATCTCAATCAATTCGCTACTGTCTGGAAGCAGGGGGAATTACTGCCCCGCAAATTGATCGTGTAGCGGTTTCCTTCAATCCCAAAGCGAATTTAAAACATAAATTGCTGTTTACTCTGCAAAAACGTCCTTCTTTATCATCGTTGTTTGATCGTTTTCGCAAGCAAAGAAAATCAGCCAGTATTCAACAAGAGTTAGCCGAAGCTTGTGGTTGTGATGTTGATGCAATTAAAGCAACAATTCATAATTTAGAGCATCATTCCACCCATGCGGCTCATAGTTTCTTTGTTTCACCATTTCCAGAAGCTGCAATTCTCTGTGTAGATGGAATGGGAGATTTTACTAGTACTCTTTTAGCAGCAGGAAGAAACAATCAATTAGAATATTTCTCCCGTACAATATTTCCCCATTCCCTGGGTTATCTCTACAATGCTATAACTTTGTACTTGGGTTTTCCCAATTATGGTGATGAATACAAAGTCATGGGTTTAGCTGCTTATGGTGAACCGGAATATCTGGAAGCATTCCGCAAGCTAGTTTATCCTTCTTCTGATGGACTAGAATTAAACCTTGATTATTTTACCCATCATAAGCAAGGTATTTCCATGAAATGGGACAAAGGAGCGCCCATTGTAGAACCTTTTCATAGTCAGGAATTAGAAAAGTTTCTGGGTGAAATGCGAAAACCAGGTACAGAAATTACCTCCAAACATAAAAATATTGCTGCTTCCTTACAAGCTGTTACCGAAGAAATTATTTTTCATCTTCTTAATCGTTTATACAAGCGTTTCCCCAGTGAAAACCTTTGTCTTGCTGGGGGAGTCGCGATGAATTCAGTGGTTAATGGCAAAATCAGCCAAAATACACCCTTTAAAAATATTTATGTTCCCCCTGGTGGTGCTGATGCTGGTACCGCTATTGGTGCCGCTTTTTATGTCGAACAGCAAATTCTCAAACAACCCCGACGATTTGTTTTAGATAGCGCTGCTTGGGGATGTGAGTTTTCTGATGAGGAATGTTTGCAGGCTTTGCACAAAGACCTCTACCTCTCTCCAAACCTCTCTCCTATGAGGAGAGAGGCTATGATAAATCCTACTCCTACTCCCCCTTCCCTCGTAGGGAAGGGGGCTGGGGGGTTAGGTTTTCTAGAAATGAGCGAGCAAGATAATTTATTTTTAAAAAAATTAGAATCAAAAGAACTAATTGAGCAAGTAGTTGATGCGCTGTGCGAAGGTAAAGTTATCGGATGGTTCCAGGGAAGAATGGAATTTGGTGCGAGAGCTTTGGGAAATCGCTCGATTTTAGCAGATCCTCGCCGTGCTGATATGCGCGATATTATTAACAGTAAAATCAAGATGCGCGAACCATTTCGTCCCTTTGCACCGAGTATTTTAGAGGAGTTTGTCGGGGAATACTTTGAAACATCGGAACCTACACCTTTTATGGAAAGGGTTCTTACCATTCGTTTTGAAAAACGCGAGTTAATTCCCGCAGTTACTCATATTGATGGTACTGGTAGATTGCAAACTGTCAGTCGTGAACGATTACCGCTTTATTGGGATTTGATTGGTGCTTTTGCTCAACGTACCGGGATTCCCATATTATTAAATAGTTCTTTTAACGAGAACGAACCTATTGTATGTACACCGGAAGAAGCTATTAAATGTTTTCTTAGAACTGATATGGATGTTTTGATTTTGGGTTCTTATTATGTGGAGAGAAAGCGAGTAGATGTACAAGAGAAGGTTAGGAGTGCTTCTACATTAGTGTAAATACTGAAGGTTATATATTAAGTAAAGTATTTATACTGTATCTTGAGTTTAATTTAATTGCGAAAAAGTTTTTTCCTGCAAAGATTATGGCTTAGTCAGGATCTAATTGTCCGGTGTTAAAGAATTAGTAGAAAAAAAATATTAATTAGCAATTACCTGAATCAGTCCAGTCTGGAAGGCTGCATCGTAAGTGAGAACTGGCAAGTTTTCAAGTTCAGCCTGAGCCATAATCATCCTATCAAAGGGATCTCGATGGGCAATCGGTAAATTTCCTGCTCTGAGCGCATGAACTGTAGTGATAGCAAGTTCGATAAATTTAGCTTGATGCAATATCTGGGAATATTCCTCAACAAGTTGTTTGGCTTCAGGTAGTTTACCGATACGGTATTTAGTAGCAATTTCCCAAGCGGAAGCACTACTGACAATGATGCGATTATCTTGGTTGCGAATTATTTATCGGCAGTTAATACCGAGTTTTGAGTCGTCAAAGAGCCACCATAAAAGAATATGGGTATCGACGAGGTAACTCATTCCCATTGCTGGAGTTCCTCTTCTGGCAGTGGTTCAAAGAAACTATCACTGAGTTGTCCTTTCAACAAACCAGGGGTGCGGGGTTGTGTACGTTCCCGATCTAAACCTAATCGAAAGTAATGAATTAGGTCATAAAGTTCTGCTAGTTTATCTTCGGGGATATCTTGCAGTTCTTGGACAATTTTCTGGATTAGCATAAGTCAAATATTGTTAAGCAATACTGTTAAACCCAATAGTATTATAGCTGAGGCGGTTTAAGCGCGAAAGCTGGCACTTGACGGGAGTTTTGCTTTATAGGTTGTTTGAGCTTTATCGTATATTTTCAATAATGAGGCTCCCGTTAGTAAAGCTCAACCCAACCTACTAACTTATTGATTCTCAATCACCGGAAAATGGTTGATTTAATTAATTTTATTTTTTGAATAATTAGGAATACCAAGTTCGCTCTCAGAAAAAATTGCAGTAATGGTGGCGAAATTGCTAAAACTAAGGTTCGGAATGATTTTCTTGTGGAAATTCACTCTGTTCTTTCTTAAATCGCTCTTGTTATGCGCGATACGCGAAGCGTCGCCCTTAGTCTTTGGTTGCGTTATTGGTACAGCTTTACGGTTGCAAGGAAAACTTTGTCTCCACAGCAGCGTTATTAAAGTAGATAATTGTGCCATTGCGATTATCGGTGAAAAGGGTGCTGGTAAGTCAACTACTGCCGCAGCACTTGCAAAACAAGGTTATCCGATTTTAGCAGATGACATAGCTGTTCTTACCGACTGTGGTGACTCCTTCTTAGTTCAACCTGGTTATCCCCGTCTGCGGTTGTGGAAATCTGCGGTAAATCAACTTTACGGTGACTGACACTACGGATTTTTATTACTCCCCAAGCGAATATTGATATTGATGAAAAGTTTAACTATATTGCCCAAAATAATACAGATGCAGCTTTAAAGTTTTTTGATGCAGCACGGAATACTATTGCCAAGCTAGCTAAAAATTCTGGTTTAGGCAGTCTTTACAATATAAATAATCCTCGTTTACAAGGTTTGCGTAAGGTATAAAAGGTTTTGAAAAGTATCTGATTTTTTATTTAGTGTCAGAAGAATTACTAACTGTAGTACGTATTATTCATGCTAGCCGAGATATTCCTACTATCTTGGGAGAAGAAGAATTTTAGTTGGTAGGTTGGGTTGAACGTTAGTAAAACCCAACAATACCAATTTTTTACTTGTTGGGTTATGCTTTACGCACATCCTACGAGTGTTTTCCTTTACGATACAAATAGATTCAACTTAGATGGGGAATAATTCCGAAGTGGTTTTGGTAGATAATCTAATAGTCGTGCTAACATCAATTCAAAGTTTATCCAATAAATTATGATGGCGGAACTTAATCTTGACGAAGATAAAATTAAACAGATATTTAAAACAGCATTGGTTGAAGTGATTCGAGAAAATCAAGAAGTATTTTCTGACTTATTTGCAGAAATTATTGAAGATATTGCTTTAGAAAAAGCTATTAAAGAAGGTGAAAATACAGAGCCGGTTAGTAGAGAAACAATTTTTAATATTTTAAAAAATAAAGCATGAATGTTGAGTTCAGGAAGAGTTTTGAAAAAGATTTGAGAAAAATTAGAGATGAAACTTTGCTGCAAAGAATACAAGCAGCGATAGAAGAAGTTGAAAATGCTGAAAATATCGGAGAAATCAATAATCTAAAAAAACTCAAAGCCGATGGTGACTATTATCGTATTAGAGTTGGGGATTATAGAATAGGATTGACAATTGTTGATGATGTAATTATTTTTATCCGAGCTTTGCAAAGAAAAGATATTTACAGATATTTTCCTTGATAGTAGGGAATAAGGAATAATAGAATTAAAAATTAAAATTCTCATGGTAATTAATTTTAAATAAATTACTTTGTAGCTATTTTTATTTCTTCAGAATTAAGCCATGTTGTATCATTTTCATAACCAAGGGTAATCAACTCATTTCCGGCAAAATAATTAAAGACTTCACAAGCTTCTTGACTAAAGTTATTTTCCCAATCTCCAACTACGCCTTTTCGTAAAAAACTGTTTATTTTTACTTCACCTGGCTTTCTTCCAGATTGTCTAACAAAGGAAAATTCTTCAACTATTTTTGCTGCTTTTTCTACTTCTAAATCTTTACCAGTGAGTTCCCAAACAACCCTTTGTAATTGACTAACAGCATTTTGATGAAGAGATTCGTAATGAACGCTTACAATTCCTGGATGCTGATACCATTGATGAACAAAATCTGTCCAGGAAAAACGTGGATGTCTTTGCTTTGTAAAACTGTATTCAATAAAAACAGGTAAATTATTACGGATATCTCCTGGATCTTTGAACTGTAAATCATTGCTAACAATATCTACCAAAGCTGCATTTTTTCCACAATCGTGCTTGAAAAGACAATGATAGTACCAAGAAACCATAGTATCTCGTCCATCTCGCCAAACCACTACAATATTTTTCATACCTGAAGGGTTCAGATAATGTCCTTGCATTATTGATGAGCGAAGTGTGGGAAAACTATTTCTAGGAAATGGTACATTTAATGCCCTAGCTAGCATTTGACTCACCCAAGTACCACCAGACTTCGGATACTCATTGACAATATATAAAGGTATCACTTCAGATAAATGATGAACCATTAAGTAACGCATTAATGATTCCGACTTCTTAATTATGATATTCATTTAACGCCGATTAATTTCTATAGCAATTGAGTTAGTAATATGACAATCCTTACCCCTGACTGTCTAATATTTTAAAGCATAGCAAGTCTAAAAAACCTGTTGATGCTCAATTTTAGCGGTTAC
Organism: Calothrix sp. CCY 0018; assembly: GCF_963920925.1. Taxonomy (NCBI): domain Bacteria; kingdom Bacillati; phylum Cyanobacteriota; class Cyanophyceae; order Nostocales; family Calotrichaceae; genus Calothrix; species Calothrix sp. CCY 0018. The sequence continues at coordinate 67,139 of NZ_CAWUDI010000038.1, read as the reverse complement.
AGTTTGAAGTAGAGGAATAGGGTAAAAAGTTCATAATTAATACCCAAGTACAATCAAAAATATACAAATGACCACATTAACTTCAATAATTCAAAAAACCCGCACTTGGAGAAAATTTTCACTTTATCAACGCTACCAACTTCTTCAAGCTTTGATATTACTTCCCTTGATTCATTTATCTTTGAATCTTTGGGGATTCAAGCGTACTTATTCTCTTTTGAGGAATATAACAGTTTTCAGTTGGATGCAATACGGACTTAACCTCACCCCATCCCCTCTCCTTACTAAGGAGAGGGGTGCCGGAGGCGGGGTGAGGTTGAATGGTGATTCGATTTCTTCGCAAATCCTGACTACAGCTTCGATGGTGAAGATAGCGGCTAAATATTACAAATGGGCTACCTGCTTGAGAAAATCCTTAGCGCTATGGTTTTTGTTACAGCGCTCTAGGATAGTTACAGAATTGCAAATCGGTACGAGGTTTAATGCAGGAGAGTTTCAGGCTCATGCTTGGGTGGAATATCAAGGTTATGTTGTTGGCGATCGCCAATTTGTAAAGCAACATTTTGTAAGCTTCGAGAATCTAAATTTATCACTACCTTCCAATCTGGGCACCCAACTCCCTACATATCAGCCAGAAATAGAAATATTGCTTTGCTGTACTAACATCCACACCGATACAGCTAAATCCCAACGTATAGAAAGCTTACTGCAAAAAGATATTGATTGGGATTATCTATTAAAACAAGCATGTCAGCACGGAGTTTTTCTTCTGCTATATCAAAATTTGGTCAAATATTATCCCGAAAGCATTTCTAAAAAAATCCAACCTCAGCTACAAGCATATTCTCAAATTAAAACCGCTCGCAATCTTTTTCTAAGTAAAAAACTTTGTCAAATTATCAAATTGTTCTCGAACAATAACATCAAAGTAATTCCGTTCAAAGGTGCTGTACTCGCTGCTTCTGCTGATCAAAATTTAACGAAACGGGAATTCTGCGATATTGATTTAATTATCAAACAACAAGACTTTCCCAAAGTTACGGATTTGTTAAATACTCAAGGTTATCAACCCCGTAACGAATTACAACCCTGGGGACAAGTTTTTACCAATAAAGATGATAGCATTCATATTGATATTCATTGGCAATTAGCTCCTTCCTGCTTTCCTTACCGAGTTGATTTTGAGCAACTTTGGCAGCGTTGCGAAACCGTATCTATTTTAAATCAACAATTAACTAATCTTTCTACCGAAGATTCGCTATTAATTCTGTGTCTTCAAATCGTTAAAGATGCTCACTACCGACAAGAAAAGCTCAAGCAAGTCTACGATATAGCTCAACTGATTAACAATCAAAAGTTAGATTGGAAAGTTGTTATCAAGCAAGCTCAAGATTTACATAGTGAAAGATTGTTATTGTTTGGCTTAGGTATCGCAAATAGGCTTTTACAAGTAAAAATTCCAGTAGAAATAAAGCAGAAAATAGCAAGTGATTTGATAGTTAATTTATATTTAGATTGTGTTGTAGAGCAATTGTTTTCTAAGGATGATAAGCAATCTCAACTATTTGGAATCTTTGAACGGGGATTTATCCAGGGACTATATGGATTTGTTTTGAGGGCTTTGATGTTGCTGGAGCGTTCTAAGTTTTTCGGGAAGCATAATAGATATTTAGTTGGGCATTTATTTAGCTATATATTCAAACCAAATTCAAATGATTTAGAATATGTTTCTCTGCCTGGATTTTTATATATTTTATATTATTTCGTTAGACCGATTCGTTTGGGGTTGAAGTTTTTGAATCCGTATTTAAAAATAAATTTTCGTTGAGTCCAATAAAGACCTAACCCCCAGCCCCTTCCCTACCAGGGAAGGGGAGTAAGAATAAAAGCCTCTCTCCTTTTAGGAGAGAGGTTTGGAGAGAGGTCAAAAATGTATTGCACCTACATGAAAACTGCTATATATTCGCCAGATTAAAAAAAACTCTTACCAAGCCCGATTACCTTGACTATTTCCAACAGCTTCTACTTGTTGGTTAAGATTGCCCAAAAATGTATTAGATTGTTGCAGCAAATTATTAAACTCCACACAACCTTCACCAGCGTTACAACTGCGATAAGCATCCCTTAATTGTTGCGAAAGTTGTTCGGCTTGGGCTACGGTTTCTTTACTAACTGTATTCCCTTCAAAGAAATAAGGTAGATTGTTATTAAAAACATTAGTTCCCGTAACATCCGATTGATTATTCACTGGAACGGGATTATTAAAAACATTATTTCCCGTCACATCTGACTGATTATTTTGAGCATGAGCGGGAATAGAAATTAATCCACTCACAGCGACAGTTGCACCTGCAATTAAATTAAGCAGTATATTCTTTTTCATCAAATTATAATCCTTTTAAATGGTGTTAATTTTTCATAGAGAATTTGGTGTTTTAACAACATCTCAAATTCCCTATGTTTTTATTTTCCTCAAAATTTAAAGGAAAAGCCAGTACCGACAACAAACCTGGTACCATCACCAGCACCAGTTATATCTCGCAAAGCTGGGGTGATAACTAAAGGAATATTGGGGAATGGTGCAACGCTGACTCCTACACCTAAATCTTGTCCAGTCCATTCGGCTATGATGCTGGCTGATTTAACTGCTCGAACTGCTACGCTACCAAATACGCTTATTTCATCGTCACCATCAAATACCGCTTCTTCAGTCCGAAATTGTCCTCCACCTACACCAAGAGTCACAGCTACTCGGCTAAAAGGTTTTTCCAGTTTTTCCTGAGTGCGAATAATTTTGGTAGCAACTCCGTAGAGAGATTGTTCAAAGTTATTTTCATCCCCGATATTCAGAAAACCGTTCCAACCGACGGCTACACCCCAGTCATTTGGTAACTGACGATGTACTTTAACGTTAAAACCACCGCTACCAAAATCGCGATTGCGTCCGAAACTAGCTAAGGTGTAAGAAAGTTCGACACCTACGGATTTTCGAGAATCACCCAAACCAACACCAAAGCCTAATCCCACATCATCATCGTCAGAAAAACGACCTCTTTCTTGATAGCTAGCGCTGACAAAACCAGTATTGCGATCGCCACCGAAACCAGTAGGAACATATATGCTAAAACCCGGTGAGTAAAAGAATGAGGGGATTTCAATATCTTTTACTGCATCTAGCTGATTGATTATTTTCTCTACATCTTGTTCCGATGTATTCTGTGCTTGTAATAAGTTATTATCAGTTGGGTTTATTTCAGTATTTACCCGGTTAACATCTGTAAGTTTATCTGATGTCAAAAATTCCGGCTCTGAGATATTTTGAGAAACTGGAATTGTAGAATTAAGCTTACTAGCCTTTAGCCGATTGATCAGAGTAGCTTGTTGAAGATTGTCAGATAATTCTTTTTTCAGAGATTTTCTGTTTTGAAGCAAATCATCAGCAGCGATACTTTTAGAATTTACGTTATCTAACTTTAGAGTTTCGAGTGTATTGGTATTTTCTTTAAATTCAGTAGCTTGAGCCGGAGTGATTTGAGCAACTGCGGTAACAGCAAGTGCAACAATTAGAAAAAATTTCCGGTAGTGTAAAAAATAGTGTAGCTGACTTATAGGAATCACAGTATCTTACTTATGTTATTTTGGAACAACCTTATATCTCACACATAGATATACAATTAAACTTATACAGTTATGGCTTGAATATCCGGAAATATCAACTATTTGATCGGGAATAACCTTACCCCTTCCCCTCTCCTTAGTAAGCTACGGTGTATACATAATTAGTCAAAATCATTACTCGCCAGGGACTGCAAGTCCCTGGCGGTGGAGCGAAAGTCCTATAAATCTGATATCTTGCACCATTGTCGTTAAGTCCAAATACCCGCCTTGAAATAAATTTCAAGGCTAATATACAAAGTACGTTAAAACGCACTAAAATCCTTGCCCAGTCTGATTTATCAGACTTTGTGTATGAGCCTGGGAATTTATTCCAAGGCGGTTGTTGAGAATGGTGCAAGATGTGAGATAAATAGGACTGAATTGACACTCCGGCATATTTAATGCGGGAGGCGGTTTTTTAGTCGTCTTAAGACGACTTTTGCTATTAGACGGGGGTTTGCAACCCCCGGCGGATTTGTGTGTACACGATAGCCTTATTAAGGGGGAGAGGGGTATTCAAGCTTTCAATTTCGGAATTTTTCCGGCTATAGACCTTTTTTACCGAAAAACTGCTATAGTCATCACTTCTATTTAATAAAAAAACTCGCCAAAGTCAGTAAAAACAGTTATAACAGAAACCGCATATATAACAATTTTTACTGTACAGGAAATTATAGTTTTAATAATTTATACCAATAGCTGCATTTTCCACAACGGATGCTTTCTGTAAACAAACAGATATCCCTATTCCCCATTCCCTTCTAAAAAAAATCCTATGAGCGGTATTATCAGTCTTATTAATCGCAACAAAGAACCCGTTAATCAATCCCTACTCCGCCGAATGACGGACTACATGACGTTTCGGGGACCCGATGCTCAACAAACATGGCATAAAGATAACATCGGCTTTGGACATACCTTGTTGAGAACAACCTCCGATCAAGAACGCGAACGACAGCCTTTTAGTTTAGATGAGCGAGTATGGATAGTCGCAGATGTTCGCTTGGATGGACGCAAAGAATTAGTTGTGGCTTTACAGGCAAATGGTAGGGTAATTACTGAAAATGCCCCCGATATGGAGTTACTTTTACACGCCTATCATGTTTGGGATACCGCTTGTGTAGAGCATTTACAAGGTGATTTTGTTTTTATCATCTGGGATGAAAGACAGCAAAAACTGTTTTGCGGACGCGACCAGTTTGGAATTTTACCGTTTTACTATGCCCAGGTAAAGAATACTTTGATTTGCAGCAATACCCTCAACTGTATTCGCTTGCATCCCCAAATATCAACGGATTTAAACCAGCAAGCGGTAGGGGATTTCCTCACAAGGGGAATGAATATGGAATGGGATACGACTATTTTTAACGATATTAAAAGGCTTCCCCCGGCTCATACTTTAACTTGGCAAGCAGGAGAATTAAATATACAAAGGTATTGGCAATTACCCCGCATTCAACCTTTAATCTTCTACAAGAAACCCCAGGAATATGTAGAACATTTTTCGGAACTCTTCGAGCAAGCAGTAAGCGACAGATTGCGGACAGAACGGATTTCAACCCATATTAGCGGGGGAATGGATTCCACCAGTATTGCAGCAACGGCGAATAAGGTACTCTTAGAAAGAGGAAAACCCTGCGATTTCCAGGCATTTACCATGCGTGATCGCCTAATGATGCCAGAAGAAGATTCCTTTGCCAGCATGGTAGCTCATTACATCGGTATTCCCTTAAATGAAATCAACGCCGAAGGTTATTTATGCCACGTTCCCTCAGAAAATCCCTCAACCCCATTACCCGAACCTAATGGTATTCCTGCCCGTAGTGCTGGTAATGAATTGACTCAGCGCTGTGCAGACCATGCACGGGTTGTATTAACGGGATTCGGTGGCGATCCAGGTTTGCGATTTGGTGAATTCGACTTCTTAGTATGGTGGAAACACGGTTTGCGTCGAGAAATATTTCAGGTGTTGGGGCATTATTTACATACCCATCGACCTCCGAAATTATTCTTACGTCAAGGTAGAGCTTATTGGCGGAAAATTACCAAGCAGAAAGTTGAATTTCCCACTTGGTTTAATGCCGATTTCGTCAAGCAACAGGATTTACAGCAACGATACGAGCAAATTCACGCTGAATCCATAGATTATGTTGCTCGCTACGGAATGGCTAATACTCCATTTTGGTCAAACATTTTTGAACAAGCCGATCCAGGTTCTACGGGAATTCCTATCAAACATTATTATCCCTTCTTCGATTTGCGCTTGGTTAACTTTATGGTGTCAATTCCCCCCATTCCTTGGTTAGTCAATAAAAATATCCTGCGGGATTCCATGAAAGGTAAATTACCAGAAGCTGTTCGTACACGTCCGAAAATTGTTTTCAAAGCACCAGAAGAATATATCCAGGGAACGCGGGAAAGTGTGGGGTTATGGGCTGGGGATTTGTTAAGGAATACCCCTGGTTTGGAAGAGTATGTAAATGTTGGTGAGTTACTTGAGTGTTTGGAGTCTGAGGAGATTGATACTCAGAAATTAATGGGATTAGAAAAAACTTTAACGGTTGCTTATTGGTTACGGAGTTATCAAGTTGTTTCACCGAATAAAGCAAAACTTGAAGCTGTGTCTGTATACTAAAGGTTAGATTATCTTAAAAGCAATGCGATCGCCGGTCTTGTATTTTTTGGACTTTCCATCCTCACTCAAAATGCGATCGCTCCCTGAATTAATCCAATTGGAAGCCCCAACCTCGGTTTATCGGGTTGGGGTACTTTACGAATACCATCTTGCATACAGATAGTTATTTAAAATATTTTGATCTTTGCTCAGTAATATGTTGTTATTTAACAGAGCATTTGCCGTAATAATCCGATCGAAAGGATCGCGAGTCCAAGTAATCGTTAAAGCCACGCTGATAATATCATTGAAGTTTTTATTACATATTTTTAAACCAATTTCCTCGGACAGATTAGAAATAATCACATCCGGTTCATCTGTAATACGTTTTATCTCATACAAATACTGTAACTCTAATCGAACAATTGCCGAAATATAAACTTCATTATCATTGATTAAAGTTTTAGCAAGATCGGTTAATTTATCTGTTAAACCAGAATATAGCCATACTACTACATGAGTATCAAGATAAATCAACATTAACTTCCTGTTCCCAGCTGATATTAACTAAATCATCTGGATTTCCTTGAATAACATTAGGTTTAAAAGTCAAATTGCTAAGTTTATCTTTTTTTTCTACAGGAACAATTCTTAACACTTTACCATTTTTGTTAATTTCTAATGAAATACCTGTTTCTAGGACTTCATCCAGTAGACTATCGATATTATTACTCAATTCTGTTAGTGTAACCTTTTTCATTGCGTTCCTCAAAGATTCACATTGTTTTATGAGTTTAAATATTTTAGCAAAAATTCTTCTCTGACGCTGAATATTGTTATAGAAAGTCCTATAGTTATAAAATACGTTGTGCGATCGCAACGCAAGCAATGTTAAATAGATAAGTGCGGGAAATCAATATTAGTTTTACCGAAGGGATGTTGGGTTGAGCTTTACCACATGCTTCCAATGATGAAGCAAAGTATTAGACGCTCAACTTAACCTACGTACTGGGGTTGAAAACCCTAGTCTAATAGAGCTTTGGGTGCTGATATAAGTCAAGGTCAAGGTTCGCGGGTGAGGGTAAAATTAAAAGATGTCAAAGCTGTATTTCATGAACCGCATCCGGAAAAGGAAACTGATAAAGGAGCAGTGAAATCGGTTCGAGAATTTTTGCTAAAGGCAGGTATTGAACCAGAAATATTTGAACCAGAAACAGATTTAAATGATGATGAGTAAGTTTTAAAGCTAAAACTATGATGACTTATAAAGGCTATACTGCAAATTTAGAAGTTGATGTAGAAGCTGGTACTATTTTTGGGCGGGTATTAGATATTAATGATGTAGTGACATTTAAAGGAAAAACAGTCGAGGAAGCACGTCAAGAATTTCATAAATCGGTAGATGATTATCTTGCTTTCTGTGAAGACTTAGGGGAAGAACCTGATAAACCTTTTTCTGGCAAACTTCCTTTTCGTACAACATCAGAACATCACCGTAAGATTTTTATTGCAGCTTCTAAAGCTGGTAAAAGTATTAATGCTTGGATGGATGAAGTATTAACTATTGCAGCAGATAAAGCGATAAATTAATAGGGAATAGGGAATAGGGAAACCTGGCAGTTCGTAGGTTGGGTTAAGCGTTAGCGTTCCCAAGTCGCGTGCGGCGGCTCAGCGTACCGTAGGTATTGCGCGTGTCCGCTAGCAAAGCGTGTCCGTTAGCGAAGCGTCTCCGTTAGCGCAGCGTGTCCGTTAGGACATAGGAGATAGGACATTAGGACGTAGCGCAACCCAACACCCGCGTTGGGTTGAGGAACGAAACCCAACCTACAACTAGTTTTATATGTTTTAGGCATAACCCCTGTCATATCCCAACGAGCTGCTTCCTCTCCGGCTTGGTTATAGAGAACGATAGAGCCAGTTTTTAATTCTCCTTTATTCCCCGAACCACCACCCGTGGTAGGTTGGGAGTGAGAATCTTCATACCATTTAAATAGCCGATTATCATCAACCGTACCTACATACTCAACAGTAACAGTACTATTCTGAACACCAGTCACCGTAGCTTGAATCGCGGCTTTTCCACCCTTGGTAACACCAAAAGGATTTTGGTCGCCAGCTGTTTGCAATTCAATAGATACACCGCTGACTTTAGAGACGATTAAATCGTCTAAACCATCAAAGGAAACATAAAACTTAGAACAAGCTAAAAGTTCACCTGCTGCCATATTTCAACTCCTGAATTATATATAAAAATTTGATTGGAAGCGTGGAAAGTGTGGAAGGTGTGGGATAAACTGCTTTAGTTAAGATAAGTCAGCATAACCAACACCTAATCCATCATCGGTGGGAGTAGCCAGAAACGTTAAATTTGTCCCATCATTAACCTTACCGTGCTTTCGTAACAAAGGCTTTTCGTAGGGAATCCGATTATCAACCTCTTGTGCGTTTTCAGGTTCTGATTGATTTTCTTGTTCGGGTTGATTAGATTTTTTAAATTCTTCAGCTTCATTATCGCAACCAATCAACAATTCTTCTTCTACTAATTCTTGTGCAAGCAAAGTGACATCACCACTTAAAGTTGCTTCATCCACCAGATAAACTTGTAATAACTGCTGCACTGAAGCTTCTACATTTTCCAAGCTAGTCAATAGCTGCCATATCCGACTTGCTACAGAATTTAAGCTGTAATAAGATTCAGATTCCATATCTAACATAACTATTTCGCCGGTAAGCTCTTGAGCGATAATATTTTCTGGAATTGATAATTTTTGGTTCAGAATAGAAGTTGTTTGATTCATAATTTTAATAATTAGGGAATAGGGAATGGGGAATAAGGAAATGAGGAATATCTATATAACCGAGGCAATTGTAACCGTACTTAGGTGGATGTTCTATTAGTGGTATTACGGAAAAAGGGAAATAGGGAATGGGGCGATCGCGCAGTTCAAAAAACCTTGCCAAACTCAGTAAAAACAGTTAAAACAGAAGCCGCATATGTAACAAAAGGGAATTGGGAATGGGGAATAGGGACTTTTCTGACAATATTGAAGAATTTTATTATCAAGTTTATGGCTTAACCTTACGCAGCAACCAACCGCTTCCAGGTTTAAAATTCATTGATAATAAACTATCACAGGTAGAAATTAACTTAACTACCAAAGAAGGATTTGAAATGTCGCACCTAGCTGAAGATATAGCAGGTAGCTATAACTTTAGTTTAAAGACAAGGGTTACAACTGAGGGGAAGAATTATCAACTATGCTTTTGTGGTGGTGGTGAAGCTGCTATTTTCGATATAGCCGCAAGTGGTAAGAAGATTAGCGTTACTTGGATCAATACTACCTTAGAGGAAGTTACTGCTCTTTTAGTTGGTTCTGTAATGGGCTGTGCTTTGCGCTTACAAGGAATACCTTGCCTTCATGCCAGTGTCATCGCGGTAGATAATCGTGCTATTGCTATTATTGGTGCTAAAGGAGCAGGTAAATCCACTACCGCAGGAGCTTTAGCCCAACGCGGACAACCTATTTTATCAGAAGAAATTGCTGCTTTTTCCTTTGTTGAAGAAGACTTTATTGTACAACCAGGTTATCCTCGTTTAAGATTATGGACTCCAAGCATTAATTATCTTGGTTTGTCATTAGAAAATCTAAAGCGTATTTTTAGCGTTGGAGATAAACGCTATGTAGAACTAACTAGCGAAAAAAGTGCATCTGCATGGCGTTTTCAAGATAAACCTCTTCCTCTAGCCGCTATTTACATTTTGCATAATCGTCAAAGCGAATTGGCAACTCCTTACATTGAATCTATTCCCACAGAATTGGGATTAATGCATTTAATGGCTCATAGATATCCAAAATTTTTAACTGTTGAACAAGATTATGTTGCTCGGGAATTTGCCTTTTTAAGTAGTTTAGCAGCAAGAATTCCAATCAAAAAAGTTTATAGACCAGATAATTTTATTAAGTTACCCGAAGTTTGCGACGTTATACTTAATGATGCTCGTGCAACTATTTCAAATTTTGTCACAATCTAAAAGGGAATAGGGTTGGGGGAGAATAGGGAATAGGGAATTAGTTTTTCTAACTTAAATTAGGATTCATATATGAAAATTACTGTAGAAAATTTAATTGCGATATATGAAAGTGCTTTGATTAGCAAACCAAATAATCATTTAGTTTACAATCGATTAGCAGAACTTTATTATGCTCGGGGAAATTTTGTCGCTGCATTTGATGTTTATCAGAGAGCGCTGCAATTACAACCTGAATTTCAAATATCTAATAAAAATATTAAACAACATTTCGTAAATATTCAAAATATAACTGAAAAAGTAAGTAGTGAATTATATAAATGGAATATTTTAGATATTAAATCATTAGACAATGGTTTAGATACCATTGATTTATTATACACAGATGAGTTAGATGGAATACTCGTCAAAAATGTATTTTCAACTAAAGAAATAGAAACAGCAAGAGAACACATTGACAGCTTATCACCTGAATTTGAACAGATAATCTATGGAGAAAAGCTTGGTTTTTCTATAATGGAAGCAACAAATGACTTAAATAAGTATTTCCAGAAAGCATCTGAGTTTAGATTGCAATTAAATCAAATTTTTGCCTCGGAGTTTGAAACACGAATTTTTAATGTTTTCAACCATCTCCATAGTTTAAAAAATATTAAATTGCTTGACAGAAAAAACCATGATATATGTATCCCAGCACAAATAAGAATTGTTCATCCTGGTAAAGGGGGACTTAAAGCACATACAGATAATGAAGTATTTGAAAAATATCAAGTTTATAACCATTTAGAAGAAATAAAAAAGGATGTAGATATACTCAGCTATTTTATTGTTATCGATAAACCAGAAAAAGGTGGAGAACTAGTTCTATATGACTTGCTCAGAGAACAAACCACTGTATCCATGAAACAAGATTTTTATAACTGTGAACGAGATAATTTTTTAGATAATTTTAGAAAACAATATATAAATCCAGATATAGGAGATATGGTCATTTCTAATGGTGGGCGTATTTGGCATAAAGTAGCGGATTTTGATGGAGATAAAAATCGGATTACTGTAGGAGGTTTTTTAGCTCGTTCTCAAGACAACCAGACAATTTACTGTGTTACTTAATCATTTGTATGTTGACAAAAATACCAACTTTAACCGACTCCTTACAAAATGTTCTTGCTCACATTTCCTCTGAAATTGCTACACCCACAGCCATATCCCACTTACAAAAACTAGCAAAGCTATCAGCCCCCATTCCAAGAGCGGGCTTTGAAATTCGTCTCGATAAAGAAAATTCTCAAGTCGATTTACAGCAAGGTATTTTTTTACAAAATAAAGAACCACAAATTTTAGCCGAACATATAAACAAACTTGCTTTATCTCATCAAGAATTTAACCAACCAGTTTGGAATCGTATTAGTAAATTTTGCAAAATTTGGAGCGATTCAAGTTCAGATTTATATTCAGCTATTTCTGATATATGGCTAGAATTTGATATTCATGAGTCAAATCCTGATTTATTAACACCATGTATTTTTCTCGGTATTAATCGGGATTCATTTGAACCATTAAAAACTTTTAGTATTATTAAAATTGCTTTAGAATTACTCTACGGGCAACCAATTAATGATTCCTTATGCAGTAACTTATATCGCTGCTTTACCGCTTGTACGTCACCCACTCGAATTAGTCATGTTGGTGTAATGTTATCGCGTCAAATTGAAGCATTGCGGATTAATGTCAGCAAAATTCCTATTTATGATATTAGTAATTATTTACAAGAAATAGGTTATCCCAACCCAGCGGAAGAAATTGAAGCTTTGGTTGATGAGATACTAGACACTTTTGATAATGTGAGGCTTTGTTTTGATGTTGGCAAGAAAATTTATCCTACTCTTGGCTTAGAGTGTTTCTTTGATAAACAATCGGGATTAGATCCAAGATGGTTGCCTTTTTTAGATAATTTGGTAGCCAAAGGATTGTGTACCACCGAAAAAAGGAATGGATTAATAGCTTGGGTTGGTTATACAACTCCTAGCAACACTACAAAACCTTGGGCTAGTCATTTAATTGCCGAGTCTTTATTACAGCCATCAGAAAATTTAAGTATTTTAGACCGTAGATTAAGCCATATTAAGCTTACCTATAAACCTGAATCTTCCTTACAAGCTAAAGCATATATTGGATTTGTACATGAGTGGCTTGAGAATAAATCCCTTGTAAATAACAACCAACCTCAAAATATAAGAAGTACTCAAAATGAAAATTTTTCCAGCACATCAGGAGAATTAAATCAAAGTCGATTAAACCAAGCTATTGAAGCAGCTACTAGCTTTCTTCTTAATTCCGCGAATCAAAAAGGTTGGTGGCGAGACTTTGATACTTATTTACACAGCAAAACAAGTGACGAGTGGGTAACAGCTTATGTGGGTACTGCTTTAGCATCACTCAATAACGAAAAAGCGAAACTTGCTGCACATCAGGCTTGGAATTTACTGCTTAGTCGTCGTCACTCCTCTTTGTTTATAGTCAATTAGCAAAACTTTATTACGCTCAAGGTAATTTTGAAGCTGCATTAGATAGGTATGAGAAAGCATTGCAATTGCAACCCGAACTTACAGTACCGGATGAAACAATTAAACAATTATATTTAGTAGATGAAAAAAATATAATTGACAAAAAAATAGTGAACTATATAAATGGATTACCTTAGATATTGAATCAGTAAATAAGGGTTCAGATAGTATTGATTTACTGTAGGCAGGTGACTTAAGTGGGATACTAATCAAAAAGGTATTTTCAACTTCAGAAATAGAAACAGCCAAAAAAAATATTGAAAGCTTAGAAACTGAATATCACAACACCAGCTACGGAGTGAATTTCGGTTTTTCTTTAATGCAAGTAAAAAATGACTTAAATGAGTATTTTCAGAAAGCATCTGATTTTAGAGTGCAATTAAGTAAAATATTTACAAATTTATTTGAACAAAGGATTTTTGAAACTTTTAATAATCTTTGTAGTTTAAGAAAAATCAAATTGCTTGATCAGGCAAACGATAGTATATATAACCCAGCAGAAATCCGAATCATTCATCCCAATAAAAGAGGAATTAAAGCACATACAGATAATGAAGTATTTGAAAAATGCCAAATTTATAAACATTCAAAAGGAATTAGAAAAGATATAGATATCCTCAGCTATTTTGTTGCGATCGGTAAACCAGAAAAAGGTGGTGAACTAATTTTATACGACTTACTAAGAGAGCAAACTACTCCATCAATGAAACAAAATTTTTATAGTTGTCAGCTAGATAGTTTTTTAGATAATTTTAGAAAACAATATATTAATCCAGATATAGGAGATATGGTGATTTTTAATGGTGGGCTTATTTGGCACAAAGTAGCTGATTTTGATGGAGATAAAAATCGGATTACTGTACGAGGTTTTCTAGCTCATTCTCAAGACAACCAGACAGTGTATTGTCTTACTTAACCCTTAAAAATTATTTTCTACCCCCTCTCCCCCCTCTTCCCCCTCTTCCCCCTCTTCCCCCTCTTCCCCCGACAATCTTAGTTTAGTCGAATAATACAGGTACAAATAATCGGGTTATGATTACCGTTTCTCCGGAGCTTGAATGATTCCATGACGGAACGATCGCATTACCCAATCGTGTTTAAATGCTGCTTGTAGCTCTACTTCCGTATAATCAAATCCAGTTTCCTTACCCAATTTTACTAATTCTTCTCCACCTACAGCTTGTCCTAAATCTTGCAAGCTTGTTTGTAAATCCTGACGTTCTCGAACTGCTCGAATAAACTTGAAAGCGGCTTTTAGTGACATAAGTATTAATCTCAGCGAATATGAAAGCTATTGCATATTTATTATCCAAGTTTTTACCTAGAGGTGTTATCAGTAATATTTCGGATATATTGGCAGAATTACTGACTTCTAAACAGCAGTAATAACAAATCCTTTACTTAAATGTAAAGTGATTGTAAACAAACATGAATTAGAAAATACTTATCATTAATCCACTGTAAAAACTCGTAAGTTATGCCAAACTAAAGCAAGATTATGGAAATCATCTTTTCAAATAGTTTTGTTTTCCTGGTAATTATAGGAGTAATGACCTCATGACATTTGTAAGAATTAAGACCAATAATGAATTTGATCAAAATCTCATTCAAAATGACATCAATCAAGTTCAAGTGACCGATATAGCTTGTTTTGACCAAAATCCTGACGTTGAGGTGTTTGGCATTGTCAAAGCACCGATTGGTAAAGTTTGGGAGTTGTTTAGACCATTTGGAAAAGAAAATCTAAAATGGTGGAAAATCTACGAAACTATGGAGATTCTTCCCCCAGGAAATGATGAAGTCGGTTGTATCAGACGGTTCAAACTCAACCAAGGAGGTGTTACGTTTGATGAATTACTTGTAGCAAGAGATGATGAAAAGTTCTCTGAACAATATGACTTTGTGCAAGTCGATCCTCCAATCCCTGGTTTAAAAGCAGTATCCACTTTTGTCGAATTTAGCCCCTTAATAGACCCCATAACTGGTAAAGAAACTTTCACAAAAGTTAGATGGTATTCATATACTCAAGCTTATCCACCACAAGAAAAGCAAGAGCTTATGACCATGCAACATAAGGCTTATACTGGCGCGATCGAGTATTTGAATAGTGCATTTAATTTAACAGGAGAATCTAACACAAGTCCCTCACCTAAGTATATTGAGCAATTGAAGCAGAATCCTACTAGAGTTAATGGAGTCATACAGAATTTTCAGAAGATACTAAAAGAGATACTTTCTGACGTTTCAGTTGAACAAGGAGAAAAATGGGAGTATAAGCGATATGAGATGAAACACTTGCCCGAATTAGATTTGAGTAATTTACCTCGCGCAGTTAAGGGACTTCCACACTCTGAAGCACTAGACCCTACAAGGCAGGGTATGTTTTTTAAGCGAATAAATGAGGTTCTCTATACGGAACTTGGTATTAAAGAGCGTTTGGCTAAGTCAGGTGATATTTATCAAGCGGTGCAAGGTGGGTATCTTGGTGAAACCAAATATATCAATCAAAATTGGAATAAAGATAGAGAGTTTGCGCGTCAATTCTTGAATGGTCTTAATCCTATGACAATTAAAGTTGTAAAGGATATCGAGGAAGTTCCAGAAAATATGCGCGGTCTTAATTATAAGGGGCAATCTATAGCTGATTTGATTAGTGCAAAACACCTGTTAATGGTCGATCTTCCAGAACTGAAAAACGTTAAGCCATACGAAGTGCCATGCAAAGATATAAAGATGTATACATATCCTGCGACTGCGCTTATCGTTCAAGACTACGAGGAAGGAGAGGCTTTTGTGGATATGGTGGGTATCCGACTAAATGACGAACTGCCGGTATATACTCCACAGTCACCACCAAATCGATGGATGTTGGCAAAACTACATATGAAGAATGCAGATAACCAAGTGATGCAGTTTATTTGGCATCTTGGATTCGGGCACATTGCTGTCGAACCTTTTGCAGTTGCCTTTCACAATTCTTTTGCGCCTGGTGTAGACCACCCAATCAGAGATTTACTTGCACCTCATTTCAAGGACACTATTGGTATCAACTATGTAGCACGACATACCTTAGTTTCAAATGTGATACCGTTTACAGATAGCACATTTTCCACTGGAACTGCTCAAGGTTTGGAGATTATGCTAAACGCATGGCTAAAATGGGACTTTGAGAAGTCGAGTTTTCCTCAGCAACTTTCCGAACGTGGATTTGACCGCGAACAATCGGATGGAATCCAAAATTATTATTACCGCGAAGACGGCTTCAAGTTGTGGGATATCTTTGGTGAATACACAACCGACTTCGTAAACGCAGCATACACGAATGACGATGATGTAGCTAATGATGCTATGGTGAAAGGGTGGATTACAGAGATGAGAGATCCAAACAAGGCTGATATAGCCTCATTTCCTGAAAGTATTTCCAGTAAAAAACAATTAGCTTCAGTACTACAAAATATAATTTGGAAAACGAGTGCTGGACACGCCATACTAAACTTCGCCCAATTTGACTATGGAGCATATGTGCCGAATTACCCAATCGCAATGTTAGCAGCCATGCCATTCGGGGAAGATGAGATTTCTGATGAATATTTAAAAGCTGCCTTACCTCATACTTTAGACCGGATTTTGTTCCAGCTTACCTCTGCCTATCTGCTTACAGAGTCTTCACGTTTTAGCCTTGCAGGAGCAAACGCGATCGCTCCTTTGGAAAAGAGATTTCCAAAAGTACAGCAGCGAGCAAATCTTCGTTTCGCAGCTCTCTCGACGGACATAAAAGTGCGTAATATGAAGCTTAAAGATGCGGGTAAATTCCCCTACCCCTATTTAGATCCTGAAAACCTGCCTCCTAGTATTGACATTTAGCCCTTGAATTGGGACACCTCTCCCAGTTCAAGTTTGTTAAAAACTTTTCTTTGAGAGGGTTTCAGCTAGCAATTTTCAAGATTTGATCTAGCAAAAAACTCTCTCACAAGAAAAAACGAGGTTTACAAATAAATTAAATCATAATTCTTAACAATTAATATAGAACTCCTCCGCAGATTTTTGTTGGAGTAGCCTGCATTTGTGCTTAAAAATCATACCTACGGTACTCTTTGCTAACAGTACATTTTCTGTTCCACGTTCTCTGTTAAGAGTTTCCTACTTTCACAAGTAATTATGGCTTTAAGCATCTTATGCAGGCTCATAAATAATTGGTATTACGGACTTATTACCTCAGCGCAGCTAGTCCCAAAGGGACTTATTTGCAATACTTTGAAATTTATTAGAGTTGTTGTAATGACTGTAATTACGTTGCTTGTGCCTAAGTCCTGTTTAATTCTTTGGTTTAGCTTCACCAAACGAGGCGCAGCAACGCGATCGCAACGCTAACAATTAAAATCAAAGTGCTACTTAAAGCCAAACCAAATTAACATTTTTCGTTATTATTAATAATTTATCGTAGTCGTCACGCAACGGCACGGCAATAAAGCCCGAAGTTAATCTACACCGCCGAACCGCCTCCCCTACTAATTCAATCACCGGATAATGGTTGATTTAATTAGTTTGATTTTTTGAATAATTCGGAATAATAAAATGGTGCGTGACGGCAATATTAACATTTTTCGTTATTGTTAATAATTTTTCGTAGCCGTCACACACCCTACCAACTTGATTATTCTCTATAAACTTTTTAATGCTTTCCCTTTTACTTTTTACAAATAATTCTACTGTATTTAATAAATTCTGAATATTTTCTTAACTTAAATCTGTGAAAAAAAGTTCTCCAGTGGACAACTCCAAATCTCCAGGACTAAAAATCACATTAGTACTAGCATTAACTTTACCGTGTTTCCGTAACAAAGGTGCTTCATAGGGTAAACGATTATCAGGCAGTTGAGGTTGTAATAATTGTTTTATTTTGTCAGCGGTAACTAAATTCCTCTCATCTATTTTATTTTCGTGACTTAATAATTCTTCTTTTACTAATTCTTCAACAAAGGTAGTTACATTACGATGCAAGGTAATTTCATCCACCAGATAAATTTGACCTAACTGCTGCATTACTATTTCTACGTTGTCTGAATCTGTAAAGAATTGCCAAAATTTAGTTCCTACAGCATAATGCAGTGTAGTAAGATTCCGACTCGAAATGTAATATTACTATTTCCCCGTTAACTTCTTGTGCGAGGGCATTTTCACCAGATAGATAGTTTTTGGTTAAGAATAGAGGTTGCTTGATTCATGATTTCTTTTGTAGGGGAATGGGGAATAAATGTGTTAAAAGACCCAGCAGTAAGCTTTACGTTTATATGGGATAAACCAGCAAAACTAGACTTTAGACTATTGGTATTTTTACTAATTACTAATCATACTTACAAAGTTTCTTCTCTTCATCATCATCATCATCTTTAGTACTAAGATAATCTTTTACTTGTTGGCAAGCATCCTCCATTAGCTTATCTAACGTTAAATCTTCTAAATTCCAAACAATCACCGTTTCGTCATCGCTAGCTGAGGCTAGAGTTTTACCGTCAGGGCTAAAACTAACGCTAGTCACTCGGTTATTGTGTCCGTAAAGGGTTTGGAGTTCTTCACCATCAAGGTTCCAAAGCTTCACACTCAAGTCTTTACTGGTAGAAGCAATTTTTTTTCCATTAGGGCTAAAAGCGACGCTTAAAATATCATTATTATGTCCTTTGAGTGTTTCGAGTACTTCGCCTTTTATGTTCCAGAGTTTGATGGTATTATCATTACTCGCCGAAGCAATCATATTTCCGTCAGGACTCCAAGCTACACTCGCGACTGAAGCTGTATGTCCTTTGAGAGTTTGGATTTCTTTACCGTTTTTGTTCCATAGTTTAACAGTATTATCACTACTAGCAGAGGCAATGGTATTTCCGTCAGGACTCCAAGCTACACTCCACACTGTACCTTTATGTGGGAAAGTTTGGAGTTTTTTACCGTCTTTGTTCCAGAGTTTGATTGTATTATCTCCACTAGCAGAAGCAATGGTATTTCCATCGGGACTCCAAGCTAAACTCCAGACTGGTTTGTTATGCTTGCCGATGTCTCTTAGAAATTTACCCTGGTTGTTCCAAAGTTTGATTGTATTATCCTTACTAGCAGAAGCAATCGTCTTACCATCAGGACTAAAACTAACGCTAGAAACTGCACCGTCATGTTTAATTTGAGTTGGAATGAATTTCCATTCCCCATCCTTCTTAGTCCAGAGTTTGACGGTATTATCTGCCCTGCCAGAAGCAATAGTCTTTCCATCGGGGCTCCAAGCGACGCTCCAGAATTCAGCTTTATTATCTCCCTGAAGCTTTTTAAGTTTCTTGTCTGACAAGCTCCAAAGTTTAACGGTATTATCCTCGCTAGCAGTGGCAATTGTCTTTCCGTCAGGGCTGAATTTGATGCTCATGATTGAGCCATTGTGCCCTTTGAGGGTTTGGAGGAATCCTCCCTGCTTATTTGAGATTTTAACAGTATTATCCCCGCTAGCAGTAGCAATTATCTTACCACCCGGGCTGTTTACCGTGGTTAGCTTTTTTTTATCGCCAGTAAGTTTTGTTTGTTGAATGGTCTTTTTGGAGATGTTCCAAAGTCCATTAATCTCACTACTGGTAAAAGCAATAGTTTTAGCATCACGATTAAAGCTAACGCTATAGACTTCACTATAATTACCTACTTTTGTGCAATTAATTTTTTTGCCATTAAGATTCCAAAGCTTAATTTTACCATCTCCACCCGCTGTAGCAATTTTCTTGCCATCAGGACTCCAAGCGACATCAAAGACTGTACCTTCATGTCCTATTAAGCGATTTTGCTCTCTGAAGCCATCTTCATAAACTGCGTCCTGCAAAGCTCTTAGAATTAGACTTTGAGTTTTGAGGTTTTTGGCCAATCCTTCTTTTTTTATTAGTCCTTGTATTAGCTTCCCTGCCTTAATAGCTTCAAATAGGGCATCAAATTTGAGATTTTGCTGGGATAATATCAATGAAATTCGACTTACTGAATTAAGTTGATCTTTCTGAGCTTTTTCGGCTTCTTCCTCAGCTAATTGACTTTTTAGACCAAAGCCAACAGCAATTACACATGCCATACTAGTAGCGACAAGAAAAGCTTTTTGTCGTCTGGAACTTTTTTTCTTTTCTGCGAGTCGTGCTTCGGCTTCTTTTATCTTCTCCTCCTGTAAAAGCAGCATACTTTCTTGTCGGTGTTTTTCTTGTTTCTCTAAAGCTTCAATCGCATTTTCACTCGCTTGAATAAAATCTTTCTGAAAAACTGTTGCGCTAGGCTTTTTATTTTGCTGCTCGGTTTCTTCCAACCAATTTTGAGCAATGACAAATTCATTACCCCGCAACAACAAGTCATTACTTTTATCTTTATCTTCCCACTCCAAAGCCCTTTGTGACCATTTAGTATGACTGCGGATGTGTTCTCTGTCAGTTTCAAGGGTTCTGAGCAATTGGTTAAAATTGGCATTAAAATCTTTTTGATTGCTGTTAAAATCAATCCATTGTACTTTCGCTAACTCTGGATGCAAATCGCTGGTGTTTACTTCCCGATGCAGCACTGTCACGAAGCGTTTATTCAAGGAGGCAGCATACTCCACCTCCGAATTACAGTAAGGTGAATTTACAGAGCGCGGTGAGAGAATAAATAGAAAATTATCAGATGCTTTAATTCCTCCATAAATTTCTTCCTGAAAATCGCTTCCCGATGCAATACTTTCTTGATCGAACCAAGTCGTTTTTCCCTGTAGCTGTAAAGTATCATTCAACTTCCTCGCTAAGTCTGAGTCAGCGCGGGAATAGGAAACAAACACATCCAGCGACTCTAGTGGAGGTTGTTGGAGACTTGCGGTAATAAATTCTGATTGTAATGGGGTGGGTGGATGCTGTGTCCTTTTCTGTGCTACTTCTAACCAAGTTTCGGCGCTCCGCAGGTTATAACCCCGCAGTAAAATACTAGGATTGTTATTTTGTCTTTTCCATTTCAGGGCTTTAGTTAATAGAATTTTATGCTCGTTGTAGTAAGCTGCATCTTCATATAAAATCTTCAGTAATTGGCTTTCATCAAGTTGATAATGTGCTTCCTCTAGATTATCTGTAAAGTCGATGTACTGTAAACCCTGCAAAGAAAAAGGTAATTCTAAGTTGTCGGTTTTTTGTACCAGTAAGGGAATAATCCGCTTATTTAAGGAAACAGCTATATCCAATTCTCGCTGAGCGTTGATGGATTTTACAGCATTCGGAGAAAGTAAATAAACCAAATTATCGGCTTTTTCAATTCCTTCTTGAATCGAGTTCCAAAACTCTTCCCCTGTTTTAATATCTGTGGTATTCGTCCAAACTGTAATACCTTCTCGTCTTAAACTAGCGCGAATTTTCTCCATCGTCGCTCTATCTTCCTCAGCATAGGAAAGCATCACCTGAGTCATCAAATTATTACCATTCTTGATGCTTTCGGTGATGTATTCGCAATGCAAATTGCTGGGAAGACAAGGTGGTTGTTCGTCTTTGAAGCGGAATGTCAACCAACTTTGAGCTTTTTGCTTTTCTTCCCCGGTTAACAAGTACCTCGTTTGCTTTTGATTTCTCTCCCACTCCAAAGCTTTGATTAAAAAGCTGGTATGCCGCTCTACATAATCCCCGTGCAAACGAAGTAGATTAATTAAATCTGCTAGGGATTTGTCAAAATCGTCTTTATCCTCTCGGAAATACACCCAGTTAATCTTACGAATCGTCGGGTGCATATTCTTAAAATGATCGTGTTTCCCTTCATCTTTATATAATTCCCATTCCTCATCAGTACCATTCAGGTTTCTAGAAAGCCAAGTTTCCCGATTAATTTGCTCGACGTGCATTAAAGGAATAATTCGTTTATTACGCTTAATCGCTAGCTCAATTTCTTTAAGACAATATTCCGAATTTATCGAATGGGGACTAATAATAAACAGGAAGTTATCAGCCTTTTCGATACCATCATCAATTTGATTTTGGAAATCAACACCCAGGGGAATGTCATTAGAATCAAACCAGACTTTGAATCCATGTTTATTTAAACTAGTTTGAAGTTTTTTGGCAAACTCTTTACTGTCAGCTCGTCCGTAGGAGATAAAAGCATTAAAAAATTTTCTCATTAACCGCTAGTCCTATCCTATGTAAAAATACTTATATTTATTGAATTTTGAACTTATAACAATTACAATCCTTCAGTAGTGCGTGACGCTAGAAACCCGATCGAATAATGCTCCGTTAAGGGGAGATCCTCCCTAACCCTCCTTAAGAAGGAGGGAATTAAGCCCCCAAATTAGCGGGGGTTTGGGGGATCTGAAAATAGGATTTAATTTCTTAACCGAGTAGACGTAGGTTGGGTCTCACTGCGTGAAACCCAACATTATCGGTCGTTTGTTGGGTTATGCCCTATGTCAAGCACGGACACGCGACCCTAACGTTCCTCAACCCAACCTACAATATTTCGGTAATCGCATAAGCGAGAAGGAAGTAGTTCAATTTTTTTAAACTACACACCCTACAATTTAAGTATGTAAAAATACTTAATATCTGACTAACCAACTGTAGTTAAAGAAGCTGGTGACTCCACAAAATTTTCAAAATGCTGCGGCTTTACTTTTTTGGCGATCGCCCTTCCGATGTCCGTTAATTGACGCATATGTTTGACTGAATCCATTTCCTGGACATCCTCCACATTTATATGTTCCAATCCACCTAATTTATCCAATCCCTTACGAGTGAGTTCAACATCGTAGCGTAAGTAGGTGAATAGCTTTGAATCTAGAGGTCCTTTGCTTTCCAGTAGATCGCCCACCTCTCCATCAATTGCATCCCCTAATAAACACTTACCGAAAATACGACACAGAAAATCCTGTTCGTGTTGACTAGCAAGCATAAGTGCGGCAGGAATATTCTGGGCATTGTATAAAGTGTTCATTTGAGAGGCTTTTAATTCCGGATCGATATGAGGAGTTGTACCAGTACCAACCGACACCAACAGCATTTTGTCCTCACCTGCGGGCCACTTGAGGTTGTATGGTTCAAGAGTTGCCATCAGGAACAGTTGGAAAGCTGGATTATTATAGGGAGTTATAGCACCGTCAACAAAGATAAACTTATTGTTACCCAACTGAACTTGTTCTGGTGGAAAGAAGGTGGGAGCGGCTGTACTAGCTCTAACTAATTGCCAAAGGGGAAGATTCAAGTTAGAGTCAGGCTGTTCTGGATTGTTGTACTTGGCATGGGGATTATTAGAAAGAGGCCAAGGTGAATCTGTGCTAACATTACGCATTACCACCATCAGCAGAGTTTTCAAATCCTTGCTACCGAAGGTAGTATCTTCTCCAAATACTTCTTTGAGTTGGGCTGCCAGATTTTCATCTCCATACTTGTAGCGCATCGTGCGAGTAATGTTGAGAATAAATGCTTTATCAAACATCTTCTCGCCACTTTCTTGGTAGAACTTTTTAATTTCTGCTACAGACATACCCCAGGAAATACAAGTTGCAATAATTGCACCAGTACTCGTACCCGCAACATAATCAAAGTAATCGGCTAGGACAAAATTCTTGTCAGCACCCAAACTTGATCGTAAAGTCGCTTCAATTTCAGCCAAAACCTCAAGAGAAATCATCCCTCGAATACCACCACCATCAAGAGCTAAAAGTTTATAGGGTGGATTTTTCTTGTTCGCTTTATCATATATAGACATATTCAATTCCTTTTGGTTTTCTAGATTGTTTTTGAATGAAAAGGGAATGGGGGATTGGGCATTGGGCATTGGGTAGAATGTTTATGGTTGCGGCTTTGTACGTGTATGTGCAGCTATGGGTTGGATTGCTTTAAAGATGAAAAAATAACTGGTTCCCAGTCTCAGGCTGAGAACGAACTTTAAGAGGCTCTGCCTAAGCTGTTGACTTTGATAGAATTTCTCGGTTTTTGTTCATACTACTTTCCCTCACCCCGCCCTTACGGGCACCCCTCTCCCAAGCTTGGGAGACGGGAAGGGGGAGAGGGCATTATCTAGAACAACAACACGTTTTTTAACTATATTCCCAGCCTGAGACTGGGAACAAGAATGCCCCATGCCCGATGCCCAATGCCCGATGCCCAATCCCCGATTCCCCCTTAACCCAAATATGATTTAATCAAATGAGTCAGACTATCAAAACTCTCTTTGAAGTCGAGTATTTGCACCAAGCCAGAAGCAACTAATTCCTTCGCACCCTCATCAGTATTTTCCCCACGTAGCGTAGCACTCAGTGTATCAGCTAATCGTCCACTACCAGGCACAGCCAGCACGGTTCGATTCGCTTTATGGCTTTCCGATACATCTTTCCTGGAAATTTCTCCACCGTTAACTAAAACTGCTACTGATGGCGCTCCCTTGGCTATTGCGGTAGCCACATTAGCCAACCAAGGTGATTCATCACCCCAGTCAGAGCCAGGAATTAACACAAAATGACTGTGGTTTGGTTCCAATGCTGATACTTCTTCTGGGATGGGTTGATTGGGAAGAGCTACTTTTCCCACTGGAGTTACACCGATTAAGTCAAATTGTGCCGATATCTGGGCACGAGCTTGGCCAATCATCTGCATTACCCCAAAATCAGTACCACCATCTACAACAGACGCTCCTAGTTCTGCAACTAGCGGAGCCAGCACATTGACAAATAGCGATCGCAAACGGCTTAAATCGGTTTCGCTCATCTTTGCCGCACCACCCAAAATTACGAGGATGGGACGCGGATTGTCAAAACCTAGTTCCACCATAGCGTTGGATAAGTCTTTGTCCGACTCAACTCGAATCGCAGGTGCCGTTAGTCCATTTGACATGGCTAGCCTAAAGGGTTTTTCCATGTGAGTATATTACTGTTCAAGTGCGGATGGAGAAATCATCAGAAAACATT
The DNA here is from genome assembly GCF_963920925.1 of Calothrix sp. CCY 0018. Classification (NCBI taxonomy): domain Bacteria; kingdom Bacillati; phylum Cyanobacteriota; class Cyanophyceae; order Nostocales; family Calotrichaceae; genus Calothrix; species Calothrix sp. CCY 0018. The sequence goes on along the minus strand of NZ_CAWUDI010000038.1, from coordinate 42,357 downwards.
TAGATCGGCTTCAATGAAACAATATATCAGATGTATCCTGTATCAAGTTTAAATCATTTTTTTTTACAACTAAGTGCAGTATTATTACTTAAATCAGAGAATGCTGATTTCAAGCATTTCCACTGTGGTGATATGAGATAGTCATGATTTAACTTCAAAAAGTAACGATTAATTGAAACAGCATTCTAGATATATCCAGGACTTACGCAACCGCAACCAAAAAGTAGGCATTCCCAACTCTGAGATCCCCCCAACCCCCCTTAAAAAGTGGGGCTTTGCGTAAGTTCTAATATCAACTCCAGGACTTACGCAAACCACAATTGTCATTGCGACCGAAACGTAGTGCAGGGAAGCAATCTCAGCCATTTTAGCGATTACTTCGCTGCCGCTCGTAATGACAAAATCAGGTTACTTTTGCGTAAGTCCTAATATCAACTCATATCGCATCAAAATATCTTGTTTCAATAAATTCCATAATTGCATTTAAAAGGAGAATAAAATCATGGTCAAATCTATGCCTCTCAAAATAGATATTCCCCAACAGGATGATTTATTAAAAAATAGAGGATGGGAATGCGAAGAAAAGCCGAATTACAAAGTATATCAATCGGGTAGCCATATTAATAGTAACTTTATTCAGGTATACGTTCCAAACCATCCATATCGTGACGAAAAAGGAAAAACCAAAGCTGTAATTTATATGCATGGCTTTGCTTTATGTATGCCAAAATTCTACGAACAACATTTAGAAGAACTCGTAGAAAAAGGTTATTATGTATTATTTCCTGGATTTCAAAAAAGTAACTACCCAGACAACCCAGATAGTGACGAAAATATATCGGATAAGAAGCAAACAGAATTAGTAAATTGGTCCGAAGTTATCAAATTTATTCGAGATACATCTAAGCATATTTCTAAAGGAAGGCTAAGATCGGTTTTAAGAAAGATTATTGTTGCAGCATTCAAAGTCAGGTTATTTCTAGCAATTTCTCTAATTATTGGGCTGATATCGGTAACTTATTATTTTGTTGACCATAGATATGGAAAGCATTTAATCAAACTTATTCGGACTGTTAGATATAGTTTGTTTCAAAGTCCATCAACATGGATTGATAATGCAATTAAAACTACAGACAATGCATGGGAGATGCTATGTCAAAATGATTCACAATTAGCCGAAGCAGAAACAGATTTTTATCTTTTTGGTCATTCTCTGGGAGGTTTACTAGCATTAAGCTGGATTTCCTATCTTAAACAAGATAATACTCAATTAAACAAGAAATTTTATCCGCAACAAATTCTCGTTGCTGACCCCGCACCAAATACAATTTCAGGTATTCCTAAAACAGTTACTTTGGTTTTACAACTATTGAATTCTCGTTTAATTCGGCGAGCAATTGATATTAAAAAAACTGGACTTGATATCGATGTTCCTGTAGCAATTTTGCATGGTGATAATGATAAATTAGTTAAACCCGCAGCTTGGGATAAACCTGGATTCTGTCGCAAAAAATCCAACTTTGACTATATAGCTTCTGCCGACAAGAAAATATATTTCTCACTGTCGGATAAACAAGAGAATTTATCGGCATTTCACAATCAAGCGGTGACTGATACTACTTATTTCAGCGATGCTTTGTTTAAGAAGTTTGGTGGTGTGAAGCATGGAGAAAATGCTTACAATCATGAATATATTTGGTCTGGATTGGATTTAGTTATCAAAGAGTCAGTCAAAGCTTCGGAATTGTTAGATAAATTCCCTCTCAAGACAATCAAAGTGGTAGATAAGTTACCTAAAAAAGCTTTGAACATAAAGCTGATTTTGATAGCTGTTTTATCTGTGATGGGTTTAGCGGGATTGGGATATTTTCTCTGGAGTCAAGGGATTATTTAATTTGCATATAATCATTTGCTCGCTATTAGCTTATAAAGCTTTCTGAAAATGGTGCGTGACGGCAAAATTGACAATTTTCGTTATGATTAGTCATTTATCGTAGCCGTTACGCACCCTATTAACTGTTTCCTAATTACTCGATTTAGGTGCTTCGCAAAGTAAACCTGTAATTAGCTAAAATCGGCAAGGATAAATGGGTCAAAAGCATCGAAATTTCCCGGAACAAATACAGTATTCGTTGCATTATTGATTTTGCCATGCTTCCTTAATGTAGGTGGCGAATAGGGAAGGCGATTATCCACTTTTTCAGATTGGTTTTCTTCTTGGGATTCGTTTTTCTCTTTGGCTTCGTCAGCCATAGTTAGTTCCTCGGTTTTTGAGATTGATTGCTGATGTTGTGATTTGGTTATGACACTATCACAACTAATCAACAACTCTTTTTCTACTAATTCCTCAACAAACTTAGTTACATCATGATGCAAAGGAGTTTCATCCACTAGATAAATTTGAAGTAACTGCTGTATTACCATCTCCACGCTGTCTAAATCAGTAAACAACTGCCAAAACTTTGTTCCTACAGCATAATGCAGTGTAGTAAGATTCCGACTCGAAATGTAATATAACTATTTCCCCGTTAACTTCTTGGGAAAGAGCATTTACTGAGATGGATAGTTTTTGGTTAAGAATAGAGGTTGTTGAGTTCATAATTTTTAAGAATATAGGGAATGGGGAATTGGGGAAATCAAACATTTCATATTTTGCATGATAAAAAAAGTATCGTCAAAAATTTTTTGATAATTTATGTATATTTATTAATTTCTTGCACCATTGTCGTTAAGCCCAAATACCCGCCTTAAAATCAATTTCAAGGCTAATATACAAAGTACGTTAAAACGCACTAAAAGCCTTGCTCAGTCTGATTTATCAGACTTTGTTTATGAGCCTGGGAATTTATTCCAAGGCGGTTGTTGAGTTCGGGGTGCAAGATGCAACAATATTGAAGTGTTTATCTAATATACGAGTTTTTACGGATGTTGTTTCATGGCATACAGTTGTTAACATCACAGTAGTAAATTAATTTTTGGAGTCTGATATGAGTACACTTAAGAAGCTCATGAGTTCTGTAAAGATTTTGGCTATTTGTGCAGTATTAATACTTGGGTTGTTCGCTCCAGCTGCAATGGCTGATGCAAACATGGGTGTTTTGAAAAGTATTCCCATTCAAGGAGGAAGTTTTAAGGTTAACCCAGTTCAACACATCAATCATCAAGAAACAATCCGTTCTGCCGTGGTTGCTTTAGAACCTGCTAACGAGACTGGAACTATAGACGCAATTGTCATCACTGGACCAAACGGAAAACGCGAATTTGGCTGTTCTGGCTTAAAAGTAAAAGATGGTACTGACTTGATTCAATCATGTGGTGGACCTGCTGTTTTAGAACCAGGAGAGACAAGCTACATGGCAATGGGTAGTGGTTTTGATCCTAACTCTAAGGTCATATTGAGCGTAGATTTAAAAAGTTAATTTGGCATCATAAACCAAAAGCATCATTTAATGATGTACGCTGTTATTCCAAGTTCAGTTGGGTTATTTTCTCTTCAAGTTACTTCAACCCTAAATCTGTGCTTGGAATACAGTTCTGATTTTCAAGATTTGAATTAAATATTAAAGCTCAACGTTAAACATATAAAACGAATCAAATGCAAATTCTCGAACAACGCAACATAGAAGCGAAAGACTCAGAGACTAGTTTAAAGGATAGGATATTCACTCCAAATTTAATAGTCGTTGCAGCTTGCTTTATTATTGCGCTCTCTGGTTTTGCTTATATTCTTGCAAAACTACCTGGTTTAATTAATATATCTTCTACTTCTTCCCAAACTTGTATTTCTGGTGGCTGGAAGTTTGGACTTATTGCTACTCATATTCTGACATTTGCTCTCATTCCTTTAGCAATGAGGGTTTTTTATAAAAGTCTGATTATTTTAAAATGGTCATCAAAAGCCATTTTTGCTTCCCAATTGGGACTATCTTTTATAATGGTTGCAATTGCTGCGGAAATTGGTTGGCACGTAACCCAATGCTGGTATTACGAAAACGGGTTTACGATGTTAAATTTCATGTTCTATTTCTTTCTAATTTCAGCATTTGCGTTATGGGCTGACGGATTAGTTAAGAAAACAACAGCACTCACAAACTTGGTGAATGTGTTTTTTGCTGTTAGCTTGCTTGGTATATCTATTTTATATTACTTAGGTTATGTTCATGAGAGTAACACAAGCTATAAAACCCCAATATATATTCTTCTTACTTTAGTTTTTGGCGTTCTGACCTACCGAGGTTATAAGTTACTGAAAACTTGGAAAATTTTGCTTTTTCCCTTGTTCTCTGTAGGTGTTAATCTGAGTTTTGTCTTTTTACTTGAGAAATTTGGGCAGGATAACGTTACTTATAATGCCCTATTTCATATCTTACATGACCTTGGCGGCACAGAAGCTGGGGTGGCAATTTTTACTTGGTTAGTTTACGCTGAAGCTTTGGCTAAACAAAATGAAGAGCAATCATTGATAGGTAATTAATCTGCTTATTTCGGAAATTTAAAGTAAACTCTTTATAATTACTAAAAAATGCAAATTCCTCTAATTTATCCTCAATTACATTTATTATTAGCCATTGCCGAATTAGTACTAATTGGTTTGTCAATTAGCTTGTGGCGCAAATCTAATAATCTCGCGATTATTTTATCACTAATTGTTTTGGTGTGTACTGCTTATGATAACATTGTTCTGTTTGCTGGAAGCTTACTAGAACCTGGAGATTTATTATTATATTTAAACAAGATACGCTTTTTAATTCACTATCTTTTTCTACCTTTACTGATTGTTGTCGGAGTTGATTTAGCCAATCGCGCCGGAGCAGTTTGGGCTACAACCGTAACAAAGCGTTTATCTTGGATATTAGCTATTTCTCTTGGTGTTTTAGATGTAATTCGTAGGTATGTAGGTTCGACATTTGAGCCGAAATATTTTGCAGGAATTACCCGCTATTATTCTCCAGATGTTTTGCCAGTTGTTACGATTGCAGTCTCCTTTTTTATGGTGCTTATCGGTATTGGAATCTTGATTCGTTCAAGAGGTAAATTACCGTGGTTGTTTATCGGTACTCTAGTTGCTTTTCTTGGCAATGGGCTTCCCACAAATAATTTTGGAACATTACCGGCTAGTTTATCGGAATTTGTAATGATTTTGAGTTTGTTAGTAACAGAGCGGGATGTATCGGTTTCACCAGAATCCTTTTTTAATGTGTGTTCTGGGGATTTAGTTACAAACAAATAAACATAGGATTTACGCAACCGCAACAGTAGGTTAGGCATTCCAAACGTTTAGATCCCCCCAACCCCCCGCTAATTTGGGGGGCTTTGCGTAAGTCCTAAAACAAACAAAAACAAATTAATTGCTAACTTATTACTCGCTATTCTCTATTACCTAAAATTATGAATCAAACAACTTCTATTCTTAACCAAAAGTTAACTATCCCAGAAAATATTATCGCACAAGAACTTACCGGCGAGATAGTTATGTTAGATATGGAATCAGAATCTTATTACAGCTTAAATTCTGTAGCAAGTCGAATATGGCAGCTATTAACAAGTTTGGAAAACGTAGAAGCGTCAATACAGCAGTTACTACAAGTTTATCTCGTAGATGAACCGACTTTAAGTGGTGATGTAACTTTGATTGCACAAGAGCTAGTAGCAGAAGAATTGTTGATTGGTTGCGATAATGAAGCTGAAGAATTTAAGAAATCTAATCAACCCGAAGCAGAAAACGCACAAAAGGTTGATAATCGGATTCCCTACGAAAAGCCTTTGTTACGGAAGCACGGCAAAATTAATCAAGAGACAAATATAACGTTTACGAATACTCCCACTATTGACGGATTTGGTGCGCCGGGTTATGCTGACTTTTCTTAACTAAAGCAGTTTATCCCCACACTTTCCACGCTTCCAATCAAATTTTTATATATAATTCAGGAGTCGAACTATGGCAGCAGGTGAACTTTTAGCTTGTTCTAAATTTTACGTTTCCTTTGATGGTTTAGATGATTTAATCGTCTCTAAAGTCAGCGGCGTATCTATTGAATTCTATTGCAATAACTTGAAAGGTATGGGAACCGAAATTTAACAATGACAAATGGAAAACAACCTACTAATCAATAAAATCATCCGATACATTATTGTTCATCCTAATAACAGACAAAAACAATTCTTATCATTATCTAAATTTTTTGGCTGGCAATTATATAAACGAATCACTCATCGTTATCTAGATATTCAACTTTTACAGAATCTAAAATTACGCTGTTATCCCGATAGCCAATCTGCTTCTGCTGCGATATATTGCGGGATTTATGATTATCATGAAATGAATTTTGTATTGCGATATTTAAGAGAAGAAGATTCATTTTTAGATATTGGTGCCAATATCGGTATCTACACGTTATTAGCTGCATCGAAAATTAAATCGGGTTCTATTTTTAGCTTTGAAGCATTACCAACAAATTATCGACGCTTAGAGGAAAATATCAACCTTAATAACTTGACTCAGGTAAAACCGTACTCGATAGCAATTGCGGATTCTGTTGGTAGTGTCACTATTAGTAATAATACAAAATCGGACTCAACAGCATTTATCACAACAAATACAACAAATACCACAGCAGAATCATTACAGATTGCAAGCTCAACTCTTGATACAGAACTGCAAAATGAAAATCTTAACCATCTAACTTTAGCCAAAATGGATATTGAAGGTGCAGAAATATTAGCTCTCAAAGGAGCAAAATATCTTTTACAACAGCAGCGTCCCCATGTTTGGATATTAGAATTATTAAATGGGGTGAATCATGGTTATCGCAAACAAGATATTGTAAATTTGCTGCAAGATTATGGCTATGGTTTATACCACTACAACGCCGATACCAACCAACTTCAATCAATTACACTTGAATCTGTGCAAAGCGATAACGTTTTTGCCATCGCTAACTCAGCATTGGATTTTGTGCGTTTGAGACTGTCTGAATCGCCTCTTTCAACCCCTGCGCCATCTTTTGCGGAGTATAATCAGCAATAATCTCTTGGGAATGCAAGCCCATCTTTTCCCTCAAACTTTCATCTTCCACCAATATTTGTAAAGCCTCACTTAACTTTTTAACATCCCCCACTGGTACAAGATAGCCATTCTTCCCATTCACAACCAAATCAGGAGCAGCACCAGCAGCATCGGAGCAGATAATAGGTAAACCAGCAGCCATCGCTTCATTCAATACCAGCCCCCAAGGATCGCTACGGGTGGGGAAAACAAAAATATCCGCTATCCCGTAATACTGCGGTAAAGTGCTTTGGGGTTGAAATCCTGTAAAGACAACATTATCGAGTTGGTTTTGCTGACAATATAAATGATAATCTTGCGATCGCGAACCATCACCAACAATAACTAATGTTACCTGCTTGTGTGATGAAAGTTGAGCGAAAGCCTCTAGCAATTCGGGAATACCTTTTTCATCTATTAGTCTACCAACATAAAGAATCACACATCCGTCAATTCCTAGCTTTTCTTTCCACATTGTCTTCTGCTGACGATAACGCTGGGCTTCATTCGTAAAGAAATCGCTATCTACCGCATTAGGAGCAATGTAAATCCTACCTTGCTTTGCTCCTAAATCAACTAAATAATCTTTCTGAGCTTTACCCGGAATAATATAACCATCAGCTTGATTGACAATCCAAGTTTTGAGCTTGTGCTTAATATTACTTACAGCCCGCTCATCCTTGAGGGTGCTTTCACTCCAAATTAGTAAAGGAGTTTTCGTCATCCGTGCATAAACAAAAGCCAACCAATAACTAAAATGATGCCATCCTCCGCAGATAATCACATCAGGTTGCTGCTTCCACAATTGATGAATAACATCGGGATTGAGAAAAATAGGCGCACTTTGATAAGATTTACCCAATTGTAAACCCCACAGCACTTGATAATCAAACTGTATTTTCTGCTTTTCAACTAACCAACTTCTTCTGCTTTCAGTTTCCGCGAAAAATAAGACAGTTAAATCAATTTCTTCATCTTGAGCTAAATAATTAAAAGGTGGAATTCGGTAAGGAGAAATAATTTCTGTGAGGATGATGGCTTTGGTTTTTGGCATAGGGAATGGGGAAAAACTTTGTAGTTGTAGCGTGTGTTATAGTGCGACAGATAATTTGGATTGTGACGAAAAATATAATAAAGTTACCTAACTCACATTTTGCACCATTCTCAACAAGCGCCTTGGAATAAATTCCCAGGCTGATAAACGAAGTCGTCTAAAGACGACTGAATAAAGCTTTTAGTGCGTTTTAACGTACTTTGCATATTAGCCTTGAAATTGATTTCTCTGCGAGAAAGCCTCCGGCTTACAAGGCGGAAATGCGGGCTTAACGACAATGGTGCAAGAAGTCAGCTAACGCACCATTTTAAATTATTGTTGAAAATGGTGCGTTGCGCTCCGCGACAACACACCCTACTTTCTCATAAATATCAAAAACTTCCCAACACATCTTTTCTAAAGAAAAATCTTTATTTATCATATTTAATCCTTTACTCCCCATCTCCTGCATAAGAAGAGGATTTTGCAGCAACTTAAGCATTGCATCCCCTAAAGCTTCAACATCTTCAACAGGTACTAATAAACCCGTTTCTTGATGAATAACAATTTCTGGAATTCCTCCTACAGGAGTTGCAACAGCTGGTAAACCTGCTGCCATTGCTTCTAAAATAACTAAAGGTAAACCCTCAGTATAAGAAGGTAAAACTAATAAATCGGAAGAGACTAATAATTGAGGAATATCAGCACGATGACCTAAAAAATGAACTGATTTCTCAATTTCTAATTCGCAAGCCATATCTTTCAAATAGTTTAAATAAGCCCCATCTTGTTCTAAATCTTTACCAACAATCAAATATACAGCTTCTTGTCCCAATTGATGTAAATTTGCAGCAGCTTTAAGTAAAAGATGTTGTCCTTTACTTTTACAAAGTCTACCGATATGAATTACAACCGGGATATCTTTAGGAATATTTAACTCGTTACGAATATTCGAGTCAATTTCCCGATCGTTAACCGGAGTACCGTTGTGTACAACATGAAATTTATGGGAGTCAAAACCTTCTGTAATTAATGCATCTTTTACCTGATGAGAAACAGCAATAATCGCATTGCAATATTTTCTACTTGTCCAGTAATTCATTATATTTTGATAGCTTCTAATAAAAAAATTACTGCTCAGAGCATCTTGTAAATGAGCGTGAATAATTACAGGTACACCAGCTAATTTACCAGCTAAAGAAGAAATAATTGAACCAGCAAAAGGAGCATGAGCGTGAACCAGAGAAACTCGTTCTTTTTTGATTAACTGTGCCATTTTCATAGCTGATAACCAATTAAAAGAGCGAGTTGTATCTAAGTGATAAACTTTAACTCCCTTTTCTCGCAGAATGTCGCAAAATCTTCCTTCGGAAGGTGAATTAACTAAAACATCCCAACCTTGATTTAATGCTGCTTCGATTAGATGCAGACAAACGATATTACCACCCGTAACTTGTCCGTCAATGATAGGGTATAGTATTTTAGGATTTGCACTCATAAATCAGATTTTTAAATTTATTTAATATCAGAAAGTTGCATTATTCGTGATTCTTATAGAAATAAATTTATCAATTACATTCCAAGTTTCCTTAGCACATTTTTCCCAAGTAAAGTTAACTGCTTGCTGCTTTGCTAACTTACTCAATTTTTGTAATTCTGTAGGATTTTTCAATAGAAATAACATTTTTTGTGCAAGTGCAGTAATATCTCCTAACTGAACTAAATAACCTCCATCACCAACAACTTCCGGTAAAGAAGCCACTTCCGTTGCAATTACCGCAGTTCCCGCAGCCATTGCTTCGCATACTTGCAATCCGAAACCTTCATAGCGGGACATCTCAATATAGATATCTGCGTTGCGATAAAGAACGGGTAAATCGTTATCGGGGACATATCCACAAAAGTGTAATTTATCCAAACAACCCAGTTCACCTGCTGTTTTTACCAGATTCGATTTTTGCAACTCCGAACAATTCCCTGCAATGACTAGATGATGGGGAATCTGGGAATTACATTTACCAAAAGCACGTACAACTTGTTGGGGTACTTCACGGCGATCGCCAGTTGCAAATGTCAGTAAATAAGGACGTGGTATACTTTTAAACCAACTAGAAATAGTTAGAGAATCTGCTTGGAAAAATCTAATATCCGCACCTTCATAGATTACGCTAACTTTTTGAGAGCTAATTTGAAATTCTCGTTCTAAATCTGTTGCTGTACTTTGGGAAACAGCAAGTAAATGAGTTGCTTGACGACATACACTTGGTAGAAAAATTTCAGTAAGTCGGTGACTCAGACGGTGATGCAAAGTTTTATTCGTAATTCCAACCAGTTTGCGATAAAGATGGGGTAATTCGTGGATAGTCAGGATGTAGGGAACTGGCACAAAAGCGGCGGGTGTTTCCCCTAAAACAAATAATAAGTCTGGTTTTAACCTGCTTAATATACCTGGTAAATTTAGTAGATGCCACCATATAGTAGATTTGACTGTAACTGCCTTAATTTTCCAATTCGGATTATCAACTTTAATTCGGTTAATAACTTCAGTACGCATCAAAACTGTAAAACGCGCTTTAAGCGATAATTTTTGTAAAGCCGTTAATAAAGAAACAGCATATACAGATCCACCTTTGGTATCGGTGACAATGCAGGTAGCATCTATACAAATATGTGGAAAACTATCACTCATACGTTTTACCTGTTGATAAAACTGTCATTACTTTTTCAACTTTGTCTTGAGGAATCAAGAAAACATCAACCCAGCCCTCGGATGGTAGAGAAGTACTAAGAAAACCATTAGGAGTTTCCTTATAAATAGCATAATTCCAGCTTTTAATTAAATCAAATACCTTCGTCCGATTTTCCTCAAATACCTCACAAAGTATCAAAGGTTGAAAACGTTCAATTGTTGAAAAGGCACCCTGCAAAATTTCTAATTCGTGTCCCTGAGTATCAATTTTGATAAAATCTAAACGTTGTTTTTGAAAAGCAATATCTAAAGTTGTTGCCTCAGTAGTACCAACACTTACCCAATCACCAGGATTCCAAACTTGCGTACAACCAGTTGCTCCTTGTTGATGAGCAGAAGGGACATATAAATTAAAGTTTTCTTGGCGATTAGAAAGAGCTAATTCATTTACTTCTACATTTTTGAGTTGATTTAATGCAATATTGTTATAGAGTGGTTCTAAGTTTTCTGGCATAGGTTCAAAGGCTATAACAGAACCTTTTGCACCCACATGATTAGCCATAATGCATGAGTATATGCCAATATTAGCGCCAATATCTACAAAAACTCCATCAACTGGAAGCAGCTTTTTGATGATTTTAAATGTATTCTGCTCGACAAAACCTAAATAATAAAGCCTATGTAGCCAATCGCTTAAATCGAGTTTCAGAAAAACTCCAGGATGAACTTCTAAGAGTATTTTTCCCGTAGCATTTATCTGAGCTAAAACTCGAAAGCGGAGAGAATTACAAATCCTTTGTGGGAATATACCTGATAATTTTGTTCCAGCTTTAAATATTGAAGTTGAGTTAACCATAATAAATAATATAGCTATAGGTTTAGATGATGGCGGAAACTTACTGAACGAGAAAATGCTAACTGCGAGCAACAGTTGAAATCAAATCTCTAGAATCCTTAAAAACTTATATTTCTCTTGCAGCCCTATCCGATCAAACTATGCTGCTCTTTTAGGCGATAGCTTCGATAGATATTTTATTTCAATTCAGTCAGCCATTAGTGTAAATATCGACCAGTATAGTAACATCTCTTGGACGAACTGAGTAGCCTCCGTCACCAATCAATTTTGATCGAGAAGTGACATTACTAAATAACTGCCGCTATTATTATATGGATAACTTTTTGATTTGAGAAAAGAGGCAAGTAAATCCGCGTGCTAAATTTATCAATTGCCAATCTGATTAAAAGGCAAGCAGAGAAAAATCCATCTGCTATTTGTATTGCAACACCCAACCGCAAAGCTCTGACTTATGGTAGCTTGTACAGTTGCATAGAGGATGTTGGTGCCCATCTTCAGGCGATGGGTTTGGGACGTAACTCGCGAGTAGCGATCGCGTTGCCTAATGGTTCAGAGATGGCAGTTGCTTTTTTAGCCGTAGCATCATTTTGTACCTGCGCTCCCTTAAATCCAAACTATCGTGCGGTGGAGTTTGACTTTTATTTATCAGATTTACAAGCTAAAGCGCTAATAGTTCAGTCGGGGATAAATTCAGAAGCGATCGCAGTAGCTCAAGCACGAGGAATTCCCATTCTTGAACTATCACCAATTTTAGATGCAGAAGCGGGAATTTTTACTTTCCCAGGAGCGAACAAGGATAATATCTTTAGCGGTTTTGCTTGTGCTGATGATATAGCTTTAGTACTGCATACTTCTGGAACAACTGCACGTCCTAAAATTGTACCTTTAACTCACGCAAATCTCTGTACCTCAGCGAATAATATTCAGATAGCGCTAAAACTGTCCGAGGATGATTGCTGCTTAAATGTGATGCCATTGTTCCATATTCATGGACTCATCGGTACATTACTATCATCGCTGTTTTCGGGGGGAAGTGTTGTTTGTACTCCAGGATTTGATGGGACAAAGTTTTTTGAGTGGTTGTTAGAATTTAAACCTACTTGGTATAGTGCTGTTCCCACAATCCATCAAGCTATTTTAGCTGAAGCTAATGCGTCATGGGACATTAATAATTGTTCGATTCGCTTGATTCGTTCGTCTTCTGCTGCTTTACCACCACAAGTTGCGATCGCACTAGAAGAAATTTTCAATGCTCCGGTAATTGAAGCTTATGGAATGACTGAAGCATCCCATCAAATGGCTAGCAATCCATTACCACCCGCAGTTCGTAAACCTGGTTCTGTTGGAGTACCCACAGGAATAGAAATTGCGATTATGGACGAATTGGGTAACTTACTCGAACCGGGTGCGGTTGGTGAGATAGTTATTCAAGGTGCGAATGTCACTTCTGGTTATGAGAATCCTCAAGCCAACGTCAGCGCGTTTACTAACGGTTGGTTTCGTACAGGAGATAATGGTTATTTTGATGGCGATGGTTATCTATATATAAAAGGAAGAATAAAAGAAATAATTAACCGTGGAGGAGAGAAAATTTCTCCTCGTGAAGTAGATGAAGTATTACTTAATCACCCTGCGGTGCAACAAGCAGTTACCTTTGCGGTACCGCATCCGACTTTAGGTGAGGATGTTGCTGCTGCTGTAGTATTGCAGAAGAATGAAACCGTTACTGAAAAAGAAATTTACGAATTTGCCTTTTCTCGATTGGCTGATTTTAAATTACCAACACAGGTAGTGTTTGTCGATGAAATTCCCAAAGGTGCCACGGGTAAATTACAGCGCATTGGTTTAGCTGAGAAATTAGCGTCTCAATTGAAAGTAGCTTATGTTAAACCAAGGAATGAAATAGAGAAAACCTTGGTAGCAATTTGGATTGAAGTACTTGGAATTGAAACGGTAGGAATTTATGACAATTTCTTTGAAAAGGGAGGTGATTCTTTAAGAGCTAGTCAAGTGATAGCTAGAATGGAAACTATGTTCCAAGTTGAGGTGTCTGTTCATGACTTCTTTGCTGCACCAACTATAATTAATTTGTCCCAGATACTCAACCTTGCAGCAAAAAATATAAAGGAAGCTTGTAAACAAATTATTCCTCAAAATCGCGATCGCCCTTTACCACTTTCGGGGGCACAGCAATATCTTTGGTTTTTGTCACAATTAGCTCCAGATAGTCCTGTTTACAACGTTGCGAATGCAATGCAAATTCAGGGAAACCTCAACGTAGAATTTGTAAAGCAAGCAATCAATGCGATTGTAGAACGTCACGCGCTTTTACGCAGCACAATTAGACTTCTAAACGGTCAACTTGTACAAATTATTGGCTCACACAAAATTGTAGTTGAGCAAATTGCATTAGACATCGACTCTTCAAAGCGATTTATCGATGAAGAAATTCAACGTCCTTTTGACCTCGAACAAGGTCCACTATTAAGAGTTACTTTATTACAATTAGAACCAGCAAAATATCTACTGTTACTTGTCAATCACCATATAATATCAGACGATTGGTCAATAGGATTGTTTTGGCAGGAGTTTACCGCATTTTACGAAGCATTCTCGACTAAACAACCCTTCATACTGCAACTGCTGCCAATTCAATATGCTGACTTTGCGGTTTGGCAGCGTAATTACCTGCAAGGTGAATTTTTACAATCTCAACTCGATTACTGGAAGCAACAACTAAAAGGTGAATTACCGTTACTGCAATTGCCTACAGACTATGTGCGTCCAGCAGTTCAAACCTTTAGAGGTGCTAACCTTAGTTTGACAATATCTAAAAGCTTGACTGAGGAACTTAAAAATCTAAGTAAAAGCGAAGGAGTCACCATCTTCATGACTCTGTTAGCGGCATTTAAAACTTTGCTTTATTGCTATAGCAACCAAGAAGATATTCTTATTATTACCCCTATTTCTGAACGCGATCGAGTAGAAACTGAACAAATAATCGGTTGTTTTGCGAATAATCTAATTTTGCGGACAAACTTGAATGGTAATCCTTCTTTTAAGTCTTTACTGCAAAGAGTTAAAAAGACAGCAATAGAGGCTTACACTCATCGACACTTACCCTTTGATAAACTGATCGAAGAACTGCAAATCGAACGATACACGAATAAGTTACCTTTTCAGGTGATGTTTATTTTGCATAACGCTCCCAAAAGTGCATTATTAAATCTACCCGAATTAACTCTAACTCCTTTATCCATTCATACAGCAACAGCACAACTCGACCTTACCTTAGAACTTCAAGAAACAGCACAAGGAATTACTGGTAGATTAGAATATAATACCGATTTGTTTGATGCTGCAACAATTTCCCGAATGGTCGAGCATTTTCAGATTTTACTTGATGGCATAATTGCTAACCCATATCAATCGATTTCAAAATTACCACTATTAACTCAAAAAGAACAGCATCAGTTACTAGTGGAATGGAATAATACCAAAACAAACTACCCCGATTATATATGTATTCATCAGCTATTTGAGCAACAAGTAAAACGCACACCCGAAGCAATCGCTGTAGTTTTCGGAAAACAGCAGGTGACTTATCAACAACTGAATGCTTCCTCCAATCAGCTAGCTCACTATTTGCAAAAACTTGGTGTAAAACCAGAAGGATTGGTAGCAATTTGTCTTGAACGTTCCATTGAAATGGTAGTTGGACTTTTAGGGATTCTCAAGGTAGGTGGTGCTTATGTACCAATTGACCCGAACTATCCCCAAGAGAGGATTACTTATATGCTTGAGGATTCTCAAGTATCGGTGTTGTTAACCCAAGATTCTTTAATTGAAAATTTACCAATGCATCCCGTCCATACTATTGCATTGGATACCGATTGGGAAAAAATTGCTCAAAATAGCGATCGCAATCTTGATTTACAAATAAATTTAGAAAACCTTGCATATGTAATTTATACTTCCGGTTCTACTGGTAAACCCAAAGGAGCAATGAATACCCATCGTGGTATCTGCAATCGCTTACTATGGATGCGAGATGCTTACAACTTTACGCAGCAAGACGTTGTGATGCAAAAAACTCCGTTTAGCTTCGATGTCTCGGTATGGGAATTTTTTATTCCTTTAATTGTTGGAGCTTCTTTAGTAGTTGCAAAACCAGAAGGACATTACGATAATTGCTACTTAATTGATACAATTAATCATAAAAAAATTACAGCGCTGCACTTTGTTCCTTCGATGCTAGGAATGTTTTTAGAAACTGAAGGTGTAGAATGTTGCTCATCCTTAAAATATGTATTTTGTAGCGGTGAAGCTTTGCCTTTAGACCTGCAAACGAAATTTTTTCAAAAGTTAGGTTGCAAATTATATAACCTTTACGGTCCGACAGAAGTCGCTATTGAAGTGACTTTTTGGCAATGTCAATTAAATACTAAACTCTCGAACGTGCCTATTGGTCGTCCGATAAACAATATTCAAATTTATATTTTAGATGCTTATAAACAACCAGTTCCTATTGGTGTTCCAGGAGAACTATACATTGGTGGTGATGGTTTAGCAAGGGGATACCTTAACCGTCCTCAATTGACGCAGGAGAAATTTATTCCTCACCCTTTTAGCCAAGATGATACCCGACTTTACAAAACCGGAGACCTTGTTCGGTATCTTGCTGATGGCAATATTGAATTTCTTGGTCGTATCGACAATCAAGTCAAAATGCGCGGTATCCGTATAGAATTAGGAGAAATTGAAACAGTTTTAGCACAGCATAAAAGCGTTATCTCAGCAGCAGTAGTTGCTCCCGAATATTTATCCCGACAGATATTAGTTGCCTACATAGTACAACAGCAACAAAGCAAAGTTAACAGCGATGAACTGCGACAGTTCCTTGCACAGAAATTGCCCGAATACATGATACCGAACCTATTTGTAACGTTAGAGACTCTACCTTTAACACCAAATGGTAAAATAGATCGCCGTTCGCTTCCAGCAGTTTCAGAAACTAGTCTTCAACCAAAACTAGTCTATTGCAGTCCCCAAAACCAGAAGGAACGCGAGATAGCAAACATTTGGGAAAAAGTTTTGGGCATTAATCCCGTTTCAATCAATGACAATTTCTTTGAATTAGGAGGAAACTCACTTTTAGCAGTACGTTTGGTAGCGCAAATCGAAAAGCAATTAGGTAAGAAGCTGCCTATATCTACTTTATTCCAAAATTCGACAATTAAGCAATTAGCAACTTGTCTTCAACAAGAAAAATTGAATGCATCTTCAGTAGTTGAAATAACTCCTCTCAACGGTGATGTCTCACCTCTTTTTTGGTGTACACCTCATTTGAACTACAAATTAAATCTTCTTGGCAAATATATAGGTACTTCCCAACCGCTTATTGCTCTTGACTGCGGTTACTTTAAACTCGAAAATCCAGATACACACATCACAGATTATGCTATTCGTTATGTAGAGGAAATACGTGCGATACAGCCGAATGGTCCTTATAAATTGGCAGGATACTGTATGGGAGGTTTGATTGCTTTTGAGATAGCTCAACAAATAAGAGTGCAAGGTGAGCAAGTAGATTTAGTCTTAGTTGAAAGGAGCGGTTTAAACCGGATTCATCGCTATGTTGTCAGAATCAATGTACTTATTGATGGGCATAGAAACAACTTAGCACAACTTAATCGTACTCAGCAGCTAATTTATATTTTTAAATTCGTCAAAAAAATACTTATTCGCAGTTTATTAAAATCAAAACAAAATGAAAATCAACAAGAACCTGATTTAAATACAAGCGGCATAAATAATACTTTGCTACAGCAAAAAGGTTTAAAAAGTGTCAAAAAATATTCTTTACAACAACCTTACCCAGGTAATATTATTCTCTTGTTTGCTAAAAGTAATAATTACCTATCTTTCTTTTTTCCTAAATATGGTTGGAGTAAAGCAGTAAATGGTAAAATTCAAATCGACTTAGTTCCTGGAAATCATGTTAGTGTCATGGAAGAACCTCATATACAACAAGTAGGGGCAAAATTGAAGTCTTATCTTAATTCAAAAAATTAACACTTATACAGGTAACGCTAATTTTTTGAGAGCTAATTTGGAATTCTCGTTCTAAATCTGTTGCTGTACTTTGGGAAACAGCGAGTAAATAAGTAGCTTGGTGACAGGTACTTGTTTAACCACCCCGAATACTATTCTAGAATTTTGAAGCTAGATACGTTGCTCTTTCTATAGGAGGAGTAGATATTTTAAAACCATAATTATTGAGGATTTCTTTTATCTCATCTAAGTCGGTAAAGCATTCTACAATAATATGTCGGGTACGAATATCACTTAAAAATTTATCTGCACCTTGAAGTAATTGTTTTTCAAATCCCTCCACGTCGATTTTAATAATGCATTTTTTGTATTCCTGGGTGAAATATTCATAAAAACTATCTAATGGCTTTATTTTTACCTCTTCTGTGGAAGATTCAATAAAATGAGGTTTGCAAAAAGTATTAAGCTCATTGAAATTAGATAAATGTAATGTTTTTGTTTCTGATTCACTTCCTAAGCCGATGGGAAATAATTCTACAATCTGTTGTAAATTATTAGCATCAATATTTTCTTTCAAAATCTCAAATGTAGAAGTACAAGGTTCAAAAGCAAGTATCTTACCTTGTTGATGCTCCGATTTTAATAAATTTCCGATAGTTACACTAAAGTAGCCTAAATTAGCTCCCGCATCAATAAATAAGTCGCCAGGTGAAACGAGTTGATGAAGTTGATTGTACAAGTTAGGCTCAAAACAACCAATCCAATAAATTTGTGATGAGAGAAAACCTTTATTGAATACCTTCAGTGGATAGCCTTCTATGGTTTTTGTGAAAGTTAAGCTGTCTGGAATTTCATTATTTTTTCTCAAAGCAAATCTTGTCCAAATTTGCTTTTTGATTAATTGAAATACTAGTCGCGAAAAAGCTTGATGTATTCTATAAAGATAATGGTTACTTAAAATCATATGTTCTTCTATTTAGGGTTAACTAGCAAAAACCATAAAATATAAAATATGTCTATATATTAAATTCCAAAATAAGTGCATCCGTTGTTAAAATTTAAAATTGTCTGACGGATGAAACTACCGAAATACTGCTTCCAAAAACTTGTAGTGAAAGCTGTTTCCCAATCTTTAATAAAAGCCTTTTGCCAATAAAATCGACTTTTATCATAGTATCCCAAACGATAGTGAGCTTTTGCCAAACCTTGGTATAGTAGTTTTTTAGCTTTAGCAATCCTCATATAATCACCAAGTTTTAGACATTCGTGAAGATGTTTTTCATATACTTGTAAATAACCAAAATTAGAACTCCTTTCATCAGTATTGTCTTTGTGCCAACGATATTTTATTAATGCAGGTTCGGAAATAAAAGTAAAATTATACCCCTTCAAAAGTAAACGTAAATATAAATCAAAATCTTCTAAACTTCCTATTGAAGCATCATAACCATCAATCTCTATGATTGTTGTTTTACGAACTAAAATGCTAGAAGTAAAAATACAGTTGAAATATAAATAATTTTCATAAGTTTCTTCTCCTCTTTCTGCTAAAGTATACAATTTACGAAGCTTTGATTCCCACCCAGATACTGATTGAAGATTTTTATCTACTATACATTTATAACCATGCACTAATACAACATCTGGTGGTGCAGATTCTAAAATAGGAACCTGACGTTCAAGTTTATCTGGAAACCAAACATCATCCGAATCTAAAAAAGCAATATACTCACTTTGAGCTAATTTAATACCATGATTGCGAGCGCTACTTCGTCCTTGATTATCTTGATAGATATAGGTTATTTTATCTTTATAAACGGCTAATACTTCTCTAGTATTGTCTGTTGAACCATCATCAATAACAATCAATTCAAAATTTTTATAAGTTTGATTGAGAACGCTTTCTACTGCATCTTTAATTAAATGCGCTCGATTGTAGGTTGGGATAATAACGGTAACTTTCTTGTGTAACATATGTGGATTTTTATCTATGTTTCAGTGGTTAAAGATTGATTGCAAGCTTTTCAAAATTTTTCAAATTCTTTTGTAGCAATCGACAATATAGTGCTTCAGTTTCAGAAATCATCTGCTCTAAGGTAAATAGTTTCATAAACCTTGTTTTACCTCTTTCTCCCATCTGTTGAGCAATATCGGGATTATCAAGTAAAAAATTTATCTTTTCTGCTAATTTTTCAGGGTTTTTAGGCTCAACTAAAAAACCCGTTTCTCCATCTGCGATAGAATAACGCATACCTCCAACAGCCGTAGCTACAACTGGAACACTCATTGCAGCAGCTTCCACGACAGCGTAACATAAGCCTTCAAATAGCGAAGACATAGTAAATATATCAACAGCACATAAAAACTCTTCAATATTGTTCACAAATCCAGGTAATAAAAATTTTCCTAATAAACCTTGATTTTCAATTTGAGTTTCTAACTGAGTTCTTAAACTTCCTTCCCCAACCAGAACAAAAGTAACATTATCGTGCTTAGAACAGATAATATTTGCAGCTTGAATTAAATCTAATTGCGCTTTTTGAGCTTCTAATCTTCCTGCACTAGCTATGACAATATGGTTTTGGGGAATCTGTAATTTTTCTCTAATGTTCTCTCGGATAATATTTATTTGTTGTTGAGTCTGCGAAAACTTATTAGTATCAAGTCCATAAGCAATTACTTTAGATTTTGCAAGAGAAATATTATCTAACTTGCTTCCTATTTCTTTGTCGTAGTCTGAAGTAAAAACAAAGTAATCCGTTAATTTAAACGCTAATTTTTTTGCTAATTTACCTTTCCAATTATATTGGGCATTTAATTCGGGGGTATGATGTGTAATTACTACTTTCTTTACACCAGCAAGACGTGCTGCAATTACTCCTAAAGGACTAGGGTCATTAATATGTATAATATCAGGAGCAAATCTTCTAATTTCTTTGGCAATAGAGTTAGCGTTACGAATCAAATTACCTGCAAAATAGTTAGATTCAACTGCTAAAAGCTCAATATTATTTAGTTTGCTAAAGGGTTGAAGTGCCCGAACATCAGGGTATAAAATTCCTACCTCAAAATCAACTTTATTTAATCTTTCGGCTAAAGTATATATGTAATTTTCAGTTGCACCATAAACTGGATGAGCTTGAAAATATAGAACTTTCATTGCGTAATTTAACTCCTAAAATATATTAGTTGCTTGCCAAAGTATTTCCGATTTTTAATTGGTATTTATACCACATAAATAATACGCCATAACTTATTGTTATTCCTGATAAAATACAAAATATTGCAAATAATTTTCCTGTCAAAAGTATTTGTAATTGCGAAATAATAAAGAAAACTGTAAAACACATTAATATAGGAATTAAGGTATCTTGTATCAACCAGCGTCGATGTTCTTTATGTAAAATATATCGATGGGTAATTCTGGAAAGAACTAAATAATAAAGTATATTCACAACAGTTTTAATTAAAGCCGCTCCGAACAATTGCAATTCTGGAACTATGTATAACATTGCTGGTATTATCAAAAAGACACTAGTAGTGTTAAAAATTGCCCCAATTTGTGGTTTTCCAATTGCAAGCTGTATCTGATATGAAATATTATAAAGACTATCTAACATAGCGCCAAAGGTTAACATTGCTAAGATATTTGATGCTTGTGCTGCCACTTCCGGCGATTGAGTCCATAATCCTAAAATTATCGGTGCAAAGAAGATTAATGCAGAAGCTATGGGTGTTATAGATAGCGATATAAATAAACTACTTTTATGAAAGAAATTGATAAACTTTTGTTCGTCGGGTTGAGACGCTAATGCTATTATTTTTGGTGAAATAGTAACAACAAAAGGTTGAAGTATGATAGAGAGTTTCTGGGCTAACGTACTGGCTAACATATAATAGCCAAATTGCTCTAAAGAAACGAATTTAGTCAGTAATATTTTATCTATTTGTGCCAGTATTATTGATACTATCGTTGTCCAGCTTATCCCGGCTGCAAACCGCCATATTTCTTGCAATATTTCTATCTTAAAACTTGCTCTATTTTTGGTTTTAGGTACATAGCGCCAAGCAAAAATCATCATTAACAATACTTCTAAAACTGCAATGAATGCTTGCCACAGTAAAAACGCGATAATTGTTGGCGAAACCATCACCAGGATTAAAACTGCTCCTAATTCTCTGAAAGTTTTTAGTATTACCTCCAAAATATTCAACTGTACTTGCTTTTCTAATGCAATTAAAGTTCCCCTGTATGTTGTAACTGGCCACCTAATAGCTACAGTTAAACCTAAAATTATCACTGCCCATTTAACAGTTGCTAAATCAATATTTTCTGCATTAATCCATCGAGTACTAATTGGTTGTGCAATTAATATCATCAACAAAACTATTACCGTACCAGTACACCAGTAAATTATCTCTGTTGTTCTTAATAAATCTGGTATGGTTAGAAGCTTCTGTGGAGTCACCTTACGTAAAGCAACTTCCCGTTTAATAGTTGCGCTCAAACCCAAATCGAGCAACCCAATAAATGAAATCACCGCATAAAATCCGCCTATTAAACCATAAGCTTCCACACCCAAGTAATGCAGGTAAACTGGAACCAGCAAAAAACTGAGCAAGTTTGACCAGAAGCTACCTGCATAATTGGCGATCGCATTTAATTTTAATTGAGATAACGACTTGAGCTTACGTATTAATACGGTCATTATGATTTGTTAGGAATTGGCTGCTCCCGTATCTTTTTTTACGGTTATAACAGCGCTAAGTTAGCCGATTTCTATAGAAAATGGCAACCGTATATTGAATTTGGAAAACTACAGATATTACCCGATGATGAAAAAATATATTTTAAAATACTCAATAGTAATTTTGTACTAAATGTAGTTTTTGTAACTGAAGCTACTCTCAGACTTGCTTTGGGACAAGGCTTGCCAGTGTTAAGCCAAGCCGACAGCGATAACCTGTATCGCTTTCAACCAAACCAGAAAATATATCGCTTTGGTAAAAATATTGAATATAACCAATATTCCCAACGCTCCGAACCAATTACAATCGAAAAGCCACAGGGAAAGCTAAGAATTTTGATGGTAGGCGATTCTGTTCTTAATGGTGGCAATTTTATAGACCAAAATCAAATTATTAGCGAGTTATTTGAGAAAAAACTAATTGCATCCGCACATCCAGCAGAAGTTTTAAATGCTTCTGCTGGATCTTGGGGTATAGGAAACCAACGCCGGATATCTTCGTAAATTCGGCACTTTCAATAGTGATGCCGTCATGAAGGCAAATTGGTACCAATGATTTACTTCAACCTACAAGAAAAGAGTGAAAAAATTGGCAAATCACCAAACTACCCCAACCATCCTCCACTACTTGCGATTGAAGAACTTTTTACTCGCTATGGATTACCAAAACTTTTGAAGATTTTTCGTTGAGAATCGGATTCCTTACGAAAAACCTTTGTTACGGAAGCACGGCAAAGTGAATGGTCAAACAAATATCATACCTGACCCAGGTCCTCCCAACTTTGACGCTGCCTTTGGAACCCCTTACGGGGATTTCTCCTGAAACTGGAAGCAAATCGCGAGGATTGAGTTACTCCTTACTAAGATTCTTCTTCTCCCAAGATAGTAGGAATATCTCGGCTAGCATGAATAATACGTACTACTGTTAGTAATTCTTCTGACATCAAATAAAAAATCAGATACTTTTCAAAGTTAGTAGGGTGCGTGACGGCTACGATAAATAATTAATCATAACGAAAAATGTTAATATTGCCGTCACGCACCATTTTTTTATTCCGAATTATTCAAAAAATAAAACTAATTTAAATTAACTATGCTCCGATGATTGAGAATCAATAAGTTGTTGAAAATCTTCCGGAGAACTAACGCTGATTGTTTCCACAACTAAACTTTCCAAAACCGCGACATCATCTATTTTATTAATATTTTCCACCAAACTTTCTGGAAGATTCCCAAAACGTTTTTGTAGTAGCTGGATGATATTTTTGTGATGAGTTTTCTCAATAGCACGTATTTCAATATTGCTTAATAAAGGCACTTTCCTATCCTCCTGATAATTAGTGATTTTTTCCTCAAAATTGGCTTGTAATTCTGTAGATAAAGCCATCATAATATCAATAACTTTATACAAATCAACAATTTGTTTGCGGTTATAACCTTTTTCGTAAAGCAAACGAGATAAATTCCATTTCCACTGTTCCCTCTCGGATAAGTTACTAGTACACCACGGCTTAAATAAGGCAACCATTAAAAATGGCTGAAAAGCTTAGAAAATCAAACTTCTTACTTCTTACTTCTTACTTCTTACTTCCGCCAAGCGGTACTAGTGCGGGAGAATTGAGGATAATTGTCTTGCTGACATCCTCACCTTCTCCTAGTCGTCTTGGAACAAAACTTAAACCTATAGGGTTAAATTTAATTTTAAGCGAATTTTAGGCAACTGGAGGTGATATATTTAGACCGGAATTAGAAATATAAATGTTTGAACCTTTAGAACCAAAGGAGTTTTGCTCTAAATGGATTCCGATAAAAAGCGACAAAAAGCCAGGAGAGTATGGGTATCGCAAAGAGTGCTGCAAACTTCTAGCCCTATTAACTGGTTACAACGAAACCACTTGTAGTAATTGGTTATCGACTCCAAGTGATATTCCTAATTTAGTACCATTGTACTTACGGTCTGTAGATATTCTATGGCAAATTCAGGAAGTACTTCCCAATCAAGTAAATAATTCTAAAGAGTAATTGAAAAGTTCAACATATTGGTTGAACTTTAAGGTACAATTATTAAAAGCCAAAACCCCCCGCTTAGACTACGAATCAAGCACGGAGGGTTTGGTTTCCCAATTACATCAAAGGGATACTTTATATTATGCATTCTATTGCTTTAGACGACAATACCCAAAACGTCTACCCACCATTTGTATTTACTGCAAACTTTGATTATTCTCAGTTTGATAATTCCGACTTACAAAGCAAAGCTAAAACCACGCTCAACCAATTCATTGGCTTTGTTCGCCAAACCTTCGATGGCTTACTAGAAAACGGACAAGCATTACATTCGATTTACCTTGACTGCATTGCTGATTGCTCAAAAGGTAAAAAAGTATTTGAAAAATGGCTAGCATCCGATGACTTCGGAGCATCCCGATACATAGCTTATAGCGCCATAGAAATCTATCAATGGTTCTCCAAACTACCAAAAAGGTTACAGGGTAAGGTTCGCGGCAACGTCCAAAAATGGAGCGTGTCAGCACTACGACAACTAACTAAAGTCAGCCATGATTTGGTCAAAGAATTAGTGCGATCGCCTCTTAGAACAGCAGCACAAGTGAAGAAGGAGGGAGAGAGGGAGAGAGGGAGAGAGGGAGGGAAGGAACAATCCCTCACTACCACTTCCCTCGCTCCCACACTCTTAGCCCCCGGAATGCGAATCGTAATCAAAAGTGATGATAGAGGTTGGACTGGTTACGCTGGTATCATCATGTCCGAATGGAACAATGATTTCTGGGTATTACTTGACCATACAGTTTCTCAAGGTATGGATGTAAAGCAGCTATTTAAGCCCCACCAAATTCAGCCAGAATCCTTAAAGACAGCTATAAAGCCAGCTTCTCCAAAGGAAATGTTTACCCCAGCCCAAGTAGAACAAAAAATCGCCGAAGCTTTAGCACAACGAGATAAAGAGAAAGCAGAGGAAGAACTGGGAAAATTTATAGAAATTCGCGACGCAGCATTAAAAGCAGCTAAAGAAGAAATAATTGCTGCCCAAAAACACGCTCAAAAAATGGAACAAGCTAAACACGAATTAATCGAGCAATTAATAGTGAAAGAAAATGAATTAAATTCTGTTCGTAGTTTGGTTTCGGAAAATCAACAACTCCAGCAACGAATAAAAGACTTGGAAAAAGCTCTCGAAGATTCCAATAGAGATAGCTGGGGTAATACTTTTAACAAGCAAGCTGCGAAGGTGGTTAACAAAGAGTTAGAGAAAACTATTGAACCATTGATGTCAGAAGTTGAGCGTTTGAATAACGTGCTTTCTCAAAGAGAGCAAGAATTAACTCAGCTTCAAGATACGAGTAGAAAACAGCAGCAAGAATTGCAGCACAAATCAAAATCTAATTCAGTAATTTCAGAGTTTGGTGAAATAGGAGAAAATCTTGGCTGGAATGGTTGGAGCGGCAGAGGATACAGAGCAAATAGTGGAACTTTATATACAGGAATCCATGCATTAACTGCTTTTATCTGCGATTTAAAAGTATCTCATCCGAGCTATCAAGAGCAGGAAATTCCTTTTTAGATTGAGAACAAATTCTATCTTTGTGAAATCTTGCCTTTAATCAGCAATTAATGGCACAAAGTTTCGACATGACAAAAAACCCTCTATAAATAAGTCATTCATACATATGCAATTATTAAATGAGCCACAAGCTAACACTAAGAAAATTCCTCGTCGGTTAGCAAAATTTGTTTTGTATCAAATATAAAATGGACGATTACAACAAATATTGCCCGAACTTTTAAAACCAATGTCTCCAGAGGAATGGTGCATCATTTGGATACCTATTCTTCACCCAGGAATAGAAGTTCCAACTCCTGGTAAACGAAGTCCTCATGGGTACATGAAAGCTTGCAATGCTACTCTCTCATACTTGACTGGTTATAATGAAAGAACTATTGAAGGCTGGTTTTATAGCAAGTCTTATCATTAGAAACTTGTAATTACTGATTTAGCTCAAGGTTTACCGGCTATCACACCTTCTTTCGGCGCAGCCTTAGCGGAAGCTTGTGCAGTATGCTTGGAAGAACAAAAGCATTCCCAAGGCATTGAAATCACAGTTGATGGGGATTTCAATGCTAAATTTAAGCTATTTTGGCAACCAGTTACCGAACAAATGCTACGTTGCTGGAATGATGAGGAATTTACGACAGAACAAGCAGCCTATGGCATTGCGTTTTTAATCATTAGAGAATTAACTGATTTAACCGTAATTGAACGTTCTAGAAAAGGCACAGGATTTGATTATTGGTTAGGCACTTTGGATACAGATGAAGGGCAATTATTTCAAAATAAAGTTAGGCTTGAAGTATCTGGAATACGAAAAGGTGATTCAAGCCGTGTTAAAGCTAGGTTAAAACAAAAAAAGGAACAAACAAAAGCCTCCGATGGTCAATTTCCGGCATATATTATCGTTGTAGAATTCAGCACACCCCTATCTTATGTAGAAAGATTCCGGAGTCAAGTTCAAGAAAAACACAACACAGCAATGGATTTGGCAGAAGCAGCTTTTAGTGCGAAACGGACAGGTAACTTAGAACAAGCATCTCAACTTATTCGAGAAGCATTTGAAAATGAACAAGCAGCCGCAAAATTAATTGCTCATCAATTAGATGCAGAACCGAGTCGTTCAATTTTACATCGCAGTGCAGCAACTTTGGCGATAGATTGTGGAGAATTGAAAGCAGCAGAACGTTTAATTGCAACAGCTTTATCGGGAAATCCTCCTGAAGAAATCGCTGAAGAATTAAAGGATTTATTTATCCAAATTAATTTACGTCCATATTTTCAACGTAAAGGCATAAATATTGATGATGAACAAATCAATTCTTTAATAGCACAAGGTTAAATCGTATATTTTTAGATGCCAACACGAAAATCATTAATATAGTTTTTAGGAAAACTATTGCCTTCCTAAACTACGGCATAATATCATCAAGCTTTAATTGTAAATTTGGAAATAAATAGGAAGAAATCACATCTCCTAAACGGTATTTTTGCTGTTGATATATACCATCAACTAATTGACATACGGTAAAAGTAGGTTGTTTGGGCTTCCCGATAAACTGCAAACCACCCAAACTGCGAAAATCAATAATCCAATATTCAGGTATTTCTAATAAACTATATTCTTCAACTTTTCTAGCATAATCGTCTTGCCAATTAGTACTTACGACTTCCGCAACTAATTTAATAGTATCGCCTCTACAAATAATTGGTTCTTTCTCCCAAAGCGGCTCTTGTTTAAGCTTTTCTTTATCCAAAACAATTACGTCTGGGCGTAATGCTGTTGCTTCTGCTGCGGGTGGTTTAATTAAACAAGTTTTTGGGATTAACCAATTCAAATTAGAGCGAAAAATTTCGGCATAAACTCTACCAGCAATATTTCCTGAAACCTCTTCATGAGGACCTGTTGGTTCCATGTCACGTAATTCTCCGTCAATTAGTTCGTAACGGGCGTTATCTCCATGCTCAGCAATAAATTGCTCGAAAGTCAGAAGTTTGGGTGGGGTGTAGGTCATAACTCATATTTTGAGCGGGAAATAGTTTTATTTTATATAATTAACCGATAGTTATCCCTTCTTCGGTTTCTCATAACTATTTCATTATTAGTTAACAATATGGCTTTTTGATAGAATTTGGGAGCGCTAACCCTGTGATAGATAGCCGCGCCTTAATATATTCTAAATAGCTATAATCCTTACATTACAAGCTCTTCACCACATTATCATTTCGGATAATATGGTGGTCTGATTCATAAAAACACTTACAATAACGTCCGGCGTTATCCAAGGTAAGTGCATGATCATAAATAAAATATGGAGATACATTGATGTAAAAACGCAGTTGATTTAAAAATCAAAAAAATTTCAATATTCTTAATTTGAAAACCGCACAGATTTTTCAAAACAAAAATATCATTTTCTTGCTTAGAATCTATTCCTACAGAGTAAAGGTTTTTATTTTGGATCGGAATTATTCATCTAACTCGTGGCGGTATATCCGCTAAATCTCTTGCTCCATGAAATACCCTTAGAATCGAGGGCGGTAGTGTCTTGGATACGATAGAAAATTAGATAATCTCTAAAATATTTGATGCGCCATTGTCTAATTGCACCCAATCTTGACACCACCAACTGTGTTATTTTTCCCATACCAGGGGTTTTTAGCAACTGCTCAAAAGTCAGTTCCGCACTATCTAAAAATTTAACGGCTATCTGGGCATTACCATTAACCAATATATAATTTGCCAACTGTCGCAAATCTTGCGTCGCCCGGTCTTTGATAATTAAACGATAGTCCATGCGTTCTTGTGAAGCTCTGAGGTAATGGAATTAGCAGTGATGCAATATTGTCTGAGAGTCGGTTTAAATTTTGAGGTGGCTGCTGCTACGGTTAAAAGACTGAAGGATGAGGGTTTTATTTTACCTATTTCGGAAAAAGTAGCCAAGCGTTTTATGTTGTGTTGGGATGGCAAGAAGGGGAAACTAGAACTTTTAGAGTTTGATTTGAAGAAGGCGATCGCATCTTTGGATGAAGGTAAACCTGTAATTCCCGTGTGGTTGGACGGAATCTATCAAAAGTTGGCGCTGAAGTTGGGAAAAAGTTAAAACTTCTGAGATAAAGCGCAAATGGCACTGAGGGCTTCGTGCTACCTTTGGTAAGATGTATCAATAGCGATGTCTTCGACCAGTTGAACCGCATGGGTAAGCTGCTGTTAATTTTTGACGGTTTTGATGAAATGGCTGCAAAAGTTGACCGTCAGCAGATGATTAATAACTTTTGGGAACTGGTTAAGGTTGTGGTTCCCGGTGCCAAAGTGATTTTAACTTGTCGCACAGAACATTTTCCAGAAGCTCAAGAAGGACGGGCTTTGTTGAATGCAGAGTTACAAGCTTCTACTAAAAATTTAACCGGAGAAACACCCCAGTTTGAAGTATTGGAACTGGAAAAATTCAACGACGAGCAAATAAGACAAGTATTGTTACACCAAGCAGAAACTGCAACGGTTGACCAAGTGATGGGCAATCCGCAACTATTAGACTTGGCACGTCGTCCGGTAATGACCGATTTAATTTTAGAAGCATTACCAGATATTGAAGCGGGTAAACCTGTGGATATGTCGCGGGTTTATTTGTATGCAGTGCGACGGAAGATGGAACGGGATATCAAAGCCGAACGCACGTTTACTTCTTTGGCAGATAAACTGTATTTCTTGTGCGAACTATCTTGGGAAATGCTTTCTAATGACCAACTGAGCATTAATTACAAGTTGTTTCCCGATCGCATTCGTCGCTTGTTTGGTTCTATCGTGCAAGAACAAAATGATTTGGATCATTGGCATTACGTCATGATGGGGCAGACGATGCTGATTCGTAATGCTAATGGGGATTATACTCCCGCTCATCGTTTGCTATTAGAGTTTTTTGTTGCATATAAATTTGCGGCTGAGTTGGGAATTTTAGCTGATGATTTTACGGAACTAGCACAAGCACAAGCACAATCTTGTTTGGATCGTAGCGCTGCACCCGTTGATTATACTTGGTCTGGTTATTTTGAGCGGCAGTTGGATAATTCCGGAAATTGTATTGCGATTGCTCCGTTAAAGGGGTTTATTAAAGAATCTTTGGAGAAATTGAGGGAAAATTTTGGGCGTTAAGCCATTAACGAAAGCGGTGATGGATTTGATGTTGGGGATGGTGGGGGATAATGAAGCGCTGGTTGAGGTTATTGAGATGACGCGGGGGAAAAGTGAGGAGGAGGTTGGTTATGTGGGTGGAAATGCTGTCACCTTTTCGGTGAAGGTTGATAAAGCTGTTTTGGAGGGGAGAGATTTAAGTTTTGTTTCTATCAAAGGATCGGTACTTAATAATGTTAGTTTGCGAGGCACTAACTTCAAGCAGGCTAATCGGGATGCCCAAGGATGCGGCTTTCTGGCAGTTTTTATACCTGATTTTCTGTAAAATGCACGACGAGCAGAAATCACCTCGCGGTCAAAGACGATTTTGGGCTGGTCCCAAGGAACAGTTTGATATTGAGGGACGCAAGGAAATTCGCAAGCGGATTTTACCTTTGTTTGAAGACGTGAAGGAGAATTACAGCAATCTTTTTCGTGGTAATGAGGAGATTAGTCTTTCCGATCGCGCTTTGGCTTTTATGGTGTAGGAGTTGGTTCATTATAGTAAAGGGGAGTATTTTGGTTTTGCAATAGAAGCTAATTTACCTCAAGAAATTATTATTAACTTACTTCAAAATGCATCCGCAGCAGTACAAAAAGATAGCAAGCGACATCCCCATAGCTTGCGTTATGAAATCCGGTTTCAAATATTTAATAAGATTGAGCTTCATGTAACCGATGAATTTCTTTATATTCTGCCCGAAGAAGTTTCTGAACCCGAACAAGGTTGGATAATAGGAGAAAAACGCCCCTCTTCTTGGCAAAAAATTATTGATAGAGCAAACGGAACTCCAGCTAATTTAAAACCAGAATTCCGTAGCGCAAATCAACCAAAATTAAATTTAGAACCCCAGGAATTAGCTTTAGCAAATGTGGTAAGAGATTTAACTAACTTTCCTGCAACTAATTGGTTTATAGATTTATTAAAAAAAGGGGTAATGCGCTATGAACCCAGTTGGCAAATGTTACGAAAAGCCTGTCCTCCAGGCCAACCAAAAAATTTACGCGCTGATGCAGCTAATTTACCTTGGTTGGTAATGAATTTGCAACAGGAAGAACCCGATTTATTTGAAGCTTGGGTAGAACATATCAAAATGGCTTTACCTAACATTGTCAAAATAGAAGCGATTCAAAGAGAAGAAGATTATCACGCTTATCTCAAGTTAACTTATTTGGGAAACTATATAGTTACATCTTCGGGATTATCTTACGGAACTCTGCATATATTAGCTTTGACTATTTTGCCTTATTTACCTAAAGTTGCCGATTTAATTTTTTTAGAAGAACCGGAAAACGGTATTCATCCTAGAGCAATAGAAGTGGTTTTGCAATCTTTAAGTTCTGTATATAATTCCCAAGTTTTTATACTCACATCTTGCACCTGGAGAATTGAATGTCAAAACCACAACTACGTGCAAGAGGAATTAATCGCTCAATATTAAGTAAAAGAAGAGACACAACTATTTTTGGAAAAAATGATTCAAGAGCAATCTGGGATGCTTCTCCCCAATCAGGTGGCAATGGCAACTGAGTTGATAAGTAAGTCCAATGGACTATAAAATAAGCAGTTAAGGAAAGAATCAGCCAACGATACATTCCAATTAAGGTTTTCTGACCAAAACGATGTAAGCCAAAACGATGCTTTGCTGTTTTAAACCAACCCTCAATCTGCCATCTACGTTTTCCCCACCACTTAATAGTGCTAGCTTTTAGAGGTCTGGTAGATAAAACAAACCTTTTTTCTAGTCTTCCATTTTCACGTTTAAGGTAATACCAAGCTACGGTAACAGGAAACTGCAAACCAACCAACTTTACCTGTTGCCCTTGTTTATGCAAATGTCTTAGAACCCTTCCATCAACTAATTTACGATTGATAGAAAGACCTGTGATGGCATGATATTTAAGCTTACGAATACCATGTAAAAAATCTATACTACCAAAAGCTGTATCAGCTAAAATCATCACCTGAAAGTGTTTGGTCAGTAGCTTTGGTAAAGCTTTAATTAATTTCAGCCCTAATTGTGCTTGTGAGGGTGTACCCTTACCTCTCCAAACTCGGAAGCTCCAAGGAATTCGCCACTTTCCGACAACCAGATATAGTACCACTAGGTGTAATCCTCGTTTACCGTTATAAACTGAGATTAAATGCTCAAAATCTGGAAATTTACCTCGTTTTTCAAGGGTGGTAAGGTCAACGATTACTTGTAAAAATGGTCTACGTCCTTTTCCAGATTCATATAAAGCTTTTAAAACCACCTCTAATACTTGATTACGAACTGCGCGAATCATGTCCCGTGTTGACCAAGGATTGATATTTAAAAATCTACTTAAAGCGCTCGCAGACTTAGTTTTAGAATGTTCAGGTAAAGGATGCCCTTGGGCTTCTAAGAATAATCCCAATATCGCTTCAAGATTTTCTTTTTGGTACTGTGTGGGCATCAAGTCTTTGAGGTTGTAAACTAACTCTTGGGCGTGGGCAAGCATTGTTCTTGCTCTATTTTATTGATATTTCACGCCCTTTCTCTCATATTTTCTGCTACAAAAGCAAATTTGGCGATCGCAAAGCAGCGATGACGCACAGCGTCATCGCTGAATATAGTATGGTTTGTTTAATTTATTATGTAATAGTACTATCTTTTTGTGTGATAAATTACTTACCCTTACTGAAGCTTCACACTTAATCTAACGTCATATTTTTATTCTCTTTATTTGTTTTTTAAGTGTTTACTCGTTAGGTGCAAGATGTGAGTATATCTACTCATTCTCCGGTAGTTTTAGCTCATACAGCGCTAGAATCAATTATTGTGATGCAACTCAGCAAGGAGAATGGTGCGAAAGCTATACAAGGAAAACAACATCCACGTTTGCAAGATTGGCGAGGAGGTATTGATTTGGGTTCTCTGTTCGCTGCGGGGGTACTTGGATGAGAGATTGTATTTTCCTGCTCGCAGACAAAAATATGGAGGCGACATTCTTGGGTTTTTTAACTAGAGAAAAATTTTATTTGAGTTTAGGAATTAGCAATTTTGAATTTGACTCAACTGAAGATTTAATTGTAGATGAAAGTGGCAGCGACCCAGGGGTTTATACTCGCGCTCATGAATTTTTACGTCCTTACCAAAAAACACATCGCTATGCTGTTATAGCTTTGGATAATGCTTGGGAGGGTTCCCCTGGTGTAGAAGGTATTGAAGATAATATTAGTAAAAATATGTTGAAAACTGGCTGGGATAAAAATAATTTTGCTGTAATTGTAATCGATCTAGAGTTAGAAATTTGGATATTGCAGGATACCCCAGTTGTAGAACAAGCATTTAGATTTAAACAACAAAATGTATCTATGCGGGAATGGTTAGCACAAAAAGGATTATGGGATATTGGGATGTCAAAACCTGCTGATCCGAAAAAAGCTGTGGAAGATGTTTTAAAAATATCAAGAATACCTCGTTCATCTGCGATTTATCGTCAAATTACGAATAGAGTTTCTGTTAAAAGATGTCAAGACCCAGCTTTTCAAAAACTGTGTAGTACTTTGCAGCATTGGTTTCCGTTTGATGGGGGTCAGATATGAAAATTTCTAAGTTAGATATTCCTGTTACTTCCCACTGGATTGAAAATAACGAGCGTCGTTTGGATGGGAATCCTTATCTTTCTGGTGCTTTTGAAGCAAAGGTTATTTTAGAAAAGTTACCTGTTAAAAAAGAACCGTTGCAGGAATTAACTAAAGGAGGAATGAAAGGGATTTTTAATGGTCCGAGATTTTCACGCAATTATGTTAATGACTCAGACTACGGTATTCCTTTTCTTGGAAGTACAGATATCTTAGCAGCAGATTTATCAAATTTACCTCTTTTGTCAAAAAAGAAAGTAATATCATGTCCAGAATTATTAATTGACGAAGGATGGACATTAATAACTTGTTCTGGAACTATAGGTAGAATGATTTATTCCCGTTCTGATATGAAAGGAATGGCGGGTTCACAGCATTTTATGCGTGTTGTAGCTGACCCCGATAAGATTTTACCTGGTTATTTATACGCTTACCTCAGCAGCCGCTTCGGTCTTCCTATCGTTGTTTCGGGGACTTATGGCGCGATTATTTCAAATGCACTGGACAATCATTCCATATAACCTTATCTCCGACTTGAGGGATTTTCTCAAGTTTTTCAAAATGCTGGTTTTTTAACTGATTAATACTTTGTCTTTCTTCCTCACTTAACATTTTCCAAACAGTAGATTTTAATTCTTCGTTCCAATTTTCTGTTGTTGAAACAATTTCTTCCCAACAAGTTGCTTGCAATAGCATTTCAACTTGTTTTGAAATATCTTTGGATGCAGCATCATCTTGGTTTTGATTGCGAATTAGTTTTAAAGTTGTTCCTGATTCTTCAGATACACGTATTGGAATAGCTACAGACTGTACATCTTCTGATAAGTCAATATCCGATTCTTCCTCACTTTCCGGATATTCAGAGTCAGTATCTTCTGTATCTTTTTGTAATAATGATTCAAATTCTTGCTGTTTGGATTCCCAGTTTATTTGATTCACAACATCTTCCGAGTCGATATTGTCGTCAGTTTCTTCATCGTTAATCAAATCGGTTAAAGAACTAATTCTATCTGTTGGAATCTCAACTTGAAGATTATCGTATAAGTTAGCGATCGCCATTCTGACAATTCGCTGTGGGGACAATCCCGATTCCTCTATCAGCTTATCCGTAAGCACTCCCGTCTGGTGGTCATCTTCCATAATTTTACCGAAAGTATAGTATCGACTACCATCAGGTGTTGCTCGCCAATTCCCAACTTTTTTCTCTGTTTTCTGAGATTTGAGAAACTTTCCTCTTTCTTTAATCAGTCCCAATACAAGTTTGCAAGTCAATCCACCAATGGGAATATCTTGCAACTTTTCAATTAAAACCTGGTAATTCTTCGAGCATAACCGCAGTAATATCGGTACAGGCAATACAGCCAAATGTTCCGGACAACCAACAAACGCTTGAAAATTTTCTGCAATTTTTAGCGGTACGCGAAGCCATGCCGAAGGCTTATCGCCTTTCTTCGGCACTCCCTTTATCCCATCCATACTCCTCCAACAGTGCGCGATACTGTTTCCTGTTAAGAGTATGCTTACATTCGTAAAGCGAGAATGCTGCATACAGATACTCCAAAGTACTTTGCTCGATGTGTACCGTGGGATTGGAGTCAATATAGTTCTGCTCGGTGTACCTTTCGGTTGCAAGAATTAGTGAAGTCATGTTAAATTTGCTTTGCTTTTATTAGTGTTTGGTCTGTCACAAAGACCAATTTTTCTAATCCGACTAATCTGAATAACTTAAGCTGCTGTTGAAAGCATTTTAGACAGTGTTGCGGGCTTGCTTGGCTTGAGAGAAGCATCCATTGATGAAACTTGGGAGATAGCTGCCAATGCATAACCCAAAGTATGCTTATGGATTCGGGGCATTTTGCGAAATGACATATCTTGTCCCCAGTCTTGAACTGATTTTGTGCCAATATGCAGGACTTGAGTAAGGGTTTGAACGCAAGTCCCACGAAAGTTAGCATTTCTAGACAGTTTGCAATACTTGTTGCTCGCTTAGCCCGTTGAGAAGAACTTTCTCCAAAAACATTTGAGCGTCAACCGATGGTGGGGCAAAATCCCCTTTTAGGATGCTTCCTAGCTCATGGGGTGCAGTTTGGGCAACATAAATATAAGCAAGCGCAATCCTACAATATTTAGGCATTCCTTCAAAGTTAAGGTCGTTTCCCCATTTGCGAACTGTTGCTCGCTGTATATCAAAGATTGCACAAAGTACGGTAATGCATTTTTTGCGATACTGGCTGTCTGTTTCTTCTTCAAGTAATTCTGAGGGAGTCAGTTCAGCAATACCAAAGCAGTGACGTAGGAATTGCCTGGGTTCCAAACCTTTTTTCGGTAATTTTTTCAGGATTTCGCAGTTTTTCATCTTTAGAGATTCCTGTTTACAAGGAAGGGAGTTTACGGGAGCATTGGACTTTTGGAATCGAAACTGAATTTTTTTGTGTCGTATATCAGCATCATACTAAAAGCAGCTATTCCACAACTAAATAGCATCTTTATCGAAACAATATTTAAATTCAAGAAAAGATACGATGAGACATGAAAATTAAAAAAGACTTGCCGTGACTAAGAGAATAAGCGTTTCTATTCCCGATTTGACTCATGAAAAATTACAAATTTGGGCTGATATTGAAGGTACCAGTCTCGCAGACCTAGCTGCTTATTTGCTGCGTAGAGACGTTGAAGTAGCTGAAAAAGAAGGAAAGCTTAGATACCCAGATGAAACAAATGGTAATTCCGAATCAAAGCCGTGAGTAAGCTATTTTCTATGAGCTTTGCTAATTTGTTCGTTTACAAGCTTTGAGGGTTGTACTGTTTTTCATAGTTGCCCATATTTGATAATGGTAGAAGTTTATCGCTAATACAGTTATCATAGTCTACATAGGTCATATATATCAATAGTGTCGTGTGAGCTATTTCAAAACTGAGTTAACTAGCGGAAAATGAGCGTGTGGTATATGTGACCTATTTATGTCAGATGACAACAAAAAAGAAGACCAAACTGTAAGCTTTAGAGTTTTTCTACCTGAGTCCTTAAGAACAGAATTTAAAGTCTGGTGCGCTAGGGAAGGGACAAATATGAGCG
The DNA here is from genome assembly GCF_963920925.1 of Calothrix sp. CCY 0018. Taxonomy (NCBI): domain Bacteria; kingdom Bacillati; phylum Cyanobacteriota; class Cyanophyceae; order Nostocales; family Calotrichaceae; genus Calothrix; species Calothrix sp. CCY 0018. The sequence continues at coordinate 5,510 of NZ_CAWUDI010000038.1, read as the reverse complement.
AAAAATCTAGGCAGCTTATAGAGCAATGGATTGAAAGTAGAGTTAATCAACATTTGTAAATGAATACAGCAGCAATTGACCCGTTCAAATTACCCACAATCTCGCTCTCACTGCGGAAGCATCTACCCTTAGTTTGTGCAGTCTACTTTGTGCTGCATGACAACAAAGTTGTTTACGTTGGTAAAGCAACAGTACTAAGACAACGTTGGGATTCTCCTTGCTAGAATCCAAGAATTCAAAGACTTACCTGGTGAAGTTCGCATTGCTTGGCTGATTTGTGATAGCTCAGAGTTAATAGATGAGTTAGAAAAATCCATGATTGCTCGCTTTGAACCTTCAATAAATGGCTCAAAAGTTTAATATGCAACCCTACAGAAGACGATTTATCTAGAACTGAAAACAATGGAAGCTCTGAAAAAACGAGCTAGCAAAGAAAAGCGAACAGTAAGCAACCTATACAATTTATTAATTGAGCAAGAAATGAGCGAATGGTTAAAGCTGGAGAAAACTTGACTGTGATGAAATATAAAGATTATAAATTGGAAAAGACCCGTCGGGACTAAAAGGATAAGCTTTTCTATTCCCGACTTAACTCATCAAAAATAAAGGTAAAGCTAATTGAGTGAGCAAGTGAATACAGTAACTATTAAGCAGTTTGAGTTAAAAACAATCTAGCGATCGCAGCGTAAAAATTAGTCAATTATTTCAAATTTATGAAAAAATACGACTTCCCGGAATTAAGTGATAATACGGTGAAGAAGATTGTAACTTCTAGAGCAAATCCTCATTTATTTAGGAAGCCAATCCAAAATACAAAATCTTAGATATGCCTTTCACCTTCTCTTTTGCCCTGAGCCAAAATAAAACCTTTGAGCTACGCTGTAGTTACGGTAATCGTCGTTTGGATACAGAAGCCTTAGCGACATTAATATGCAAAATTCTCTCCAGGAAAAGATGTGAAAGCTACTGTTCAAAGACATATGGGAGCTTCCACTCAGCATGATGTCTATGATTACTGAATTATGGTTGCAAGTCAGTTTCCGATGAGAGAGTGTAACTTCTTCTGGAATTATGCAGTCTTTGATGGTAAGGAATTTAGAAACTACTCTGCGACCGTAAAAACTAATCTAAGTACTGATAGAGAAGTGAATGAAGAGAATATTCTATCAGGTGCGCCCCTGGGGTTAGTAGCAATGCTTGAGGTAAACGGGGCTAAAAAATATTTCTGTGACTTGAGTGCAGAAGATTATGAGTTAATTGGTAGAGAGAAATTGAGCGGCTTGGTTAGAGATATACTCGGTTTATCTTAGAGCTAGACAAATTTGTCCATCGCTTGCTCTCAAAGAACTCTCGAATAAAGTTTTTAGCATACAACCAGATATCTTCTACAGGATTTTGCGTTGGGTCGTTGGGTGCAAATCGAATACAAGTTACTTTCCATTCGTCTTCATTTAACCCTTGATTAATATTATTTAAATGAGCTTTAAATTCATGAGAACGATGATAGCTAGCTCCATCCCAAATCAGAGCAATGCGACTTTTTGGATACTGAGAAATTAAATATTCAACGAAGGCGATCGCGTTACTTGTATCACCTTTTTCATAAGGTTTAATTAAAAACTCTTGGTATCCGCTCAAAAAAATGGGGTAAAGGTACACCTTGCGTCGTAGAATATGAAGCATGACGCAAAAACCATGATCAGAAGAAGTGGTATCAGTATCATTGCAATCAATTGAGCCAAAAGAGATTGCAGATGAAGGAGTGCGTCAAACAGTAGAACTGTTATTGAATTTGGTAGAACAACTAAATACAAAAAATAAGCAATTAGAAAAAGAAATTCAAAAACTACGGGATGAGAATAACCGTCTGAAAGGTGAACAAGGAAAACCTGACATAAAAGCGAACAAAAACAAAGGGTTTAAGAAAAATCATTCATCAGAGAAAGAGCGAAAAATACCAAAAGAGCGCAAAAAAACAAGTAAAAACGAGTCAATTCAGATAGACCGAGAAGAGATTGTATTTTACCCCCAAGAAAAATTACCACCAGACGTACAGTTCAAGGGCTATGAGGAAGTAGTAGTCCAAGATATTTTACTGAAGCCAGATAACATACTATTTCGCAAGGAAAAATACTACTCACCGAAAACAAGAAAAACATATCTAGCAAATTTACCAACAGGTAAGAGCGGAGAATTCGGTCCAGGGATAAAAGCTTTGGTCATGAGTCTTTATTACGGTGGAAACATGACGATGCGGTAAAATAAAAGAATTTTTAGAGAATATCGGTATCTCGATGAGTGCAGGGTACTTATCAAATTTATTAATTAAAAACCCAGAAGTTTTCTTAGCTGAGTACGAAGAAGTTTATGCAGAAGGACTAGCAAGCAGTCCTTGGCAACATTTTGACCAGACAGGTGCGCGTGTGGGGGGAGTAAACTATACAACAAATGTGATTTGTAACCCTCTGTATACAATCTACCAGACGACACGAAACAAAGACCGTTTGAGTTTGAGTGTATTGAAGGTGTTGCAAAACACAACTGAGCTTGAGTTTATTCTCAACTCCCTAACATATGAGCTTTTAGATACTTTTAATTTACCAGCCAAGTGGGTTAATCAACTCAAATTATTACCTCAGCAAGTCGCTTTAACGGAAGCTGAGTTTAATTTTTTAATTGATGAGTATTTAAGTAAACTGGGTTCCCAGAATCGCTCCCGCGTATGTGAATCGGCAGCAATTGCCTTTTATCATCAGCAATCAACCATTCCTGTAATTAAAACTTTACTGTGTGATGATGCTCCGCAGTTTAAATTAATAACTTCAGATTTAGCTCTTTGTTGGGTACATGAAGGACGACATTATAAAAAATTAAGTCCACTCATACCTTACCACCAAAAACTTTTAGATGATTTTCTGGAAAGATTCTGGAATTATTACCGAAAATTGTTAGCTTACCGAGATTCTCCGAGTTGTGAAAAAGCTCATCAATTAGAACTGGAATTTTGGACACTTTTTACCGAAAAGACTGGTTACGAGCAGTTAGATGAGCGAAAACGATTAACCGCTTTACAAGTCCTGGAGTTGCTTCTTGTATTGGAGCATCCAGAATTACCATTGCATAACAATCCAGCAGAGTTAGCTGCCAGAACGATTGTACAACGGCGCAACATTAGTTACGCAACCCAAACAGAGCAAGGTACAAAGGCATGGGATATTTTTATGTTACTTGTTGACACAACTCGCAAGTTGGGTATCAGCTTTTTCGAGTATATTAGCGATCGCATTTCTCAAGTTGAAAATATTCCATCTTTGGGGACTATTATTCGGGAGAGGTCTTCAGAGAATCCCTTTGGTTGGTCATGGATACCTCAATAACTCCCTACCCCGAAATTTTGAGGGGATACAACTCTTGTGTATAATAATTTGGCTCTTCAGTACTTAATATGCTAAAAACATTCGTATAAAAGCTGGAAAGATTGCCACGTAATAGATTTAGGTTTTTTAAATAACATTTTTAGCTATTTTACAGTTTTGAGCTTTAAACCCATGTAAAAAAGAATATTTTAGTTTTTAATTAATAATTTGGCATACTAGGTACTGAAGAGCCAATAATTTAGAGCGCCAAAGTAGGTTTGTCGTTGTCGTTCATTGATAACTGGAACTTCCACTCGTTCCTTGGTGTTACCCCAAATATAACTACAAATATCTCCCCATAACAGATGGCATTCATCTTCACAAAAAACCACAAGTTGCCCGGATACTATATCATCTTGATGAGCATTCAGCCACGCCGTTATTTCTAGTTTTTTTAGCTACTAGTTCTGGGTCTTTTCTCGGATTCTTTTTCTGTGTTTTTTTCCAACTTATATTAGCTTGTTTAAACAAGTCATAGTAGCTTTGATTGGATTCAAAGATTACATCAAAATTATCTTATAAATACTCTTTTAGTTCTGATAAATGCCAGTAATTTTTATGTTTTAGCCAAGTTAATACAGTTTGTTTTTGTACTAAATTAAGATAACTTTTTGACCCTTTGTATCTTAATCTTAGTCCACTAATACCCTGTTCTGCAAATATATATTTCCATTTATTTACAAAACCTACAGACACTCCTAGAATGCTTAGATGGTAGTTTAAGATGCATGGATGTAAAGTGCCTCATTTACGGAATTGAAATCCCCAACTCAGATTGGGAAAAAACTCCGACCAGTGTCAAAGAACTGGTGGAGAAAATGGGGCAGCATATAAAGCAATCAGAAAAAGAGTTAGCGGATTTAGAAACTAAACAGCAGGAGCTTTTAGAAAAAATTAACCGTACATCAAATAATTCATCATCTCCCCCGTCAACCGACCCACCCAGTGCAGAAAAGCCAGTAAAGAAAAACAAGAGCGGTAAAAAGCGCGGTGGGCAGCCAGGTCATAAGGGGCATAGTCGATTTTTATATGAGCCGTCATACTGTGAAGAGGTTTTGAATCACCACCCTGAAATTTGTAACTGTTGTGGTGAGAAATTAAGCGGAGAAGACGGGAACCCTTACCGTCACCAAGTAGTAGAAATTCCCCCAATTAAACCGATAGTCATAGAACATCGCTTACATAAACTAATATGTGACCACTGTGGAGAAAGCACCCGTGCAGCATTACCGCTCTTGTTTTAATCCAAGTGGTTACGGTACTCGTGCAGTAGCCATGGTTGCTGTTTTGAGTGGATTATACCGGCATAGCCAGAGAATGGTACAAAGTGCAATGTCCAACGAGAGTTCATTAAAATCTCAGAACGAACAGGAGTCTCGAAGCAAATAGGAGATGATCTCTTAGAGCAAGAAAAGGAATTATTTAAACTTTGGTATTAAGTCAGAGATGGTACTTTGAAGCGTTGCGAATTGCAGCTAAAAGTTCAATTCATCCGTAACTCAATCAAGTCCTCCTTGCAAGAAGCCGCAAACTATGAGGTTGGTTACAAAGAAAAAACTCCCTTCGCAAAAACTGTCCGTACTTGTCGCCAACTTCTGAAAGTTGAACCAGCTTTATGGTTGTTTGTCGATGTTGAAGGTGTAGAACCAACGAATAATACTGCCCAGAGGCGAAATCTTGCCACGGGGAGTATCCCTGTGGCAAAGTTTCGCAGCTATACGTCCTGCGGTGATATGGCTCCCTACCAGTTTTGGCTCCCAAACTCAAGCGGGTAGCACTTTTGTGTCTCGGATGTTAACTGTTGTGACTTCCCTTAAATTTCAACGTCGCAATGTATTGGAGTTTATGACTAATGCTTTGACACTCCCACCCCTAAAGGGAGTGGGATTCAGATAGCTTAGTTAGAATCCACTATCTTATCTACATCAAACAGGTTTAACTGTTCGCCTAACAAGTTCCCCGGCAAACGCTTTTTGCTACGAGAGCGGCGTTTTATCTCCTTAATCCCTGTTAACTCAGGGGAGGGCGTTTCAAACAAACGAAGTTGTTTTGGTTCCGAGCAGTCCACCCGTACCGTTTTAAAATACTTAGCAG